>JBAQDW010000461.1:0-5542 GCA_049286445.1 Rhodoferax sp. | reverse complement strand
AGGAAGGTGCTTTTTTTGCATGTCATTTACCGCTATCATTGTGCTCGATGATATGACCTTGCGGGTGCCGATTCATGTGCCTTGGAAGGTAAGGGCAGCGTGCATATTCTCCCCCTTAGCTGTTGGAATCCTGATCGCCTCGTCAGATGCAGTTCTTTATCAAAGTTCTTTCTGGGGCTTGCGCTTGGTATTGAGATTGGATAGAAAATGCAACACGACCAGCCACCGTCTTTTGTTCCCGCAATTCAACTTCCAGTCATGTTAGTGGCTGATTTGCAGGACTCTCTTCTCGTTGTCGTTCATGATTTAAATCGACTCGATGGACTGCTTTCCCACACGATGGAAAACCTACTGGCGCGCTTCACGAGCGCAAGTGCTAACTTGCAAGATCCCGTATTACAGGACTCAGAGGCCCTAGAAGCGGTTCGCTGCACGTTAAAGGCCGCTGTAACCGAGTTGCAGTTTCAGGACTTGGCATCTCAGTTAATTGTTCATACATCCAAAATTCTTCAGGGTTGCGCTTATCGATTGGCTTCGGAATCAATGGGACAAGAGGATGGTGAAGCAGTTCCATTTGTTGAAGAGGTACCAGAGCGTCCCAACCCTGTCACACAAGATGAGATGGACGCTGGGTCCATTGAGCTTTTTTGAATTTTATTTTTTATCCATAGATATAGTCGGAGCTAAAAATGCCTTTAATACTCGCAGTTGACGATTCGCCGTCCATGCGCAAGATGGTATCTTTCACTTTAACTGGGGCCGGTTATCAAGTGGTTGAGGCTGTTGACGGGATTGACGCTTATGAAAAAGCACAAGTTCAGACATTCGACCTTGTCTTGACGGATCAAAATATGCCAAGGTTGGATGGGTTGGGTCTGACTCGAAAGCTGAGAGAGCATCCGCAGTTCAAGACGACTCCAATTTTGATGTTGACAACCGAGTCAAGCGATCTAATGAAGCAGGCTGGGCGCGCAGCTGGCGCGACAGGATGGCTCGTGAAGCCCTTTGATCCAGCACGCTTGCTTGATGTGATTAAGAAAGTTATCAAATAAAGACATTCGTTCACCAGCATCGAACTCATTAAAACTTGGAGATGTAGATGGCAGCAGCACAGACTGAAAGTGGGGGCGCTGGCGGGGATTTTGATCTGAGCCAGTTTTATCAGATTTTTTTTGAAGAGGCTGGAGAAAATCTCGATTTGATGGAGCAAATGCTGCTGAATTTGAACTTGGAAAATGCAGACGACGAGGATCTCAATGGGATTTTTCGGTGTGCCCATTCCGTCAAGGGAGGTGCAGCTACCTTTGGATTCTCTGACGTCGCGGAATTGACTCACCAGATGGAGTCATTGCTGGATCGTTTGCGACGCCACGAACTTCAACCAAATTCTGCGATGGTTGACGTATTGTTGGAGTCCGCTGACGCGTCTCGCGGGCTCTTGTCCCGCCACCAAGCCGGAGGTATCGGGGATCCGCTACCGACTTCAGATTTAGTGCAGCGGATCAGCGCACTTGCTGCAGGGAAAAAAGTGATTCAGCAGCCACCAATTGAGCACGTGATTTCGGTAAGTGCGTCTGCGCAGCCCCATATTGCTACTTCAAGCGGCACAGATGATCTCGCTATGCGTCACCTTGAGGTCCTGATCGGTCCTTTGGACCACCCTGCACATGCAGATGCGATTACAGAATTGTTTCGAGACATTCCTGGACTTGGTAAAGCCCTTTCAATGCCGAGCGGAAAGGTAGATTATGGTCTTTTCTCGATTGAGACAACCTCTTCAAATGCCGATCTTCTTGATTTATTTGCGTTCCATGTTTCTCGGGAAAGAGTTTCAATTAAGCAAATCGACTCTGGTTCTGAATTCGGCCAGGGCCTAGCTGCTATTGCTGCTGACCCATCCCGCGTTAACCCTTACGATGATGACCCTCCGGTTGGCGCTCCGCTTGCACCTTTTCCTGGTTTTGGTTTTTTCGATGGTTCGCCTGGGGCGCCTGAGACTTCCGTCGATTTAGCTGCTAACCCCACGTCAAAAGCTCTTGGCGCGTTGAGTGGTAAGTCGTCGGGTGCGATGGTGCAGCCTGAAGCAGCAACGATACGCGTTGCTATTAGTAAGGTTGATCAGCTGATCAATTTGGTCGGGGAACTCGTTATTACTCAAGCCATGCTGGCGCAAAACAGTCGAGCACTCGATCCGGCACTTTATCAACAATTGTTGACAGGGCTTACTGACTTGGATCGAAATACGCGTGATCTACAAGAGTCTGTGATGTCTATTCGCATGATTCCAATGTCAATTGTATTCAGTCGGTTCCCAAGAATGTTGCGGGATCTTGCTGGCAAATTAGGTAAAAAAGTTGATTTCGTTACCGTAGGTGAGGCAACGGAATTGGATAAAGGCTTGGTAGAGAAAATAACGGACCCGTTGACTCATCTTGTGCGAAATAGCTGTGATCATGGTGTTGAGATGCCTGTAGATCGACTCCGGGCGGGTAAGTCGGAAACCGGGACTATTACTTTGTCTGCGGCTCATCAAGGCGGGTCGATCGTTATCGAGGTTCGCGATGATGGTCGGGGGATGTCTCGTGAAAAAATTTTGACAAAGGCCCGTGAGCGTGGAATTGACGTCTCTGATCAGATGCCCGATTCAGAGGTGTGGCAGTTAATTTTTGCGCCAGGTTTCTCCACCGCAGATGTCGTCACTGATGTTTCGGGCCGTGGTGTTGGGATGGATGTTGTTAAAAGAAACATAACGGCATTAAATGGGACTGTAGAAATCGAATCGACGGAGGGTCAGGGGATGAAGGTGTCGGTTCGACTTCCGTTAACCTTGGCGATTATGGATGGCATGTCTGTAGGGGTTGGTGATGAAGTTTATATATTGCCGCTCTCGTCGGTAATTGAATCTTTTCAGGTCAAGGCGGAGTCGGTCAATACCGTTGGTCAGGGATCACAGTTGGTGAAGGTCAGGGATGAATATATGCCCGTGATTGAACTTGAGTCCGTGTTCCAAGTACCTCGAATGGAATCGGGAAAATCGGGAGACATCATGGTTGTGGTCGAGGCTGACGGGAGTCGCGTAGCTCTTTTGGTCGATGAGTTATTGGGACAGCAACAGGTTGTTGTGAAAAATCTCGAATCCAATTACAGAAAAGTGCCCAATATTTCTGGCGCTACGATTTTGGGGGATGGCAAGGTCGCACTTATTCTGGACACGGGTGCACTGGTTCGCCGTTCCCGCCACTGAGTCATTTATTTAAAAGGAGGTCGCTATGGGGGCTATGGAGAATATCGGCGCCACTACTGCAGCTGACGCGCGCGAGTATCTGACTTTTAAGCTTGATCAGGAAGAGTACGGCATCGACATATTGAAGGTTCAGGAGATACGCGGGTATGAGCGGCCAACGCGAATCGCGAACGCACCTCTATTTCTCAAGGGTGTTGTTAACTTACGAGGGACTATCGTGCCTATCGTTGATATGCGGTTGAAGTTTAATTGTGTGAAAGCAGATTACAACTCATTTACTGTTGTTATCGTCTTGAATCTTCGCAATCGAATTGTTGGAATCGTCGTGGACTCGGTCAGTGATGTAATGGAACTACCTACTGATAGTTTGAAGGCCGCCCCAGACATAGAGAGCGTCATAGGCAGTGAGTCCGTTTTGGGATTGGGCTCGCTGGGGGAAAGAATGCTTATTTTGCTTGATATTGAGAGGTTGATGTCAGGCGTGGAGATGGGCTTGACTGCGGATGTGCCTCTTTAGCTATCGATTTTATTGTTGCCAATGACCAAAAAAACTCCGATAGATTCCTCCTTGCGGGGCCGAATCGACATTGGTGGGTTCGATGATATTGCCTCCAATAAAGGCAATTCAGGAGATCTAGAGTTTGTCTGGACCGATGCAGATTTCAGTCGAGTCCAAGCACTGATCTATCAACGCGCTGGGATTAGTCTGCATGACGGCAAGCATGCCATGGTTTACAGCAGATTGTCACGCCGTCTAAGAGAGACTGGACATGGCAGTTTTAAGGATTACCTTGGAAGCCTTGAGGCGCAAGACGCTCCAGAGTGGCAAGAGTTTGTTAACGCCTTGACCACAAATTTAACATCCTTTTTTCGTGAAGCGCATCACTTTGATATTCTCTTCTCCCATTTAAAAAATGGCCACGGCGGACGCCCTTGGAGAATGTGGTGCAGTGCTGCGTCCACTGGAGAGGAGCCGTATTCGATCGCGATGACTGCAGTTGAAGCGCTCGGTGAAAGGGGTGAATTTTCCCTGACTGCCAGTGATATTGATTCTAAAGTTCTATCTGCGGCTTCAAAAGGTGTTTATAAAGTCGAAAGTTTAAAGGGACTCAGTGAAGATCGATTAGTACGATTTTTTCTGAGAGGTCGAGGAAAAAATGTTGGGTTGGCTCGTGTAAAGCCGCAACTGCAAACAAATATTCAGTTTATAAATGTAAATTTAACTCGCGATGACTGGCCTTTTCGAGATCCGTTTGACATTGTTTTCTGTCGAAATGTAATGATTTATTTTGATCCTCCCACACAGCGTAAGGTGCTGGAGCGCATTCATAGAGTGATGGCTCCTGGCGGTTTATTGTTTGTCGGTCATGCCGAAAATTTCGGTGATTCACGCGATTTGTTTGTGCTTAGAGGGAAAACTGTTTATGAGCGCTGCTGAGCGTTTTTTTTCAGACTGGACATAAAGGTGTGTTCAGTCAGTCTCTTGACTCAAAGGCAGCCATGACTTCTTCTCAATCGCAGCACATCACCACTTTTAAGACGCCCTCTGTGTCTGGAGGGCGAGCTTCCCTTTTAGATGAATTGAAGGCGCAACCCCGAAATCCTGGTGAGGCCTCTTTTTTTTACAAAGATCATCATTTCCAATACGATGCAGTGAAGGTTTTGCCTGGCGAGTATTTTGTATCTGCTGACGATATGGTTTTGATGACAGTTTTGGGGTCCTGCATTTCTGCATGCATTTGGGATGGACGTGTTCGAGCGGGAGGAATGAATCACTTTATGCTGCCGGATGGAGATGCCAGTGATGGTTTTGGGCGTTACGGGTCCTATGCAATGGAGCTTTTAATCAACGAAATGCTGAAAAGAGGCGCGCGACGGGAGTCAATGCAGGCGAAAGTATTTGGGGGAGCCCAAGTGATGGCAGGGTTCACCTCTATGAATGTGGGTGAACGGAATACAAAATTTGTACTTGATTATCTGGCGACTGAGCGTATTCCTGTTGTGTCGCAAGATGTCCTTGATAGACACCCTAGGAAGGTTTGCTTTTTTCCGGTGACCGGAAAAGCGCTCGTTAAACGGTTGGCCCACTCTCATCCTGACACATTGGCCGTAGAGGAGAGAAAAGGAAACGCAGCAGTGGTTGCTCGCTCGACTTTTGGTGGTTCTATCGATCTTTTCTAGTCGATCAGCCGAGCTCCTGTTGGACCGGCCTCGAGAGAAGTTAGAGATAAGCTAAAGGAGATTCCAAATTGCGATTGATGCACATACGACATGGAGCAGCTGCTAAGCGAGTTTAAT
>JBAQDW010000460.1:0-10774 GCA_049286445.1 Rhodoferax sp. | reverse complement strand
GGCAATGGCCATGCAGCACAGACAGTGGATGAAGGGGCTTTGGGATGAGGCCACGCAGTTCGATTTGCCGGTCAAATTCACCGCCCATCACCCGACTGGAACAGGCTAATGGAAAATTTGGGTTCATTTGTTCCGGTTTGACAATGGCCAAGAGTCCTACGATGAGTCTCGCGTGCTGGCCCCGGGCTGTGAGCCGGTGCTGTTTGACCTGCCGTCAGGTGACGGGCACCGCTGGCGCATTGGTTTGAGTATTTGTTATGACTTGCGTTTTCCTGAGTTGTACCGGGCCTATGCCCGCGCCGGGGCGGATCTGATGCTGGTGCCCAGTGCGTTCACTCACACCACGGGACAAGCGCACTGGGAGGTGCTGCTGCGCGCCCGCGCAATTGAAAACCTGGCTTTTGTGGCCGCAGCCGCGCAAGGTGGCGTGCACGACAATGGCCGTCGCACGTGGGGGCAGTCGTTGTTGATTGACCCCTGGGGTACGGTATTGGCCGAGCGTGCCGAAGCGGCAGGTTGGGTAATGACCGACCTGAACTACGAGCACCTCACCGCGTGCCGTACCCGTCTGCCCGCGTTAACGCACCGTGTGTTGTGAGCGCCGTGTGATGCGACTGGTCTGCTTTCATGGCTTGCGTGGGGAGCCCGTTTTTTCTTCCCCTTCAAGCGGGGCTGCAGGGGCGGGGTCGGCGCGGGTTGGGGGGGGCGCAAGCTCGCCTCCGGGTCGTCCCGAGAACATGGTCCACCACACGATAAGCAGCAGTATCAACAAGGCACCCAAGGCCTCCAGCAATAGCAAACTCATGAAAAAACTCCTTCGTCCCTTGTTTGTGGGGGGCATTGTAGGCACGCTGGTCGCTTGCAGCAGCCCGCCGATTCAAGCCCCCACCGGGGAGCCCGTGCCCATGCCCGCGACCGCGCCCGTGGTGGCCCCGATGGTTATTTTTGACCCGGACGATACGGGCCCGTTGCCGAGCGAAATCGTGCAAGTTAAAAGCCGCTGGACGCCGGTGCGTTGGGCTGAATTGCCGGGTTTTGAGACCGATGCGCTGCATGAAGCGTGGAACGCCTGGGTGAAAAGTTGTGAGCGCCCTGGTCCGGTGTTCGCCTCCCTTTGCGGTGAGGTGCGCCGCCTGAGCATTGGCGATGCCTCGGCGCAACGCCAGTGGATGCGATCGCGACTTCAGCCCTACCGGGTGGAGCCGGTGGACGGCACCACCACAGACGGGCTGTTAACGGCCTACTTTGAGCCGTTGTTCGATGCGTCGCGCACGCCGCGTCCTGGGTTCCAGGTGCCCTTGTACCAGCCTCCGCTGAATTTGGGGCAGCGAAAGCCGTGGTACACCCGCCAAGAAATGGACACCCTGCCCGCCGCCCAGCAAGCGCTGCGGGGGCGTGAAATTGTGTACTTGGCTGACCCCGTGGATGCACTGGTGTTACAGATTCAGGGTTCAGGCCGCATTCGCGTGACGGAAGACGACGGCTCTCAGCGGGTGGTGCGATTGGCTTATGCGGGCACCAACGATCAACCGTACAAGAGTGTGGGTCGCTGGTTGCTCGATCAGGGCGCCGTGCGGGACGCGACTTGGCCCGGCATCAAAGCCTGGATTGCCCAAAACCCGCAACGGTTGGGTGAATTGTTATGGAGCAACCCGCGCATGGTGTTTTTCAAAGAAGAGCGTTTGAGTGAGCTGGACTTGGCGTTTGGACCGCGGGGGGCCCAAGGGGTGCCGCTCACGCCCGGGCGCTCCATCGCGGTTGATCCTGCCAGCGTGCCTTACGGAACGCCCGTGTGGCTGGCGTCGAGCAGCCCCTCGTTGGTGCTGCAAAAGTTGGTGCTCGCCCAAGACACCGGCAGCGCGATTCGGGGGGCGGTGCGGGCCGACTATTTTGCCGGTTGGGGGGTGCAGGCGGGTGAGTTGGCGGGCCGGCTCAAACAGCCTTTGAGGCTCTGGGTTTTTTGGCCAAAACAGCTAAGATGACAAAAAGCGGGCCCCTTGGGTGATTTTTCAGTTAACGAACCAGTACAGCTATGAATAACAATTCTTCGATGCGCGATATTGACGAGCGGACCAACTTGGCAAGCAACAGCATGTTCGAGTTGCTGCTGTTTCGTTTGGGCGAGGCGCCAGGCAGCGGGCGGCGTGAGCTTTTTGGCATCAATGTCTTCAAGGTGCGCGAAATCTTGGTCATGCCAGAGATCACTGAAATGGCCAATTCGCCCCCTTCAGTGATGGGCGTGGCCAACATTCGGGGCCAAATGATCACCGTCATTAACCTGCCCAAGCTGGTGGGCTGCAACCCCACCAAAGGACTGGGCATTTTGCTGGTGACCGAGTTTGCTCGCACCACCCAAGCCTTTGCCGTGGAAGAGGTCAATGAGATTGTGCGGCTGGAGTGGAAGCATGTGCTGTCAGCCGAAGGGTCGGGCGGCGGCTTGGTCACCAGTATTGCCCGTCTGGACGGCGCTGTCGAGAACACCCGGCTGGCCCAAGTGTTGGATGTGGAGCAAATTTTGCGCGATGTGTTTCCGAAGGAGCACGAGGCGGTTCCAGACGATGCCCGGGTGCCCAAGGTGTCTATTCCGCCTGGCACGGTCGTTTTGGCGGCCGATGATTCACCCGTTGCGCGCATGATGATCGAGCAAGGTCTCAAAGCCATGGGGGTGCCGTTCATCATGACCAAGTCCGGTCAGGAAGCGTGGAACCGTTTGCAAGCCCTGGCCGCTGAGGCTGTCTCTGAAGGCAAAACCGTGCGTGACAAGGTGGCCTTGGTGCTGACCGATTTGGAAATGCCGGAGATGGACGGCTTCACGCTCACGCGCACCATCAAGCAAGATGCCCGGTTCAAGGGGGTACCGGTGGTGATTCACTCGTCATTGACGGGAAGCACCAATGAAAGCCATGTTAAAAGTGTGGGTGCTGACGCTTACGTGGCCAAGTTTGTCGCCGAAGAGTTGGCTGCAACACTCATGGGGGTGCTCAAGCGCTAACGCACGGTGACCCGTACCTGCACCTGAGTGCTCTGGGTTTGTTGGCTGTTGTTGACGCCGAATGCTCGGGTCGCGGTTCCCATGGACTGCTGGTCCGACTGGGCCACTGTGACCCAGTCCCCCAAGTCCACCATCAGCACCGCTGAGGTGCTGGTGGTTTGGTTTGTGTCACGCCCTTGGTTTTGGGAGGCGGACACGGTCAATTCCACTGACCCCTGTCCCTCCCAGCGCGGCAGCGCGTTGAACCCGGTTCCCGCTTCCAGCACCACCCCGCTTGGCACCACCACCATGGCCCCGTTGTGAAACACGGTTTGCACCAGCCAAAAAGGCAGGCTGTTGCGCAAACCAATGCGCGCGGAGCGACCGTTGAGCACCAAAACCTGTTGCTGGCTATTGACCGAGTCACTGCGCTGCCGCGAGTTGCCTTGGATGCCGAGCTGGACACGGGCCGCGTTTGACCCGAGCTGGACTTCGCCGTGCAATTGACCTTGGCTGTCGGCGGTCTCGCTCGTGCTGATTTGACGCACCTCAATGAGCAGATTGCGCAGCGGCAGGGTCGCGACCGACAGGGCTCGGTTTGCTTCCAAATTTATAGCGGGTTGCGCAAGCAGGGCGGGGGCTAGCGCCATAAAACACATAAATCCCAGGCAGGTCGCAAATTTGGTCATCGTAAGGGGCTTTCGTTCACATCTTTTGGCCAAAACGGCTCGCGGCTTGACGCCGGAACTCGCTCGGCGTCATGCCTTTGATGCCGAGAAAGCGGCGGTTGAAATTGGCAATGTTGTTAAAGCCTACTTCAAACCCAATGTGGGCAATGCCAAGGTCTGTTTCCATAAGCAACTGGCAGGCCCGGTTGATTCTGACTTGGTTGACAAAGTCAGTGAATGTGTTGCCCGTGGCACGGCGAAAGAAACGCGAAAACCCGCTCTCGCTCATGCCCAGCTCGCGGGCGACGTCGGCAGCACTTTGGGATTGGCTCAAGTGGTCGGTGACGCGATTCACAATGGCGTTGATTTGGTCCAGCTGCGCGTCGTTGTCCACGCTTTGCAGCGCGGCGTTGGACAGCATTCGGTAATCGGTGCATTGAACGAGGTCGCTTAGAAACCCACAAAATGCGCCAAACCGGGCAATGCCATGAGCGTTTTTCACTTTGCGCCAATGCGCCAGCGCTTGGGGAAACATGTCAAAGAACTCAATGCCATGGCGCGAGCGTTCCAAGAGTGGCATGACTTCACGCAGCTCGGGAATATGCTGGCTGGCCAGCTCAATGGGCGCGCGGGGGAACTGGATGACCAAGTCACGTTCCGTGACGCCGCCTTCGGGCACATCCATGCTGACCCAATTGTGGGGCAGACGTGGCCCGGTTAACACCAAGTGACCTGGTTGAAACTGCCCAATCCAGTCGCCCACAAACACTTTGCCCGAGGTGGCGGTGATCAGGTGCAACTCATACTCATCATGGTGATGCCAGCGCGCCAACGGCGTCGGGTAACCATGCGCCAAGCACCGGATGACGCCGGGCTCATCGGCGGGTTCGTACCCCAACTCTGGAAAGCGAACGTACTCGTGCTCGAGCTCGGGTTTGAGTTGGCGCGGCAATGAGGGCATGGTGGGCAATGGTAGAGGAAACCGTTGCAGGGCGTGCGTCAGCGCTGCGTAGCACCGCCCACGCAGTCAAGGGGGTAATGCGACGGGCAAAAGCGTGATGCGCTCATCGAACAGGGGTCTGCGTCAGTGCGTTCGCTTGGGCATAGGCCTGTTGAACCGACGTCACCAAACGCGGGTCGCCCGCCATGTCACCCCAAAGTGAGACGTCCGAGCACAGCGCAACCACGGGGTCTGCGGCTTCACAGATGGCATGGCCCACCGCTGGGTCCATAGCCTGGTCTTGGTAGGTGTAGGGAATCAAACCCGCATGCCAACGTTGCAGGTAAGCCAGAAACAGCGCGGGCAACATGGCCACGCTGGCAATCGACTCCCCCCGGGCCAGTCGCTCCCGAAGGGTAGGGGCAATGAAGCCCGGGATCTTGCTAAAGCCATCCATGGCAACCCGTTGGTTGGTGTCTTGAATGGCCGGGTTGCTGAACCGGTCCAACACCACGTCGCGGTAATCGGCAAGGTTAATGGGACAGGGCTTCTCGGGCGTGTCGAGCACGGGCATCACATCGTCCGTGACATAGTTGAATGCCAGCTGGCGAATCCCCGGGTCCAACGTGCCTTGGTGGATGAATTCGTAGCCGACCAGCGTGCCCGCCCAGGCAATGCAGCTGTGGGTGGCGTTGAGGACCCGGATTTTGGCCTCTTCATAGGGCTGCACCGAGGTCACCATTTCTACGCCCACGGTTTCCCAGGCCGGGCGTCCGGCGATAAAGTTATCTTCGATGACCCATTGGATAAAACGCTCACCCATCAACGCGGCAAGGTCGTCCACCCCCGTGGCGGCTTTCACGCGCGCACGCACATCCGGTGTGGGGCGGGGCGTGATGCGGTCAACCATGGCGTTGGGGCTGCTGGTGTGCGCCTGCACCCACGCCAACAACTCGGTGTCTCCCGTCAATGCAATGAATTGCAGCAGCCCGCTGCGCGATCGGTCACCGTTGTGGCGCAGGTTGTCGCAATTGAGCAAGGTGACAGGCCCGGCATGGTTGACTTGCCGGGCGCGAAGCATGGCAGTCAGCGCGCCATAAATCGTGCTGCCCGAGTGTCCGGCTTGGGCCGCCTTCAAATCATTTCTTAGGTCTGCAAAGGACTCAAAGTCCAGCTGGTTGTGCGCGTCGAGGTAGTAGCCGGCTTCGGTGACAGTGAAAGAGATGATCTTGGTATCAGGGTGGGCACCCTGCGCAATCAAGCCCGCAAGGTCAGGCGTGTAGCCAATCACCTGGCTGATGGCGGTGATGCGCTCGAAATGGTGTTCGCCTGCGGGGGAGATGGTCTCCAGCGTGTAAGCCCCACCCTGCGCTTGCAGTGCGACCAGGGTCTCAAGCATGTCGCCACGGAGGTTGCCACCCGCCAGCGTCCAGCGGTGGTCGCCCGATTTGTGAAGTTCGTGGAGGTAAACCGCCTGGTGGGCGCGATGGAAAGACCCCAGACCGAGGTGCAGCATGACATTCATAAAAATGGGCTCAAAGATCAAAGTTGGTGGGCATCATCACCACATCGCGAATCGTCATTCCGCGCGGTCGGGTGAGCATGAAAACGATCACTTCGGCAATTTCACTCGCCTCCAGAAGGCTGCCTGAGGCTTTGGCCTCGGCCAGCTTTTCAGCCGGCCAGTCGGCCAGCAGAGAGGTGATGACGGGACCAGGCGACACCGACCCCACGCGAATACCGTGCTGGAACACCTGGCGGCGAACGGTTTGCACAAAACAATCAATGGCCCACTTGGAAGAGGCATAGACCGGCTCCCAAGGGGTGGGGAAATGGGCGGCCAGTGAGCTGGTGACGATGACGTCGCCGGTCTTGTGCTCGCTCATGTGCTTCAGCACATCGCGCACGTTTTTCATGACGACGTTGATGTTGAGGTTGAGCATGCGGTCGATGGCATCGTGCTGCGCGTCAACCAGGTCGCCCCCCACATACAGGCCGGCGTTGGCGTGGAAGATGTCGAGTTGGCCAGTGCGTTCCAGCACCTTTGGCAGCAGCGACGCGCATTGCTGGGGGTCCAGCAAATCGAGCACCAGCGGAATAGCTTGTTCACCCAGTTCGGCGCAAGCAGCCGTCAGCGCTTTGTCATCGCGGTCAATCAGAACCACCCGGGCGCCTCCAGTCAGGAGTGCTTCGGCGCTGGCGCGCCCGATGCCTGATGCGGCGCCGGTGACGGCGGCGACTTTGCCTTGGAAATGTTGTGTCATGGTTTTAAGGTGAAATATGTCGACTCAGACCGCCGCGTTGGCTTTGACCACTCGACCCTGGCTATCAAACCAATGCGCTTGGGCGGTGTCGATGTCCAGTGAGACGGGGCTGCCCAGCTTGAGTCCCGTGCGGTCGCTCTGGCGGGCGACGTACTGCACGCCTTGTTGGGATGTGACGTAAATCAAAGTTTCTGCCCCCAGGGCCTCAATGATGTCCACCGTGCCTTGCGTGGCGCCGCTGGTGTCTTGGCGCACGGTAATGCCCTCGGGGCGCAAACCAATTGCACCATCACGCGCAGCAGCCGGGCAGGCCGCTTGAGTGCTGGCGGGCAGCTTGGCGCAAGGAATCACATTCATCTGGGGTGTGCCGATGAACTGCGCTACAAATTGGTTGGCCGGGTGGTCGTACAACTCCAGTGGCGTACCCACTTGTTCGATGAGGCCGTCGCGCAGCACCACCACCCGGTCGGCCAGCGTCATGGCTTCAACCTGGTCGTGGGTCACGTAAATGGTGGTGGCACCCAGATCGCGGTGCAACTTGGCAATCTCGATGCGGGTCTGGCCGCGCAGGGCCGCGTCCAGGTTGGACAGCGGCTCGTCAAACAGAAACACCTTGGGTGCGCGCACGATGGCGCGTCCGATAGCCACCCGCTGGCGCTGGCCACCAGAGAGCTCTTTGGGCGTGCGTTGCAAGTATTTGGTGAGGTCAAGAATGTCGGCGGCTTTCTTCACCTTTTGGTCGATTTCGGACTTCGGTGCCCCGGCGAGCTTGAGTGCAAAGCTCATGTTTTCTGCCACGCTCATGTGCGGGTACAGCGCGTAACTCTGGAACACCATGGCCAGATCACGGTTGGAGGACGGCAGGTGCGTGATGTCGCGGCCCTCCAGCGTGAGCTTGCCGCCGTCGATGTGTTCCAAGCCCGCGATCAAGCGCAACAAGGTGGACTTGCCGCAGCCCGAAGGCCCGACAAAAACAACGAATTCGCCGGGTTTGATTTCCAGATCGATGCCTTTGATGGCGCGGTGGTCACCGAAGAATTTTTCGATGCCTTGAAGTTGCAAATAGGACATGGTGTTGTCTCAAAAATGAGGGTGTTTAACGGGTCGCCGCAACGCCCGCGTTGGGGGTCTCGGTGCTTCAGTGCGCAGCTTGGCAAGGGGTAATAATCATTTCACGGCCCCAAAAGTGAGTCCTTGGACGAGCTGCTTCTGGCTGAACCAGCCAAAGACCACGATGGGAGCAATGGCCATGAACGACGCTGCCGACAGCTTGGCCCAGAAGAGGCCCTCGGGGCTGGAGTAGCCCGCGATCAAAGTGGCCAGCGTGCCGCCGTTCGCTGCGGTCAAATTCAAGCTCCAGAAGGCTTCGTTCCACGAGAGCACCAGACACAGCAAGCCAGTCGAGGCCAGACTGCCCATGGCCAATGGCATCAGCACCAGACGGGCTTCTTGCCAGAGCGTGGCACCGTCCATGCGCGCGGCTTCCAGAATCTCGCGGGGAATTTCTTTGAACTGGGAGTACAGCATCCAAACCATGATGGGCAGGTTGGACAGGGTGAACACGATGATCAGCGCGATGGGTGAGTCCAATAGATGGCTCTTTTGGGCCAGCACATAGACAGGGACCAATGCGCCTACGGCAGGCATCATCTTGGTCGAGAGCATCCACATCAAAATATCTTTGTCGCGCTTGCCTTTGAAGAATGCCATGGCGTAGGCCGCCGGGGCGGCGATCATCAGGCCAAGGACCGTGGACAGCACGCTGGTAAGCACTGAGTTCTTGGCGTACTGCAGATAGTCGCTGCGTTCATTCACCTCATGAAAATTCTCAAGCGTTGGCGTAAAGAACAATTCGGGCGGGACCGCAATGGCTTGCAACTCGGTCTTGAACGCTGTCAGGATGAGCCAGGCCAACGGAAAAAACAGCAGCAAAGCGACGCCCCAAGCGCCCAAGGTGCGTACGACATAGGCCGATGTGAAAGTGGATTGACGTGCCATGAGAATTCCTTATTTGTCGAGGTTCTTGCCCACCAGGCGAATCATGAAGATACCCACGATGTTGGCCAGCACAACAGCGAACAGCGCGCCCGCTGATGCCACACCCGCATCAAAGTTCAACAACGCTTGCTTGAAGATCAGGTAGGCCACGTTGGTGCTCGCATCGCCTGGGCCGCCGCCCGTGGTGGTGTAAATCTCGGCAAAGACGCTGAGCAAGAAAATGAGTTCAATCATGACCACCACGGCGACCGAGCGGCCCAGGTGGGGGAGGTAGAGGTAGCGCAGCTGCTGGAAATAGTTGGCGCCGTCCATGCGCGAGGCTTCCAGCTGCTCGCGGTCCATGCTTTGCAGTGCCGTCATGAAGATCAGCGTGGCAAAAGGGAGCCACTGCCAAGACACCATCAAGATGACGGAGAAAAGCGGGTGCACAGTCAGCCAGTCCACGGGGGTGGCACCAAAGAAAATCCAGACTTGCGCCAGTACCCCGTAAATAGGGTTCATCATCATGTTTTTCCACAGCAGTGCATTGACCGTGGGCATGACAAAGAAGGGCGAAATGAGCAGGATGCGCACCAGCCCGCGTCCCGCCAAAGGCTCGTTGATCAGCAAGGCGATGAGTGTGCCCAAGACCACCGTGATTCCGATCACGCTGCTCAACAGCACGATGGTGTTCCATACAGCCGCGCCAAACGACGGATCGGTCAGAAAATACTCGTAGTTCTCCAGCCCAATGAAGGCGGACTCATTCGGCTGCAACAGATTGAACTGAATCAGCGAGAAGTAGATGGTCATCACCAGCGGCACGATCATCCACAGGAAAAGCGTGCCCACGGCGGGGGCCATCAAAAGTCGGGGAAGTGTGCGGTTCATGGCGGTGCACCCAGGAAAAAAAGGAAACAGGCGCGTGCCAGTAGGCGCGCGGGTGGCAGTGTCTTGAGCTGCAAAAAAGAAGGAGAGGCATGGACCGGGGCCAGCACGGTGATGCTGGCCCCGGTCAGGGGGCCAGTGGCCCGCTTATTTGTAGTAGCCGGCCTTTTTCATTTGGCGTTCAGCCGCCACTTGACTGGCTTTGAGGGCCTGGTCGACCGTCTTCTGACCAGCGAGCGCTGCGCTCATTTGCTGTCCTACTTCGGTGCCAATCGCCTGGAACTCAGGAATGGCAGCAAACTGAACGCCGACGTACGGACTCTTGGGCAAGGTAGAGTCGTTCGGGTTGGCCGAATCGATGGCCATTTTCTCGGCGGGTGCAAAGCGCGCAGCTTTCACGAACTCCGCATTGGCGTAAGTGCTTTTGCGTGTGCCCGTAGGCACCGTGCCCCAGCCGTTGGTCTTGCCCACCAGCTCAATGTATTCCTTGGACGTCGCCCAAGTCACAAACTTTTGAGCTGCATCGACTTTTTTGGAGCCGGAGGGAATAGCCAGCGACCAAGCCCACAGCCAGTTGGCGCCTTTTGGCGTGACTTGTGTCGGGGCTTGCGCAAAGGCCATTTGGTCTGCGACCTTCGATTGCTTGGGGTCGCTCACAAATGACGCTGCAATGGTGGCATCCACCCACATGCCGCATTTGCCGGAATTGGTCAGGGCCAAAATTTCGTTGAAGCTGTTGGCGGACGAGCCGGGTGGGCCGTATTTGGTCAGCAGGTCCACGTAGAAGGTGACGGCCTCTTTCCACGGCTTGCTTTCCAACTGAGGTTTCCAATTCATGTCAAACCACTGACCACCGAAAGTGTTGACCAAGGTCGAGAGGAAGGCCATGTTGTCGCCCCAGCCCGGCTTGCCGCGCAGGCAGATGCCGTACACGCCGTTTTTTGGGTCGTGGATCTTCTTGGCCAAGTCGGCAACCTGTGTCCAAGTGGGGCGCTCAGGCACGGTCACACCCGCCTTGTCGGCCAAGTCTTTGCGGTACATGAGCATGGAGCTCTCGCCATAGAAC
>JBAQDW010000459.1:0-5425 GCA_049286445.1 Rhodoferax sp. | reverse complement strand
ACCTGGACCCGGCCAAAACCCGGGTCTTGAACAAGATGACGCTGCGTCGCAACCCCGACGTGCCCGCCCAGGCACTCAAATTGGATGGTGAAGAATTGAATCTGGCGCGCGTGCTCGTCAACGGCCAAGGCACCTCCTTCAAGATGGACGGCAACCGCTTGGTGCTGGAAAACTTGCCTGCCGAGGGCAGCTTTGAGCTGGAAATTTTCACCACTTGCGCGCCCATCAAAAACACCAAGCTCATGGGCTTGTACGTGAGCAACGACTCCTTCTTCACGCAGTGTGAAGCGGAGGGCTTTCGCCGTATTACCTACTTTTTGGACCGTCCCGATGTGATGGCCCATTACACCGTGACCTTGCGGGCCGACAAAGCCAAGTACCCAGTGCTGCTGAGCAACGGTAACCTGATCGACTCCGGCGCCATGGAAGGTGCGGGCAACGAAGGCCGCCACTTTGCGACCTGGGTTGACCCGCACAAAAAACCGTCTTATTTGTTTGCGCTGGTGGCGGGCCAGTTGGTGTGCCGCGAGCAGCGCATCACCTCGCGCGGCGGCAAAGATCACCTGTTGCAAATCTATGTGCGCCCGGGCGACATGGACAAGACCGAACACGCCATGAACTCGCTCATCGCCTCCGTGGTGTGGGACGAAGCCCGCTTTGACCTGCCGCTGGACTTGGAGCGCTTCATGATTGTGGCCACCAGCGACTTCAACATGGGCGCCATGGAGAACAAGGGCCTCAACATTTTCAACACCAAGTATGTGCTGGCCAGCCAGGCCACGGCCACCGATGTGGACTATGCCAACATTGAGAGCGTCGTCGGCCACGAGTATTTCCACAACTGGAGTGGCAACCGCGTCACCTGTCGCGACTGGTTCCAGCTCAGTCTGAAAGAAGGCTTGACCGTGTTCCGCGACCAAGAGTTCTCTCAGGACCTGTGCCGCGAGGCTTCGGCCCGCGCCGTCAAGCGCATTGAAGATGTGCGCGTGCTGCGTACCGCCCAGTTCCCCGAAGACGCCGGCCCCATGGCCCACCCGGTGCGCCCGGACAGTTATCTGGAAATCAGCAATTTCTACACCGTCACCATTTATGAAAAAGGCGCGGAAGTCGTTCGCATGATGCAAACTTTGGTGGGCCGCGACGGTTTTGCCAAAGGCATCACGCTGTACTTTGAACGCCACGACGGCCAAGCCGTGACCTGCGACGACTTCGCCCAGGCCATTGCCGACGCCAACCCCACCTCTGAGCTGGCGCGCCTGTTGCCCCAGTTCAAACGCTGGTACAGCCAAGCCGGCACGCCGCACCTCAAAGCCAGTGGCCAGTACGATGCCCAGGCGCGCACCTACACCCTGGGCTTTGAGCAGCGTTGCACCGCCCTGCCCGGCCAAGCTGCCAATGAACCCTTTGTGCTGCCGATCAGCATCGGATTGGTATTGGCCGATGGCACGGCCGTGCCCATGCAAGTCACAGGTGAAGAGACCGCAACTGGCACCAGCCATTTGTTTGTGATGGCGCAGGCCAGCGAATCCATCACCTTCGTTAACGTGGACGAAGCGCCCGTGCCGTCCATCCTGCGCGGGTTTTCTGCGCCTGTAGTGCTGGACTTTGACTACACCGACGCGCAGTTGCTCACCCTGCTGGCCAATGACCCGGACCCGTTCAACCGCTGGGAAGCCGCCCAACGTTTATCTTTAAGAAATGCTATTGAATTGATAGCTTCTCCCGTAGGTGTAACGGGGGCTACAGCCTTAAATGATGCTTATCTTGACGCCATGCGCCATGTTTTGCGTCACCCCACACTGGACGCCGCTTTCAAGGAACTGGTGCTCACCCTGCCGTCCGAGACCTACATCGCCGAACAGCTCGACGTGGTGGACCCGCAGCGCATCCATGCGGTGCGCGAAGCCATGCGCACCCAGATGGCGGTGGCCTTGGCCGCCGACTGGCAGTGGGCGCTGCAGACCCACAGCGAGAACGGGGCCTACCGGCCCGACCCGGTGTCCAGCGGACGCCGCGCGCTGGCGGGTATGGCGCTGGTGAACCTGTGTTTGGCGGCCCGTGAGAACGGCGACAGTGTGTGGCCCGGCAAAGCGCTGCAGCGCTTCAAGGACGCCGACAACATGACCGACCGGGCTAACGCCCTGCACGCGCTGGTCAACTCCGGCCATGAATTGGCGGTGCCTGCACTGGCCCGATTTCATGCTTTATTCAAAGACGATGAACTCGTGTTGGACAAATGGTTTGCCATGCAAGCCGGTGCCTGCGACCGGGGCGGCCACATCTTGCCCGCCGTGCGCCAGCTCATGAAGCACGCGGATTTCAGCCTGCGCAACCCCAATCGCGCCCGCAGCGTGATCTTCAGCTACTGCAACGCCAACCCGGCTGCTTTTCACCGGGCGGATGCCGCGGGCTACCAGTTCTGGAGCGACCGTGTGATGGAGTTGGACGCCACCAACCCGCAGGTTGCCGCCCGCCTTGCCCGCGCGCTGGATCGCTGGAAGCGCTTGGCGGAGCCCTACCGTGCGTCAGCCCGCGAAGCCATTGAGCGCGTGGCCGCCAAGACCGGCTTGAGCAATGACGTGCGTGAAGTCATCACTCGCGCGTTGGCGGATTGATCTCTGTCCACACCCCTTGCAATCCGTCACCCTCCCACCTCAGACATCAGGAAGTCCGCATGGCCGCCAAAGTTTCTTTATCGCGCTACCTCGTTGAGCAACAGCGTATGGAAGGCCACATTCCGGCCGAATTGCGCTTGTTGCTCGAGGTCGTCGCCCGCGCCTCCAAAAGCATCAGCCAGTCCGTCAACAAAGGCGCATTAGGCGACGTCATGGGCGGCGCTGACAGCGAAAATATCCAGGGCGAGATGCAGAAAAAGCTCGACATCATCGCCAACGAGGTGTTGATTGAAGCCAACGAATGGGGCGGCCACCTGGCCGCCATGGCCAGCGAGGAAATGGAAGGCATTTACGTGGTGCCCAACCGCTACCCGCAAGGCGAGTACCTGTTGTTGTTTGACCCTTTGGACGGCTCCAGCAACATTGACGTCAACGTCAGCATAGGCACCATCTTCAGCGTGCTGAAAAAGCCCGAAGGCTTGGGCGTGTCTGAGCAAGACTTTTTGCAACCGGGCTGCCGACAAGTGGCCGCTGGCTACTGCATTTTTGGCCCGCAAACCACGCTGGCGCTCACCGTAGGAGACGGCGTGGCCATGTTCACGCTCGACCGCGAGCAAGGCTCCTTTGTGTTGACCGAAGAGCACGTGCGCATTCCTGAAGACACCAAGGAATTCGCCATCAACATGAGCAATATGCGCCACTGGGATGCGCCTATCAAACGCTACATTGACGAATGCCTGCAAGGCGTTGAGGGCCCGCGCGGCAAAGACTTCAACATGCGCTGGATTGCCAGCATGGTGGCCGACGTGCACCGCATTTTGACCCGTGGCGGCATCTTCATGTACCCCTGGGACAAGCGCGAACCGGGCAAACCGGGCAAACTGCGCCTCATGTACGAAGCCAACCCGATGAGTTGGCTCATCGAGCAAGCCGGTGGTGCTGCCACCAATGGCAAAGAGCGCATTTTGGACATTCAACCCACCCAATTGCACCAGCGCGTGAGTGTGATTTTGGGCTCAAAAAACGAGGTACAACGCGTCACCGCGTACCACCAAGCGCCTGTTTGATACGCGCTAGAAAGCGCGTTTTGGGTACAAAAAAAGCACTGTGCAGACAGTGCTTTTTGTTTGGTGCCTCGTCGGTGAATCGGACACCGGACTGCTCGTTACGAGTGAGCTGTTATACCACTTAACTAACAAGGCAAGCCCCGTATTCTAACGTCAATCTTTGTGCCCTACTGGCGTGTCGCAAGGTACAAAAAGGCAGACCACTTTAGGGGTCTTCCCTCCATCGACTGGCGCTTTTAAAACCCTTGAACTTCGCTGGCCGCCGCTGCGTACTTAACCGAGATTGTCCCTGAGGCGCACCCGCGGTGCTGCGCGGTTTAAGTGGTCAGTTCACGCGCTCCAGCGCCCAACACGCAGGCCCTACAGCCCACTCACTAGAGCGCCCACTCTAGGGAAAACCCTGAATTTGGGGTGCATCCCCTAGGACTTCCAGAGACACTAACCTCAGTCCTGACATGAAGCGGCATGCGATATGCAACCCCACCGTCAGGTTGGCCCCCTCACATTAAAGGAACTCCTCATGTCACAAAAGAATCTCTCCACCGTTGCCAATGACGTCATTGCCGCCTACGGCATCACAGCCACCAACGTGATCAACTCCTACCGTTTTGGCGGTGAGCGCGTGGCAGGTTTTGTTGATCAGGGCTTTGCGTCCGTCGTTAACCGCGGTGCCGCTGCACTGCGCAAAGACCTGCGCTCAAACCTGATTGGCTCACAGCAACGTGTCAGCGGCTACTGCGTCAAAGGCGTGCACTTTGGCACCGATCAGGCACAGAACGTGGTTGGCGTGGCTGTGGACTTGGCCACCAAAGGCGTGAGTTTGGTGGCTGCGAATGCCGAGCGCATTGACCGCGCTGTCAACCTGAACGCACTGGCCACACTGAACCGCGTCGCCATGCCTGCCGCTAACCTGGTGAACAAAGTGGCTGAACGCCTGGAAGAAGGCAGCAGCGAGTTGGTCAAGCGGGTGTCTGGCAAAGACATGCCCGCCATGGCGCTGGCAACACGCAAGCTGAAAGTGACTACCGCCAAAGCCACCGCCACACGCAAGCGCGTGACCAAGGCGGCCACTCGCAAAGTGAGCGAGATCGTGGCGGACAGTGCGACCGAGACCTCGAACGCCGCACGCCGTGTCGCTCGCAAAGCACGCACCTCCGGTGACCGCGTGGTTACCGCCGTTGCAGACTCCGCCATCGAAACCTCCAACGCCGCACGCCGCGTGGCACGCAAGGCCGAAGCCACTGCCGAAGCCGCTTAACGCGCTCTTCGCTGCGCAGGCGAATCGCTTGCGCAGCGGGACTCGCAGTGTGAACACGGCGGAGAGCCGACCCCTGCGTTTGGTTTTTAGTCCCTCTCCGGACGGCCTGCTGGCAAAAAGACTGCGGCCCATGCTTTTTCAAGTTCCAGTCCGACGGTTTGCAGACCTCCTTTGAGACCCTCTCCACGCGTCAGCGCGTCAGCGCGTCAGTCGAATCGTCGCCGGGTTGCTGACTGAACGCTTTGAGCGCTTTGGCCCATTTGTCCCGCGTACCCTGAAATCAGCTTGTCTCTAAGTGGCAGCCTCGCTGGCCCACCTCTTGAAAAAAGTATCGGCTTCACAAACGGCACGTCATGCCTTCAACCCAAATTTTCCATTAGCCTGTTCCAGTCGGGTGATGGGCGGTGAATTTGACCGGCAAATCGAACTGCGTGGCCTCATCCCAAAGCCCCTTCATCCACTGTCTGTGCTGCATGGCCATTGCC
>JBAQDW010000458.1:0-2965 GCA_049286445.1 Rhodoferax sp. | reverse complement strand
CATCGCCTGGGGCCGCTGGAGCAATGTGGCCTTGCCCGGCACCCCCACCATTACCAGCGTGGCCGCAGACGACCGGGAAATCACCTTTGGCAATGCCTTCTTTGGCCTGCTTCGCCCCGCCAACGCTACCCAATTTCCCAGCTCAGGCGTTATCAGCATGAACTACTTGCAAGGCGAAGCCAGTTTGCAAACCACCCAGCCCGGTCAGCCGCAGGTGCTCACACCCGCCTACCTGGGCAGCGCCAGCCTGCAGCTCGACTTCAACAAACGCCAGTTCGCCACCCAGCTCAACGCCACCACGCTGCAAGGCAACACCTATGAACTGAACGCCCAGGGTGCCATCCACGCCCAAGGCCTGCTGTTGGTTGACCCCGCTCGCTCCAATATGAACCTGGCCGGCGCCCTCAGTAACAACGCCGCCGAAGCCGGTTACTTGTTTGATGTCAATGTGGCCCCCAACCAAAACTTGGTGGGTGCCACACGCTGGGGCCGCTAATTCGCCGCTTTGCCTCTTGGCGTTGTATTGGCCTGCTGCTCCTGCTGCTGGCGCCGGGCTTGGCCCCCGCGCAAGCCGTGGACAGTCTTGCGCTGCAAATCAACGCCAGCCTTGCCACCGCCGACCAGCTCTATCCACTGGCCCTGCGCGCGCTCGCCGCCAACCAGCCTGAGCTGGCGCGCCAAGCGCTAGAGCGGGTGGTCAGCCTGCAGCCCCACTTTGCGGGCGCTTGGCTCGACCTGGCCATTGCCACCTACCGCAGTGGCGACGCCGCCGCCGCCGTCGAGCATCTTGAATACCTGCGCAGCCAGTTCACCCTGCCGCCCGTGCTGGCGGCCCAAGTGGCCCAGTGGCTCAGCCTGTGGCAAAGCGCGCCATCCGCCGCCGCGCCCCCCGGCTGGCAGGGCGAAATACAGCTGGGCGCAGGGTACGACGGCAACGCCAACACCGGCCTCACCCGCCTGCAAATACCCCTCAGCCTGCCCAGTGGCGACACCCTGTTTGACGTGGACAAAGCCTACCAGCCCCGCACCGACCGTTTTGCCTTGTTTGCCCTCACCCTGGCAGGCCCCGCGTGGTCACTGGGGCCAGGCCGCCTCAACCCCGTGCTGCTCCTGCGCAGCAAACAACTGGCCCAAGAGAGCGACTTCAGCACCTTCGACCTGCAACCCGGCCTGGTGTACCAGCAGCCAGCAGGGCAGGGCGCTGACGCCGGTGCACCCGCTGGAAATTGGCAAGCCAACCTGCTGGCGCAGCACTACCGCTTGGGTGGCCAAACGCTTTTCAACGGTTTGCGACTGGCTTTGCTGCGCAACCAGCCTTGGCACACCTGCCTCGGCACCGGTGGCACCGAAATCGACGCCAGGCGCCACCAACGCATTCCCACCCTGGGTGGCACCCTGTACAGCGTCAGTGCCGGTCTGTCTTGCCCCCTGCCAAGCCACAGCGACAGCGCCCCCAAAGCCACCCTCGGTGCCACTCTGAAGCTGGGGGCTGAGCAAGCCCGCGAAGGCCGCGCTGGCGGCAACAACCGCAGCGCCGAGCTCATCGTCCGCTACGAGCAACCCTTAAGCGCCACCCAAAGCTTGCAAGCCACCTGGCAAATCGCCCGCACCGCCGACCAAGCCGGCTACAGCCCCCTGCTGGAAAACAACGCACCCCGCCAGCTGCAGCGCCAAACCCTCAGCGTGGGCCTGCGCCAAACCCTCACCCCCGCCTGGGAGGCGCGCCTAAACTTCGAATATTTTCAGCAGCGCGCCAACCTCGCCCTGTTTGAACAGCAAGGCAGCCTGCTCATGCTCAGCCTGGGTTGGCGTTTTGAGTGAGCGGCATCAATCGCCGGTGAGTCGCTTGAATCAACAGCGCCATGCGGCCTTGGCTGCGGGCTTCGCCTGCGATGTCTCCCGCCTGCCAAACCGCTAACAAGGCACAAGCAGCCACGCTACCCCGCACAGCGCACAGCAGCACGCCGCCACCTTTTCAACCCGCGCAGCGCCCGTCTTGTCACCGCATTCGCCAGTGGTCAAAATGGCCCGCCATAAAGGCACTCCCCCAATAAGCCAGCGGCTATTTCTTGTGTTGCAAAAAAGCCCTCCGTAAAGGGGCGGTAAACCAACACCCTGCAAAAGCCGCCTCTGGCGGTCCGCATTAACACTGGCTACAATTCCGCGTTGGCGGGAAGCAACAATTTGCGGGTAGTGTGACGGTTGTCACACTTTTGACTCCGTTATGTCTGCATACTGCCACCACGGCCTCACAGCCGGTTTTCGAAAACTGTTTTTTACTATTGCCTTTCAGGAGAAATCTAATGGCTGTTTCTGTCACCGCACAAAATCGTATCGACGTCTCTAACCTCTACGTGGCCCTCTTCGCCCGCGCCCCTGACGGCGAAGGCCTGGGCTTCTGGTCCAACCAGTTGGCCAATGGTAAAACCCTGGCACAAGTGGCAGACACCATGTTTGCTACTGAACCTGCACGCGCTACTTACCCTTCGTTTGCCACCAACGCAGAAATCATCACCAGCTTCTACACCAAAGTGTTGGGTCGCGCTCCTGACACTGAAGGCGCTGCTTTCTGGACCGGCAAGTTGAACGCCACTGGCGCAACCCCAGGTTCCGTCATTGCTGAAATGATCAGCGTTGTCAACGCCTTTGTGGCATCGACGCCTGCATTGCCAACTGACGCTGCTGCTCAGTTGTCTAAAGATCTGTTCACCAACAAGGCCAATGTTGCCTTGTACTACGGCTTGACCAACGGCTCGGTTGCCGGTGCTCAAACCGCTTTGAATGGTGTGGATTCGACTGCTGCTTCTGTGACGGCTGCCAAGGCTGCGATTGACGGTGGTGCTGGTGCTACTAATGGTCAGACTTTCACGCTCACTACTGGTGCGGCATCGGTTGCTGAAGGCTCAGCAGCTGAATTCACACTGACAGCTGGTGCAACCGCCACGGTTGATCGCACCTTCCAGGT
>JBAQDW010000457.1:0-3033 GCA_049286445.1 Rhodoferax sp. | reverse complement strand
TCGCCGCCACCGTCAAACGGGATGTACTTCACGGTGCGCACATCGGCAATGCCTGCCTTTTTAGCGGTGATCAGCACCTTCAAGTGGTCCCAGCCGCCCACGGCTGAGCCGCCTGCAAAAGACACCGACTTGGGGTCAGCTTTCATTTGCTTGATCAGGTCAGGCAAGCTTTTGAGGGGCGAGTCTTTGGCCACGGCAATGATGCCGTAATCGGCACCCACAGAGGCCAACCAACGCACTTGGGCCATGGTGTTGCCGGGAAACGCGCCCAGTGCCAAACGAGAGGAGGTGGCGGACGAGGCGGCCACGATCAGGTTGTTTTCCGCGTTGCGCTTGTTCACCACTTCGGCGTAAGCCACGCCGCCACCGCCGCCCGCTTTGTTCACCACTTGCATGGTGCCGGGAATCAGCTTCAGGTCTTGCAAGGCCTTGCCGATTTGGCGGCAGGTGAAGTCCCAGCCGCCGCCCGCACCTGCGGGTGCAATGCACTCGGTGTTGGAGGCTTCAAACGCTGCCGCTGGCGTGGTCAGGGTGGCCAAGGCCAGGCCGACGGGCGCGGCCCAGCGCAGCAGGTGGGTGGTCAGGTGATGTGGTTTCATGCTTGCTCCAATGGGTGATGCAAAGCCAGATGGCTTCGCGGGTGAGACCGCTTCAAGCGGGGGTTCGGTCCTTGCTGCCATGGCCAAGGCAAAAGCGGCAGGGTCGAGCGGATGCTAGCCAACGCTTTCTGTCAGTCATCTGTCAAAAACGGCTGGTTTCGACAAACAAGGGTAAACACTGATCACGATGGACCGGCGGCACCCGGTGCATCACACGCTTTGTGATTAGCTATTTAATTGATAGCTGCTTGCGCAGATGCTACAAGGGCTAGAGGCCTGTTTGGTCTAAAATTATTCACCCCCTTTCTTGGAACAAAGCCCTTATGCACGACCTCAACGCACTGAACGCCTTTTTTGCACAGCACGGTATTCACGATGTGGAGTGCCTGTTTGCTGACATCTCGGGTTACCCGCGCGGCAAGCTGATGCCTGCCGCCAATTTTGCGGCTGGGGGCGAGTTGCGCATTTGTCAAGCGATTGCCATGCAGGCGGTCACCGGTGATTACTCCTATGACCCGGTTTTTCCCGATGCCGACCCCGACGTGCGCTTGGTCCCTGACTACAGCACGCTCAAGCTGGCGCCTTGGGCCAGCACACCCCGCGCTTTAGCGATTCACGACTGCGTGGAGATGGACGGGGATCTGTGTGTGTTCGCGCCGCGCAGTCTGTTGAAAGCGGTGCTGGCCCGCTACGCTGAGCAAGGGCTCACGCCCGTGGTGGCACCGGAGATTGAGTTCTACCTGACGGCACCCAACGGCGACCCGGCACACCCCCTGCAACCGCCCATCCTGCGGGGTGGCCGCGGTGAAGTCGGGCAAAGCGCGTTCAGCTTGAATGTGCTGAACGAGCTGGCCCCGTTTTGGGATGAATTTCGAGCCGCACTGCGCACCTTGGGCGTGCAAACCGACACTTGGATTCACGAGGTCGGGTCCAGCCAGTTTGAGATTAACTTGATGCATGGCGACCCGGTGGCGGTGGCCGACCAGGCCTTTCTCTTCAAGTACGCCGCCAAAGAAATCGCCCTCAAGCACGGACTGAATGCGGTGTTCATGGCCAAGCCGATGGCAGGGGCTGCGGGCAGCTCGATGCATCTGCACCAAAGCGTGGTGAATGCCCAGGGCCGCAATATTTTCAGTGCCGAAGACGGCAGCGAGGCACCGGCT
Organism: Rhodoferax sp.; assembly: GCA_049286445.1. Taxonomy (GTDB): domain Bacteria; phylum Pseudomonadota; class Gammaproteobacteria; order Burkholderiales; family Burkholderiaceae_C; genus Rhodoferax. The sequence goes on along the minus strand of JBAQDW010000457.1, from coordinate 1,271 downwards.
TTGCGGCATTTCATTGCCGGGCTGCAAACCTACCTGCCGGATGTGATGCTGGTGTTCGCCCCGTTCACCAACTCTTACCGGCGCTACGTGGCGGGCAGCCAAGCGCCGGTGAATTTGCAGTGGGGGTACGAGAACCGCACCACCGCGCTGCGCGTGCCCGCCAGTGGGGCCGCTGCGCGCCGGGTGGAAAACCGGGTCGCCGGGGCAGACGCCAACCCCTACCTGGCCATCGCCGCCTCATTGGCCGCCGGTCTGGCCGGCATGGATGAGCAATTAACAGCCACACCGCCAATAGAGGACAGTGGTTACAACCATCCCCGAACGCTGGCCTTGAGCCTGCCCGAAGCGCAGGCGCAAATGGCGGCCAGTGCCTCGGCGCGTCGCCTCTTGGGGGATTTGTTCGTCACGGGCTACGCCTCAGTGAAAGCGGTGGAGTACGAGAGCTACCAAAACGAGATCAGCGCGTGGGAGCGGCGCTACCTGCTGCCCCAGGTTTAACCGAGAATGTTCATTAGGTCGCGAGGGAGTGGCGTCGGGGGGGCAGGCGTTCTTTAGCGGGACCACGGCGTGCTCGGGGAAGGTTCTCACACCACCCGAAAGCGAGCGATCTCTTCGGTGAGCTTTCTGGCCTGCTCACTGAGTGCCCCTGCAGCGGCACTGGTTTGCTCCACCAGTGCGGCGTTTTGCTGGGTGTTGCCATCGAGCTGGTGAATGGCCCGGCTCACTTCTGCGACCCCTGTCGCCTGCTGACGGCTGGAGGTTGAAATTTCAATGAGGTAGCTGTTGATTTGCTTTGCACTGGAGACCACTTCATTCATCGTGCCACCTGCCTCTTGCACGATGCGGGTTCCCCCATCGACCTTGCCCAGACTGGCCGTGATCAGCGTTTTGATCTCTCGGGCCGCCGCCGCACTGCGTTGCGCCAAGGTCCGGACCTCTGTTGCCACTACCGCAAAGCCCCGGCCCTGCTCGCCGGCTCGCGCCGCCTCCACCGCCGCATTCAACGCAAGAATGTTGGTTTGAAAGGCAATGCCGTCAATGACACCAATGATGTCGCCAATTTGTGACGACGATGCCTGAATGTCGCGCATGGTGCTCACCACCTGCCCAAACACCTGCCCGCCCTTCTCCGCCACCGTGGCGTTTTCTACCGCGAAGGCGGCTGCCTTTTCCGCGCTGACAGCGGTGCCACCGACTGTGCTGCCAATTTCCTCCATCGCGGAGGCCTGTTCTGCCAGGTTGGCCGCTGCGTCTTCTGTGCGCTCGGACAA
>JBAQDW010000456.1:0-8639 GCA_049286445.1 Rhodoferax sp. | reverse complement strand
GTGCGGGGACCTTGCCCAAGCATTTGCAGAGGTTGCGTCTGCGTCTTGGGGATTTGCTGGTGCCTCAACAGCGACGGGGGCGTCAATGCCCCCGTGTGGTGAAAAAACCGCCTGCTCGCTATCCGTTTATACAGGTTCGCGTTAAGTGAACGGCATTAACCTCAAAACCCAGATTGCCGCCACCATGGTCGTGGCCAGCAAAGAGGTGGTGGACGCGCAGACGCTGAGCCTGGCGCCCGGCACATTTTTTGACGAACTCACCCGCACCATTGACGGTCTGTATGACTTCAACGCGGTCGCCATGAAGGGCCTGGTCGACGCCTTGGAGTCCCGTGTGCAAGGCCTGCGCAACGCCATGTTCATGATGGTGGGTGTCCTGGTACTGGTGATGGCCGGTGCCCTCGCGCTCGGCTTCGTCTTTGTGCGCAGCATCACCACCCCTTTGCGCAAGGCGGTGAACGTGGCTCGCGCTGTGGCCCGTGGTGATTTGACGGTCCGAATCGAGGTGCAGGGCAGCAACGAAGCGGCGCATCTGATGGAGGCTTTGCAGGAGATGCAAGCCAGCTTGGCAGAGATCGTGTGTACCGTGCACGAGGGGTCCGAAAGTGTGGCCATTGCCAGCACGCAAATTGCGCAGGGCAACAACGATTTGTCGTCCCGCACGGAGAGCCAAGCCAGCGCCTTGGAAGAAACGGCCGCCGCGATGGAGCAGCTGGGCTCCACCGTGCACCAAAACGCCGACAACGCCCGCACCTCCAATCAGCTGGCACAAAGTGCCAGCACCGTGGCCGTGCAAGGCGGGGAGGTGGTCGCCCAAGTGGTGGACACCATGAAAGGCATCAGCGCCGCCTCGCACCGCATCTCGGAAATCATTGGTGTGATTGATGGCATTGCCTTTCAAACCAACATCTTGGCGCTGAATGCCGCCGTGGAAGCTGCCCGGGCCGGAGAGCAGGGCCGGGGCTTTGCGGTTGTGGCCAGCGAGGTGCGCAGTCTGGCAGGCCGCTCCGCTGAAGCCGCCAAGGAGATCAAGACCTTGATTGGCGTGAGCGTTGAGCGGGTGGACAAAGGCAGCGCTTTGGTGGACCAAGCGGGCGCGACCATGACGGAAGTGGTGGGCAGCATCCGCCGGGTGACAGATTTAATGGGCGAGATCACCTCTGCCAGCATGGAGCAGTCGCAAGCGGTGGCGCAGGTGGGTGAGGCGGTGACGCAAATGGACCAAACCACGCAGCAAAACGCCGCGCTCGTTGAAGAAAGTGCCGCCGCCGCCGACAGCCTGAAAGACCAGGCGCAAGACCTTGTTCGGGTGGTGTCGGTGTTCAAACTGCCCGAGGGCATGGCACGCCGTGCGGGCACCCCCAAAGCGACGGTCCGACCCCGCCCGGCTCAAATGACTGCGCCGCTCGCTAACCCCCCACCCCACCGCCCGCCCAAACTGGCCGCCAACGTGGCGCGGCTGAACGCAAAACCTGCGGCCCCGGCTGCCATGACGCAAGCGTCAAAAACCGGAGCCGATGACGATTGGGAAAGCTTCTGACCCTCTCAGTTGGCCGTGCCAACTTCCTCACACCACGGCGATGAGCGGACTCACCGCCCGCGCCCAGCGCTCGGCCATAGCAGGGGTATTGAAACAAGTGGCGCTGCTGGCGGCGCTGTACACGGCGCGCTCCAGCAGCTGAATGTCGGCCTCGTGCTGGCGGGCCACATGCGGGTCTTCAAAGAAAATAACTTTCTGGCAGCGCCGGTCCAACACCAGTTCGGCAATTTGCGCGTCACCGCCCAGCGGGCCACTTTGGTAGCGCGTGACCCAGGGCGTGTCAGCAGGCCAACCGCGCGACCACGCCATCTCATTCAGGCGGCTGCCCGTGGTGCCGGTGGCCACCCGGCTGGCAAAGCGCGAGAGCAGGTCAAAGTGGATGCTGGCAAAGTCCACCATGGGGTCCTTGCGCGCGTCGTGGGCAATCAGGGCCAGGGTCTGCTGTTCCAGCGCAAACAAGGCCTTGGCTTCAGGGGGCGCGTGGGAGGCCAAACCGGCGCGGGCCAATTCCACCGCCACCCACTCCAGGGCGCCTGCCACGGTGGCCACAAAGGGTTTGCCGTGAATCACGCACTGGCGTTTAAGCGCCTGCGCCTCGGGGTAGAGCGAGGTGGGGTCCACCGGGTCAATTAAAAAGAACATGCCGTCCAGCGACGACTCGGGCGACAGGCCCCCGGCGATGCGGGACACCAAGCGCATCAAGCCGCCATCGCGCCCGTCACCCACCGGTACCAGGTGCTGGCTGAGCAAGCCTTTTTTGACCAGCGCATCGTGCGCGCCCCCTGTGGCGTGCAGTTGTGTGCCCAGCGCTTGGAGGGCGGGCGCACAAATACGGGCCCAGTGCAACAGGCCGCTGTCAGGGCCGAGGCGGTGCAGGCGGTGCGCGGCGAGTCCAAAATTCATAAGGGTGCTTTCATGAGCATCAAACAGGGAGAAGTGCGACGGACAAGAGAGGGATGTTAAACGTGACAACAGATCACATCACATCACACCAAGGCGTCTGGCGTTGCACCGCACGTGGCGCTACGATCACGGCCATGAAAAAAAACCTGCACCCCGTTCGTGGCGCTTGCCCTTGCGACAGTGGCTTGCCTTATGTGGATTGCTGCGGCCCCTGGCACGCGGGGCTCAACGAAGGGCGTCACGCCCCCACGCCCGAGGCGCTGATGCGCTCGCGCTACAGCGCCTATGGACTGGGGCTGATTGACTATCTGTTGGCCACTTGGCACGCCTCCACTTCACCCGGCGATCTGGAGTTGCCGCCCGTGAAATGGCTGGGCCTGGAGGTGCGCCATGCCGAGATGACGGGCGACGCCGGGGTGGTGGAATTTGTCGCCCGCTGCCGGGACAGCCATGGCGCGCAACGCATGGCTGAGATCAGTCGCTTTGTGCGGCAAGACGGGCGCTGGTACTACATCGACGGGGTGATGCCGCAGGAACCCTGAGCGCAGCCCCTGTCAGTGGACTGCACCCTTGGGCGGGCTAAGATCATTGGCTTCTTAATCCTTTCTTTTGAATTTGCCATGACCGCTCCCCGCTTGCTCAACAAAGTCAGTCTCATCACCGGTGCCGCGCAAGGCATTGGTTTGGCCACCGCGCTCAAATTTGCCGCAGAGGGTGCCATCGTGATGGTGTGCGACCGCTCTCAAGTCGGGGTGGACGACGCGGTAGCCCAGTGCCGGGCGCTAGGCGCTCAGGCCGATGGGTTTGTGGTCGATGTGACCGACCGCGCGGGGGTAGATGCCATGGTCGCCAGTGTGCTGGCCAAGCAAGGGCGCATTGACGTGTTGGTGAACAACGCCGGCATCACGCAAGATGCGCGCTTGCAAAAGATGACCATCGAACAGTTCGATAAGGTGATTGATGTGAATTTGCGCGGCGGTTTTCATTGCGCGCAAGCCGTGGCGGACACGATGGTGGCGCAGCGCAGCGGGGTGATTTTGAACGCCAGCTCGGTGGTGGGCATTTATGGCAACTTTGGCCAGACCAACTATGCCGCCAGCAAGTTTGGTGTGATCGGCTTCACCAAAACCTGGAGCCGCGAACTGGGCCCCAAAGGCATTCGCGTCAACGCCGTGGCCCCTGGCTTTGTGAATACGCCCATGGTGGCGGCCATGCCCGAGAAAGTGCGCCAAGAGCTGGAGGCCAAGGTGCCCCTCAAGCGCCTGGGCCAGCCCCAAGAGATTGCCAATGTGTACGCGTTTCTCGCCAGCGACGAGGCTAGTTATATCAATGGCGAGGTGATTGAAGTGTCAGGCGGTATCTCGCTCTGAGCCCCGCGCACCCCCTTATTTTTTGGCGCGTTCAGCGTAGCGGTTAAAGCGCAGGGCGCGGCCTTCCAAGGTGATGCGGTGCCAGGTTTGGCGCTTGGTCACGGGGTCGAGTTCTAGCCAGTGCTGCACCTCTTCAAAGGTGCGTCCGCACCCCTTGCACTCTTCGTCGCCTTGGCTGGTGGAGCAAATGGCAATACAAGGGGTGTCTGGCGTGCTGTCATACCATGCCAGCCACGCCTCAAAAGCCAGGGGCGACAGGGCTGCCTGATCTACCTCGCGGGTTCGCTTAAACACCATGGCGCCATAGACGTCGGCCAGCGCCCGCGTCTCGGGGGGCAGAGAAAAACCGTCAGGTGACGGTTTTTTGCGACGCCAATGGTTAATGGCGGACTCAATGTCAGTGATCAATATACCGGTCATGGGGCGCGCATGATAGCCCGCGCCTTGGCGGTTAAGGGTTGCCTTGCGCAATGCCCTCACGGCGCGGATCGGCACCCCCAGCGTACCGGCCCGCTGCCGGATTGCGCGCCAGCAAGCCGGGTGAGCCGTCAGTACGCAAACCATTGAACGTGATGCCATGTAAGCCGCTTGCAAACGCCGTGCTTTGCGCCACGGTGTGGCCACGTGCGGTCAGCTCATTGCGCAGGGCAGCGGTGTCAATGACGGAGCCTTTTTCAATCGACGTGGTGGCGTTGGTTTGCGCGCCAAAGTTGGGCAGGTTGATGGCCTGTTGAATGTTGAGGTTCCAGTCGATCATGCCAATGATGGTTTTGGCGGTGTACTGAATGATCGCGCTGCCGCCTGGCGAGCCGATGATGGCTTCCAGGTCTCCCGTTTTGTCATTCAAAACAAAGGTGGGCGCCATGGAGCTGCGCGGGCGCTTGAGTGGCTGCACCCGGTTGGCCACCAAATGGCCATCGGCGTCCTTGTCGGTGAACGAGAAGTCCGTCATCTCGTTGTTCAGCAAAAAGCCGCGCACCATCTGCAGGCTGCCAAAACCATTCTCAATGGTGGTGGTCATGGAAACGGCGTTGCCGTTGCGGTCCACGATGGACATATGGCTGGTAGAGGGCAGATTCAACGAGGTGTCGGTGCCGGCCGTACTAGCCCCGGCTGGCATACCCGCCACCGGCGTACCGATGCTCCTTTGCATGCTGATCAGCTTTGAGCGCTCCATCAAGTAAGCAGGGTCCAGCATGCCGGTCACGGGCACGCTGACAAAGTCCGAGTCCGCAATGTACTTGGCCCGGTCAGCGTAGGCCAGACGGTAGGCCTCCGACAGCAAGTGCACCGAGTCCACTGTGTTGGCCTTTAAGCCTGCCACGTCAAAGTGGCTCAAGATACCCAAAGTTTGCAGCAAAGAGATGCCGCCCGAGCTGGGCGCAGGCATGCCGCAAACGCGGTAGTTCACGCGGTACACCCCGCACACCGGCTCACGCACTTTGGACACATAGCCGCTCAGGTCTGCCAGCGTCAGGCGACCAGGGTTGGTGGGATGGGTACTGACCTTGGCGACGATGTCTTGCGCGATGTCACCGGTGTAAAACGCATTGGCGCCTCCCGCCGCGATGGCCCGGAAAGTGGCCGCTAGTTCCGGGTTCTTGAGGAGCGTACCTGCGGCTTTGGCGGTGCCGTTGGCCTGCAGGAAATAGCTGGCGCCGGGCTCGCCTTGTGCCTTGATGCGCGCCGCTGAACCGGCAATCGACATACTCATGCGCTCTGAAACAGCAAAACCCGATTCAGCCAGGGCAATGGCGGGGGCAAACAAGTCGGCCCAAGGCAGCTTGCCATGCGCTTGGTGCGCCGCCTCCAACATGCGCAGCAGGCCGGGTGTGCCCACGGACAGGCCTCCGTCCACCGCGGCGGTGAAACCCAAAGGCTTGCCATTTGCACCCATGAACATGTCGGGGGTGGCCGCGCTGGGCGCGGTTTCGCGCCCGTCATAGGCCAATATGTTGGAGGTGGCCTTGTCCAAATACAGCATGAAGGCCCCGCCCCCAATGCCTGACGATTGGGGCTCGACCAAGTTCAACACCATCTGCACCGCGATGGCGGCGTCCATGGCGCTGCCGCCTTTTGCCAGTATGTCGACGCCCGCCTTGACAGCCAGCGGATTGGCCGCAGACACCATGTCTTGGTCGGCATAGTGAATGGCCTTGGCGTTGTAGCCCGAGGGCGGCTCCGGGGGCACGTACTGCTCGGTCGGCTCCGCCAGCCGCTGGGTTGGGCCAAGACCGGTACAGGCGGTCAAGGCACACAGCATGACGCCACTGAGACCGAAGGCGAACAAGGGGCGTTTGAGGTGCATTGAAGTCATGCGGGTCGCTTTCAAAACAGGGGCGGCGTGCCCCCAACGGTCAGCATCTTCACACAGAACGGCGAGCGTATGAGTCCGCGTGCTGTCAGCGCTTGACGTCCGCCGGAGCCGAGCGCAGGCTCAGCAACATGGTGATGGCCAAAATGCCCACCACCACGCCCAGTGACACGCCCACCGGGATTTTGACCAGGTCAATCAAACACATCTTGGTGCCAATAAACACCAGAATCACCGCCAAGCCGTAGTTGAGCAGGTGGAACTTGTTGGCCACCGCCGCCAGCAAGAAGTACATGGCGCGCAGGCCCAAAATGGCGAACACATTGCTGGTCAGCACGATGAACGGGTCCTGGGTGATGGCAAAAATGGCGGGGATCGAGTCCACGGCAAAGATCACGTCAGTGAGTGCCACCAAGCAGATCACCATGAACAACGGTGTGGCAATCTTCTTGCCGTTTTCCACGGTCCAGAACTTCTCACCGTCATGGTGCTGGCTCACCGGCAGCACACGGCGCAGCAATTTGAGCGCGGGGTTGTCCTCTAAGCTGGGCTCTTGCCCGGCCGCCCACCACATCTTCACGCCCGTCAAGATCAAAAAGGCGCCGAAGACGTACAAGATCCAGTGGAACTCCGCCAACAACCAGCCGCCCACCAAAATCATGACGGTGCGCAGCACAATGGCGCCAATGATGCCAATCATCAGCACCCGCTTTTGGTACTGCGAGGGCACGGCGAAGTAGGTGAAGATCAGCAGAAAGACAAAGATGTTGTCCACCGCGAGCGATTTTTCAATCAGGTAGCCGGTCAAAAACTCAATTGATTTTTGGTTGGCCAGCTCGGTCGAGCCCGTGCTGTCTTTCACCGCCCACCAGAACAGCGCGTTGAACAAAAAGCTCAGCGCCACCCAAACCAGCGACCAGTTCAGCGCCTCTTTGACGCCAATGTCGTGCGCGCCCTGCTTTTTCAGAACCACAAAATCAATGTAGAGAGACGACAGAACGATGCCGACGAAGGTGACCCAGAGCCACAGCGGCGCAATAGTTTGCATAACAAGAACCTTGAAAAAAATGGTGAGCGCGGCTTCGCACCCGAAGGTCTTGCGGGAGAGGGCCTGATGACCTCTCTATGTGCTCCGGCTCCTATTTTCATAGCAACGTATTGACGAAGCACAAGCGCTAGCGGCTTATTCGGCCACCAGGTCGCTACTCCCCTTTCAGGTGGTCGGATTATGGCCAAAGCGCTGATTTCCCCACGCCCTGTCCGGACTTGAAACCCCACCCCGTGCCGTTGCGACTCTCCCGTGGCCGTTAAACTGCAACATTCCCCGCGCCCTGTGCCGTGCCACCTCTTTTCTTGACAACTGCCTTCTGCTGTGACCGATTTCCCCACCGACGACGCCTTAATTCAGTCCCCCCGCCTGTGGCAAAACGAACGCTGGACGGCGCGCGTGATTAACAACGACGACGATGACGGCTGGGCCGTGGCCATGACACTGGACGGCGCGGCTGAACCTGCGCTCATTGGGCCTTGGACCATGGGGCGTGACAAAAAGAACCCCAAGCCACTGGACGGCACGGCCTTCATCACGCTGGTTAAAACCGCGTCGGAGTTCGTGCGCCGTCAAGAGCAGCAGTTGCACGCTTCGCTGCACCAGAGCATTGACGTGGTGGCCGGTGAGACGCGGGTGACGGTGCGTTTGGACATCGTGCCCGACGAAGACAACCCTTATGCCACCTTGACCGCGCAGGACGAGGCGGGCGATGAACTGGCCTGTGTTCGGGTGCCGCCCAACTTCAAGTTAAACCGCGCCAGCGCCAGCCAGTGGGTGGACAGCGGCTTCCCCAAACCACGTTGAGGGGGGTGGACCCACGGCGCGATGACCAGCGCGTGGGCGGTGCTATTCTCAGCCCATGAAACTCCTCATCAAATGGCTGCTTAGCGCAGCCGCCCTTCTGGCCGTGGCCTACCTTTACAGCGGTGTGGTGGTCAACAGCTTCGGTGCTGCCTTGATTGCGGCCTTCGTCATTGGCCTGTTCAATATGATTCTGCGACCGGTGCTGACCGTGTTGACGCTGCCCATCACCGTGATCACCTTGGGCCTGTTCCTGTTTGTGATCAACGCGCTGATGTTCTGGTCGGCCGCCGGGGTGCTGGACGGGTTTTATGTGCGCGGCTTTGGCGCTGCGCTCTTGGGCTCGTTGATTTACTCGGTGTTCAGCGTATTAATTGATTTCTTTGTCGAGCGTTTGTTCTTTAAGTCGTAGCTCGACTTCCCGCTTGCGGGTGTCGATGATGGACGCCTCAATGTGGTCTACCCCGCCATTCGCGCCCACTGCGCCCTGGCGAATCAAATCTTGCGCGGCGCGCAGCCGGTCTACCCCCGCGGCATAGTCCAACCGGGCCACCTGCGTCTCGGCCTCGGCCCGAATGGCGCGCAGCGTTTGCCCTTGCGCTGCGTACAGTGTGGCGAGTTGCTGCCAAGCGCCCGCATCCGTCGGGTGATCCGTCACCC
>JBAQDW010000455.1:0-1710 GCA_049286445.1 Rhodoferax sp. | reverse complement strand
GCTCAAGGGTGCCTCTGTGGTCGGTGTGTTTTGGGGTGACTTTGCGAAAAAAGAGCCAAGAGCCAATGCCGCCATGATGAGGGAACTTGCCCAGTGGTACGGCCAAGGAAAAATAAAACCGGTCATTGACCGCACCTTGCCCATGGCTGACTTAAAAGCCGCCTATGCCTACATGGGCTCGCGTGGCGTGATGGGAAAACTGGTGATGGTCAATGATGCCAGTTGAAACAAACGAAGTGAGAGAGTCAAATAATCAAACAGGTCCGGATGTGATGACCGCTCACGGCTGAAAACTGGCCCATCAGAGCCCCAACAAAAAAACCCCAAGTAACGAATTACTTGGGGTTGAATTTGGAGGAATCGGAGGGATTCGAACCCTCGATGGATTTTTAAGACCCATACTCCCTTAGCAGGGGAGCACCTTCGGCCACTCGGTCACGATTCCTAATTAGCAAGCCGATATTATGTCACGACTTTGGCTCAATTTTGAGAGGGAGCCTGGTCCAAATCAAATGCTTTATGCAAAGAACGAACGGCCAACTCCATGTATTTCTCGTCAATCACCACCGACGTTTTAATTTCGCTGGTGGAAATCATCTGAATGTTGATACCTTCTTCGCTCAAAATACGGAACATTTTGCTGGCCACACCCACATGGCTTCTCATGCCAATGCCAACGATGGAGACCTTGCAAATTTTGGCGTCGCCAACCACTTGTTCGGCACCCAAGCTGGGCAATACGACCTGGTTCAACAGATCCACCGTTTTAGCGAAGTCGCTGCGATTCACAGTGAAGCTGAAGTCGGTTTTGCCGTCTTTGCTTAAGTTTTGAATGATGACGTCAACTTCGATATTGGCCTCCGCCACCGCACCCAGAATTTTGTAAGCAATACCGGGCTTGTCGGGCACGCCCAACACAGAAACTTTGGCTTCATCGCGGTTAAAAGCGATTCCGGAAACAAGGGCTTGTTCCATGTGTTCATCTTCCTCAAAAGTAATCAGGGTGCCGGAGGCAGCTTCCTCGTTGATATCAATATCCCAATCGGTAAAGCTGCTCAACACCCGCAGCTTGACCTTGTACTTGCCCGCAAATTCAACGGAACGAATCTGCAGTACCTTGGAGCCCATGGAGGCCATCTCCAGCATTTCTTCAAAGCTAACGCTTTTCAAGCGCCGCGCTTCGGCCACCACGCGGGGGTCGGTGGTGTACACGCCATCGACATCGGTGAAGATCAAACATTCTTCGGCCTTCATGGCGGCCGCCACGGCCACGGCAGAGGTGTCTGAGCCGCCTCGCCCCAGCGTCGTGATATTGCCCAGCTCATCCAGGCCTTGAAAGCCTGTGACGATGACCACACGACCTGCGTCTAAGTCAGCCCGCACCTTGGTGTCATCAATCGACTCGATGCGGGCCTTGGTGTACGAGCTGTTGGTCCGAATGGGCACTTGCCAACCGGCGTAACTGACAGACTCCATGCCTTCGGCCTGCAGCGCAATGGCCAACAAGGCGCTGGAAGCCTGCTCGCCCGTGGCGGCCAACATGTCCAGTTCACGGCCATAAGAATCGGTCAATTTTGAAGGTGCCAATTCTTTCGCAAGCCCCAACAATCGATTGGTTTCGCCACTCATGGCGGAGGGGACCACCACCATTTGGTGGCCTGCGCGGGCCCACTTCGCGACCCGTTTGGCAACATTGCGAATGCGTTCCGT
>JBAQDW010000454.1:0-14704 GCA_049286445.1 Rhodoferax sp. | reverse complement strand
TGTCCCCCCACGCTTCAGGAGTGCCAATGCTCGGTCTGATTCTGCTGTATGTCGGTGCGGTGCTGTTCATTAATGCCTTGACTGCATTGGGACATATTGAACCCAAAGAGGCGGCGATCATGAACCTATTGACCGGTGGCCTGTCGCTGTTCGTGTCCCTGCACCAAGTGGTGTCGGGTGACCCGGCGCTGGTTCGAGCGGCGGCATTTGGGCTGTTGTTTTCGTTCACTTACTTGTGGGTGGCCTATGTGCACCTGTACGGACGTGATGGCCGTGGCTTGGGGTGGTTCAGCCTGTTTGTCGCGCTCACGGCCTCAGCGGTGACGTGGGACAGCTTTGCGGCTGCACAAACCGGGGGAGAGTATTGGATGGCCGCTAACTGGGCGGCTTGGACGCTGCTGTGGTTGTGCTTCTTTGTGATGGGCGTGCTGAAGAAACCCCGCTGGACCACGCCAGTTGCTTGGCTGACTCTCGTTCAATCCATCGCGACCGCGTGGGTTCCCGGCTATTTGATGCTCAGTGGTCGCCTAAGCTGACGGCCCATCCCCGGGTGGGATTGGCCTCCATTTTCATATGAAAAATCGACCTCTAGCCCAAGTGGTGCCTGCGCAAGCCACTATCAATACTATAGCGTCTGTGCCGGCTGGGAATGAGGTGTCGTCGTTACACCGCCTCGTCCTCTGAGCCCCTGCGTTGCATGGCGGCCCCATCGAAGCGCTGCATTTGGGGCGGCCTCTCTGTGCGCGAGGGAGGCCCCTTTTTGGGCGGGAACGCAGGCATTGCTGCTGAGGGGGGGGCTGTTTGGGAGGGCTTCTAATTCCAACGCCATATCAATAGGATCTGTGGTTGCTTCGCCTTGCCGTGCGTCTGCACTGTCTATGGCTTCGCGCCTAAGCTCCTATCGATCTGAAAATGGAATAAAGTGAAAAAACTGCGTCCTCATAGATTTTTGAGAGTCTCGGTTTAAACCTGCATATTCATGATGTCGGTATAGGCTTGCACCATGCGGTTTCGGACATGGAGGGTGGCTTGGAATCCCACTTGGGCTTTTTGCATTGACACCATGGTTTCTTCCAAACTGACTTTCGGATTCTCCATTTGCACCTCGCGCTGGAGCTGGCTCGCATGGTTTTGGGCGGCACTGACGCTGCCAAGTGCCCCTTTCAACGCGCCGGCAAAGCCGCCCTCGACTGCCCCCGCGCCGGGGCGCGCTGCAATTCCCGCCGCTGCCAAAGGGCGGACTGACGTGGGCATGGTCGTGGGGTTAAGTCTGAGTTCCATATCTTTTCTTCCCTGAAAAAAGGGGGGTGATGGATGCTATCGCCGGACTTCTGAAAACATTAATTTAAATTGAGGGGGAAAAGCCGCTCTTTTCATCCTAATGTTTTGGGAGCTCCGCAGAATAATCGTCCGCAACAGTGGCCCGAACCCGCGCCACACCCTACTGGATTCAAGAGATGGTTACCGCCACCGCAATACCGTTAAACCCCTCGCTTTTTGATCGCCTTGCCGGGCTGGATCAGTCGCAGCGTCTGAAGATGGGGCTGGGCGTGGTGCTGTTCTTGGCGATTGGAATCATTGGCATGGTGATGGGCCGCCAAGCGGAGTGGCGAGTGCTGTATTCCAATTTGGCCGATAAAGACGGGGGCGCGATCGTGGCCCAGTTGTCGCAGATGAATATTCCGTACAAGCACGCCGACGGGGGCGGTGCGATTTTGGTCCCCGCTGACAAGGTTTATGACACCCGGTTGCGTTTGGCGTCGCAGGGTTTGCCCAAAGGGGCGGTGGCGGGCTTTGAGGTGATGGAGTCGAACCGGTTTGGAATGACCCAATTTCAGGAGCGTCTGACTTTTCAGCGCGGCTTGGAGGGTGAGTTGACACGCTCCATTCAGGCGCTGTCATCGGTGCAAAGCGCGCGTGTCCACTTGGCGTTGCCCAATCAAAACGGATTTTTCAGGGAGCAGCAAAAACCGTCCGCGTCGGTGCTGTTGAGTCTGAATGCGGGGCGAACGCTTGATCGGTCGCAGCTGGCGGGAATTGTTCATCTGGTCTCGTCCAGTGTGCCGGAGATGAATCCGACGGCCGTGAGTGTTCTGGACGACACGGGCAAACTGCTGTCTTCGCCGCCAGACGGCAGCCAAGGCGCCGTGGGAGACGCCCAGCAGCTGCAATACGTACAGCAAATGGAGCAGGTTTACTCCCAACGCATTCTGGATATTTTGGAGCCGGTGGTGGGGCGCGGCAACGTTAAAGCGCAAGTGACGGCAGAGCTGGATTTCAGCCAAACTGAGTCCACCTCCGAGTCGCACAAGCCCAATCAGGAGGCCAATTCCTCCGTGATTCGGAGTCAACAGTTATCAGAAAGTGGCGCGGGAGTGACATCAGCGACGCCTGCAGGCGTGCCGGGCGCCGCGTCTAATCAACCGCCAGGTCCCGCCTCTGCGCCCATTAATGGTGCCCCCCAAACTTTGGCGGGAGGGGGGGCTGCGGGAGGGGCCGCTGGTGCGGGCGCAAAGCGCGACTCCATCATTAACTACGAAGTTGATAAGACCATTCGCGTGGTGCGGGGGAGCACGGGGTCAGTCAAGCGACTCAGTGCGGCGGTGGTGATCAATCACCAAACACTGACCGATGCCAAAGGGAAGACCACAACGTCGCCCCTCACGGAGGCGCAGATCACCAGCATGACGGCGCTGGTTCGTGAAACGATTGGTTTCAGTCAGGACCGAGGCGATTCAGTGAATCTGATGAACGCCCCGTTTGTGATTGACAAGCCAGTGGAGGTTGAGGTGCCGTTGTGGCGCCAACCAGAGTTGCTGGACTTGGCACGAAGCTTGGCATGGCCTGTCGGCACCTTGTTATTGGCGGCATTGGTGTTGCTTGGGTTCATTCGCCCCGCAATCAAAACATTGGCCAAACCGATTGAAGTCGCGCCAATGTCTGCCAACCAAATTGATGCCATTGAAGGAGAGGAGCCTGAACGGCCTTTGTTGGCAGCACCCGCAACGTCGGTTGTGGCCTTGGGCCCCACGGCCGCAGAACTGGCACTGGAGGATGCGAGGAAATTGACACGTGACAACCCGGCGGCGGTGGCTAACATTGTTAAGTCTTGGATGAATAATGAAGCTCCTGCGTAAATTGACATAGAAAAGGGGTGTCACATGGCTGATACAGATGGTCTGGAGGATGCTGCTATTTTGATGATGTCCCTCGGGGAGGCGGAGGCGTCAGAGGTGTTCAAGCACCTCTCGCCCAAAGAGGTGCAGAAGCTGGGCGAGGCCATTGCCAAAACCAGGGCGGTGACTCGGGAGCGTTTGGACGGTGTGGTGGAGAAATTCACAGGTGTGGCTGCTGCGCAAAGCCTTTTGGTGTCGAATTCCGGTGATTACGTGCGATCGGTTTTGAAGCGTGCGTTGGGCGATGACAAGGCCGCCTTGTTGATTGACCGGATTCTGCAAGGCGGCGATGTGTCAGGGATTGAGAGTCTGAAATGGATGGAGCCCTCTTCAGTCGCAGAACTGCTTCGCAATGAGCACCCTCAGATTGTGGCGGCCATTTTGGTGCACCTTGATTTTGACCAAGCGGCAGATGTACTGAAATTTTTCGTCGAACGCCAAAGAAACGAAGTCATGCTGCGCGTCGCCACCATGGAAGGCATCCAACCCTCGGCCTTGAAAGACCTGAACGAGGTGCTGTTCAATGTGCTGGCCGGTGGTGACAAGGTGAGAAAGTCGTCGCTGGGCGGTGTCAAGACCGCTGCCGAGATGATCAACCTGATGGGCACGGGGATTGAAGGGACGGTTATTGAGTCGATTCGCAACCATGACCCTGATTTGGCACAGAAGATCATGGACAAGATGTTCGTTTTTGATGACGTCATGAAGCTTGACGACAAGGCGATTCAAACCGTTTTGAAGGAGGTTTCCTCCGATGTGCTGATCGTGGCGCTCAAAGGTGCCCAGCCAGAGTTGAAAGAAAAGTTCCTGGCGAATATGTCTTCGCGCGCTGCTGAAACCTTGCGGGAGGACTTGGAGTCGAGGGGCCCCATGCGCTTGTCTGAGGTGGAGGCGCAGCAAAAAGAAATTTTGAAAACTGTTCGTCGCCTGGCCGATGAGGGCACGATTGTGATCGGCGGTGGCGGCGATGATGCGATGGTTTAACAATGGCTAACTACTCCCGTTTTATTCCCGGTGAAGAGATCGACTCCGTCGAGCAGTGGCGCTTTGGCGATGTGGATTCTGCCGCCTTGCTGTTGGCCGCCAAGGCCCGTGTCGCTGAGGAGGTGGCCGAACAGTCCAAAGACGATGCCTTGACCCAGCAGGGTTATGCCCAGGGCTATGCCGAAGGGTTTATTCAAGGGCAAGCACAGCTCAGGGTGGAAACGCAGCGTCAAATTAGTGATTTTGTGGCGTTACAAGGGCAAGAAGCGAGCCAGAATTTTTTGACGTTGTTTGCCAATGCACAGGCGCAATTGGGTGAGTCTGAACAAGTGATGGCACAAGGTGTTCTTGAACTGGCGTGCGAGTTGGCGCGACAGGTGCTGCGCCAAGAGCTGTCAGTGAATCCAGATGTTCTCAAACCTGTGATTCGTGAGGCCATGGGTTTACTGGGTGCGCAAACCAAGAGTGCGGTGGTTCGACTCAATCCAGCAGATTTCGACGTGTTTGAGGAAACCTCTCGTGCTGAGTTCGCCGCACTGTCATTGACCCTGGTGTCCGATGCGACGCTAACCAAGGGAGGGTGCTTGATTGAGTCGGCAGGGACCGTGATTGATGGGCGCGTCGAGAAGCGATGGAGCCATGTTGTGGCGTCACTGGGGCTAAACCAAGCGTGGGAGGAGCCTGATGGAAACGCTTGAGGGCCCGGCCAAATGGAAACACTATTTTGACGCGGCGTCACGGCGTGTCGTGAACGCACGCGCTTTGGAAGTGCGTGGCACCTTGACTCGGCTGACGGGCTTGGTGCTGGAGGCCGTTGGGGTGCGAGAGGCGGTGGGGTCGCAATGCCTGATCTCTATGCCATTCCAACCACCGGTGTTGGCGGAAGTTGTGGGTTTTTCCAATGATCGCGCCTTTTTAATGCCCGCTGGGGATGTTCATGGGTTGTCCAGCGGTGCCAGCGTCGTTCCTGCGCCGCCGTATATTCCCATTCCTCGACTGGGTGAGCGTCGGCAAACTGACCGTAATGCGGGCTATGGTGTTTTGCGTTTGCCCTTGGGTGACGGCTTGTTAGGGCGTGTGGTCGATGCCCATGGCGCTCCGATGGATCGCAAAGGGCCCATTGACGGCGTCAATGCGCGCCCCTTGGACCGAACGCCGATCAACGCCATGGACCGTGCCCCTGTGCGTGAAATTCTTGACACGGGGGTATGCGCGATCAACGCTTTGCTGACCGTTGGGCGGGGACAGCGCATTGGATTGTTTGCCGGATCGGGTGTGGGCAAGAGCGTCTTATTGGGCATGATGGCCCGTTACACCCAGGCAGATGTCATTGTGGTGGGGTTGATTGGCGAGCGGGGGCGAGAGGTCAAAGAGTTCATTGAGGATATTTTGGGAGAAGAGGGGCGGGCGCGCTCGGTTGTGGTTGCCGCGCCTGCCGATGCCCCGCCTCTGCTTCGCATGCAGGGCGCTGCTTATGCCACCGCGATTGCGGAGTCATTCCGTGACAAGGGCCAGCACGTATTGCTGTTGATGGACTCGTTGACCCGTTATGCCATGGCGCAACGTGAAATTGCGTTGGCGATTGGAGAGCCACCGGCGACGAAAGGGTATCCCCCGTCGTGCTTTGCCAAATTGCCGCAGTTGGTCGAGCGCAGCGGCAACGGTTTGCATGGGATTGGGTCCATCACCGCTTTTTACACCGTGTTGTCGGAGGGCGATGATCAGCAAGACCCCATTGCCGATGCTGCGCGAGCCATTCTGGATGGCCACATTGTTCTGTCTCGCACCCTGGCGGAGGCGGGGCACTTCCCGGCGATAGATATTGAGCAGTCCGCGTCACGTGTGATGAGCAATGTGGTGTCACGCGAGCATTTCGAAACTGCACGGCGTTTTAAGGCCATTCACTCCCGCTATGAGAAGGGGCGGGACTTGATTCAAATTGGAGCTTACGCCAGTGGGTCGGACCCCGCGCTGGACGAGGCGATCAGGCGCCATGACGGCATGGAGAGTTTTTTACAGCAAGATATGTTTACCGCAGTTTCCATGGGGGAGAGTGTGACGGGCATGGTCCGCGCCATTGACAGTGGTAAGCCGGCGGCTCGATGACAGAAGGCGAAAGGGAATTCTTGTGTCCATTCTGAACAGTTTGTCATTGGCCATCGATTTGGCGACCCGCAAGCGGGATCAGTCCATCGTGGTGCTTCAGCATCTCCAAAAGGCCCAAGAGGCCGCCCAAGATCAAATGGCGCAACTGGAAGGGTATGCCGCGGAGACGGAGGCCAAGTGGGGTGTGGCGGCGCAAGCAGGCTCGACGCCTGAACTGATGGGTCATCACTACCAGTTCATGGCCAGGCTGCACCAAGCCATCCATCTTCAAAAAGAGGTGGTCAACGGATCAGCGCAAAAAGTAGAGACTTCACGGCGGTTGGCCATGGACTGTGAGCTTCGCCTAGCGAGTCTGCGACTGGCGCTGAAAAAGAAGCAGGCCGATCTGTCCTCTTTACAGGGACGCCGGGAGCAAAAACAAATGGATGAGTTTGCGGCTTTACAAAGCTGGCGAATGCTGAATTTGGAATAAATTGGAGAACACAATGAGTATTGAGCAAGCAGGACCTGCCGTCAGTCCCAAAACGTCAACAACGCAAGACAACCGTGCCACCAAAGGGCGAGCCCACGATGCAGGCGATGCACCAGAAGGTAGTTTCTTCTCACTGCTGAGTGCTGTCAGTCCAACTGTTGTTGATCAAGCTGTACCCGCCATCAGTCCCCCAACGTCAACCGCGCAGGACACTCTTGCCACCAAAGGGAAGGCTGGCGATGTCCCTGAGGGTGGGGTTTTCTCACTGCTGGGTGCTGTCAGTCCAACTGTTGTTGATCAAGCTGTACCCGCCATCAGTCCCCCAACGTCAACCGCGCAGGACACTCTTGCCACCAAAGGGAAGGCTGGTGATGTCCCTGAGGGTGGGGTTTTCTCACTGCTGGGTGCTGTCGGCTCAGCCGTTGGACTTCCTGTCGCAGAGCCAGGCCTGTCGGCGCCTCCTTCTGACAATGAAAAAGAGCTTAAAGACGAGGTGTCTCTGCTTGTTCCTGCACCGCAAGTTGGTCTGGTGGAGATGTCAAATCCGAGTAGTACGCGTGTTGATTCAGGAGCGATGGCAGGCGTCGATTTGGTTGCACAAGGTGAGCGTTTGAATGCTTTGACTCCAGCGGTTGTTCCCACCCAGCCTTCAGCCGATGAGACCTTGGTTTCGCCAGCCCAGTTGATGCTGGCAGCTGGAAATTCAGTGCAGTCAGAGGGAGTGCAGGGGTTCGGTCCAAGGGCTCAAAAGACCCTTCAAGCTCGTCCTTCTCAAGGTAATGAGGCTCAAGCCAATCTCGCCCATGCCCAATCTGTGTCAGCGGACCTCACGCTGGGTGACGTAAATGGGGCCCAGTCCGTCGTTGGAATGGGGATTGACCCCCGGGCTCAGAAGCTCGTACAAGCCCGCCGCACTCTTGGGGAGGAGTTGCGAGCGGATGCAACTCAAGTTAAGTTTGACTCGCGGGCGGGCCAGGTCGCGTCGGAATTAGAAGGGGCGGGCAAGGAGGTCATGCTGGCCAAGTTGCCATTAGCCGGTGATTTTTCTGCACGCCTTTTGGAGCCTGTCGAGCGAACCCGAGGGAAATCGTTTGGATCAGTGGGTGTCTCTGGCGCAGAAGGTGGCTGGACTCAATATGCGCACCACGCCCGGCCGGTCGGGGACCTGCCTTCCAACTTCAATGCCATGGTGACGACACCGATGCAAACCCAAGTGGCCGATAAAGTGAGTTACTGGGTCACTCAGGGCATTCAAAACGCAGAATTAAAGCTCGATGGGTTTGGCACTGAGCCCGTCGAGGTCAGTATTTTTCTTAAAGGGGGTGAGGCTCACGTCGGGTTTCGCAGCGATCAGCCAGAGGTTCGGCAGATGCTGGAAGGCGCTTTGAGTCAGTTAAAGGATGCGCTGGACCGCGAGGGTGTCCTCTTGTCGGGCGTCACGGTGGGTGGCTCGGGTGCCAACGGGAGCGGTCGTCAGCAAGAGCCGCGACAGGGTTCAAGTTCAAATCGTGGCGCTGCCGTTGGAGCGCCAACGGCTTCCGAACCCCGCACACTTCGTGCGTCAACGTCGGTTGGGAGATCGTTGGATATCTTCGTCTAGTGGCTTTGTGCAGAAGATTGGGACGGCCTAGCCGCAGGGATACGCGGTCTTTGTTGGGCTTCTTCTCCGTAGGCACGCGGTGATGTAGGGAATAATCGAGTTCATTTGAATCAATATAAGGAATTGTTGTGGCCACTAAACCTGACAGTAGTGACGCTGCTAAAGCACCTGCGAAAAGCAAAAAAATGCTCTTCATTATTTTGGGTGTAGTTCTTGTTTTGGTTTTAGGCGGCGGCGGGGCTTTTTTCTTCATCAGCAAGCAGCGTGCAGCGGCCTTCGATGAAGAGGGGGGCGCTCCTGCAAAAGCGGTGGAATCAGCGCACAAGACGCCTCCCGTCTATTTGCCCCTGGACAATATGGTCGTCAATTTGGCTGATCCTGGCGGGGATCGGGTGGCACAAGTTGGAATCACCTTGGAAGTTCGAGACGCTAAAGCGTCTGATTCTGTAAAGGTTTATTTGCCCGCGATTCGAAGTGGCATTTTGATGTTGATCTCGCAGAGAACGGCGGCACAGCTTTTGTCCCAAGAAGGTAAAGAAAGCCTTGCCAGCGCCATTTTGAAGGAGGCTGCTATTCCCTTTGGCGGAGGACATGAGGAGGATGAAGAGGAAGAGGCACCTGCGACTAAAAAGAAGAAGTCAAAACGAGCCCCGGTGGTGGAATATCCCGTAGTTGGCGTGCTGTTTTCCAGCTTTATTGTTCAATAACCAGGCGACAGGTAGTGGGCTATGAGTGAATCGTTTCTATCTCAAGAAGAGGTCGATGCCCTGCTTGAGGGGGTGACGGGCGAGAGTCAAAAGCTTGCCGAAGAGGTGCTTGAGAGCGGGGAAGTTCGCCCCTACAACATCTCCAGCCAAGAGCGTATCGTTCGTGGGCGGATGCCGACGATGGAAATCGTTAATGAACGGTTTGCCCGCAACCTGAGAGTTGGCCTCTTCAACTTCATCCGGCGTAGCCCTGAGATATCAGTTGGACCTGTCACCGTTCAACGGTACAGTGCTTTTTTGAGAGAGCTGGCTGTGCCAACCAACTTCAATATTGTGGCCATTCGCCCGTTGCGCGGGAGTGGTTTGATTGTTTGCGAGCCAGCTTTGGTGTTTGGAGTGATTGAGTCGCTCTACGGCGGTGCTGGAAAGTTTCAGACTCGAATTGAAGGTCGAGATTTCTCTGCAACAGAGCAGCGCGTGATTAATCGCTTGGTGAATGTCATCACGGAGGAATATAAAAAAGCATGGACGGGGATTTACCCGCTGGAGCTGGACTACCAGCGCTCTGAAATGCAGCCTCAGTTCGCCAATGTAGCAACGCCAAGCGAAATTGTCATCTCCACGTCGTTCCAGCTGGAAATCGGAGAGATCACGGGGGCGGTCCATTTTTGTATACCCTACGCAACACTTGAACCCATACGAGACGTGTTGTATTCGTCAACGCAAGGCGACTCGCTTGAAGTTGACCGGCGTTGGGTGAATGTACTGACCCAAGAAATTCAAGCTGCGGAGGTCGTCTTGGTGGCTGAGTTGGCGACCGCTGATGCGACGGTTGAGCAGTTATTGGCTATGAAAGCAGGAGATTTTATTGAGTTGGACCGCAAACCTCGTATTCAAGCAACGATTGATGGCGTTCCGATATTTGAATGTCAATATGGAACGCACAATGCGAAATATGCACTCAAAATTGAGAGAAATTTGAGAGGCAATGACTTCAACTGGAAAGGTAGATAGAGATGGCAACAGATGACAAACCAGCAGATGATGACGGTATGGCGGACTGGGCCGAGGCGCTTTTGGAGCAGAAAAGCTCAGATGAGAACGCAGAGGCATCAGGTGGGGTGTTGTCTGGCGACGCTGCGCGCTCTTTCTCCTCTTCTCACAACGACTCCCCCATCCAAGACATCAACATGGTGTTGGATATTCCTGTTTTGCTCTCAGTGGAGTTGGGTCGCACCAAAGTGCCGATCAAACATATTCTCCAACTTGGCCAAGGTTCTGTCGTCGAGCTGGACGCGATGGCTGGCGAACCCATGGACGTGTTGGTGAACGGGTACTTAATTGCTCAGGGTGAAGTGGTGGTTGTGAATGACAAATTTGGTATCCGTTTGACGGACGTTGTCACGCCTTCTGAGCGATTACGCCGCGTTAGTAAAGGGTGATGGGTGTTATGACTCAGACTCTCCTTTCGGTAGGTTTGTTTGTTTTGCTGCTTGCTGCTGTGCCATTCGGGATCAAGTGGATTCAACGCCGTGCAACAGGCCGTGCTTCTACGGCAGGCAATCTTTCTGTGGTCTCAGTTGTGGCTGTGGGGCCTCATCAACGTGTGGTCACCGTTGAGGCCGGCCCCGAGGGTGCGCGTGTTTGGCTGACTTTGGGTGTGACGGCACAGGCGATTACATCCCTCCATGTTGCTTCGATCGAGCGTCCCAAAGAGGGTAGTCACGGCTCTTTTGAAGCCCTTGGCCCCACATCATGAAAATTTCTTGGCTGCCATTTTCGATGGTGGGTGTGCGTGGTCATCGTCGAGGGGTTTGGCGACACGCTGTATTTTTCGCGCTGGCGCTGTTCTACCAAACGGCTGCGATGGCGCAGACTGCAGGTCAACTTCCTTTGCTGATTGGAACCGGAGGCGCTGGAACCAGCTATTCTGTGCCAATTCAAACGCTGCTATTTTTTACAGCACTGTCGTTTTTGCCTGCGGTGTTGCTGATGATGACTGGCTTCACCCGTATCGTGATCGTGCTTTCATTATTGCGACAGGCACTGGGAACCCAATCCGCTCCCCCGAACCAAGTGGTCGTTGGGCTATCACTCTTTTTGACTTTTTTTGTCATGGGTCCGACTTTGGATAAGGTTTACAGTGACGCCTACCTGCCTTACACAAACGATGGGATGCCATTTGAGCAGGCGCTTACCAAGGCGGAAGAACCTTTGCGCCAATTTATGTCGAAACAAACGCGCCAATCTGACCTCGCATTATTTGTGAGGCTGGCAAAGCTTGAAGCTGGGGCCACCGCACAAACGGTGCCCATGCGGATTCTGGTACCCGCCTTTGTGATCAGCGAGCTCAAGTCGGCTTTTCAAATTGGATTTATGATTTTTATCCCCTTTCTTGTCATTGATATTGTTGTCGCCAGCATCCTGATGTCGTTAGGGATGATGATGCTCTCACCTGTGTTGGTGGCACTTCCGTTCAAACTGATGTTGTTTGTGTTGGCTGATGGATGGAACCTGTTAATTGGTTCGCTTGCAGCCAGCTTTGTCACTTAGGGGCGATCAGTGAACGCTCAAACAGTACTGACGATGGGGCAAGAGGCGTTGCTGATGCTATTGATGGTGGCCTCTCCTGTTTTGGGGGCGGTATTGGTCGTAGGTTTGGTCGTGAGCCTTTTCCAAGCTGTGACGCAGATCAACGAGGCAACGTTGGCTTTTGTTCCCAAGCTCGTTGCGGCGATAGCGGTGTTTGCTGTGGCAGGACCGTGGATGCTGAATATGTTGATTGAGTACATTCGGCGGACTATCGAAGCGATCCCTTCCGTCGTGATTTGATACGGGTGCCGTCGTCGTGATTACATTGACGGAAGCACAATTGATGGCATGGATTTCTCCCATCATCTGGCCATTTCTGCGGGTGCTTGCTGTCTTCACGGCAGCCCCTATTTTTTCTTCCAAAGCCTTTCCCGTCCGGGCACGAATCGCGTTGGCTTTTTTTATTGCGCTTGCGGCAGGACCTAGCCTGGAGGGGCAGACGGTTATCAGCATTGGTGGGCCTGACGCATTGGGTGCGGTTGTTCAACAAGTTGGCGTCGGGCTGTCTATTGGGTTTGCCGTGCGAGTCATCTTTGCTGCGGTTGAGTTGGCGGGCGAGGTGGTTGGGTTTCAAATGGGGCTGGGCTTTGCATCGTTTTTTAACCCTGCCTTAAACAACCAGTCCAGCGCGGTGGGCCGTTTTTTTGGACATATGGCTGCTTTTTTGTTCGTGGTTCTGAATGGTCATTTGATGCTTTTGATGGCCGTCATCAAAAGCTTTCAGTCCTTCCCTGTTGATCAAAACTTTCTTGAGGTGCTAAAAATAACAAGATTGTTTGAATTGGGGGCAGATATTTTCGCGAGTGGGTTGTGGATTGCGTTGCCCATGATCGGGATGTTGATGTTTGTCAATTTGGCGCTTGGCATCATTTCTAGGGTGGCACCTCAAATGAACATTTATGCGATTGGGTTCCCGATCACCTTAACCGTGGGTTTGGTTGGCATCGCTGCGACTTTGCCAATGCTTGAGCACCCTTTTCTGGCGCTGATGGAGCGCGTGATTGATTTGTTTGTTTAGGCATGACCATCACACCAATTCATTGCGTATCGCATAGACGGTGAGCTCGGCGTTATTGGAGAGTTTGAGTTTCTCCAATACCCTGGCCCTGTAAACGCTGACTGTTTTTGGACTGAGCATCAACTCGTCTGCGATCTCGGACAGCCGCTTGCCGGATGCTATTTTTAAAAGCGTTTGAAGCTCTCGTTCTGACAGCGATGCGTGCAATGTCTTGTTCTCGGGGGTGGTCAAACTTTCCACCAACATGTGGGCAACCTCAGGAGTGACATACTTCCGGCCTTGCGAAATCGTCCGTACAGCATCAATTAGGTCTGCTGGGTTACCCGCTTTGTTGAGGTAGCCCTGTGCGCCCGCTCTGAGGCATCGAATTGCATATTGATCTTCTGGAAACATGGAAACAATCAGAACTTTGATTGGAGACTCTGTTTCTCGCAAACTGGACAGCACCTCCAACCCACCTCGTCCTGGCAAGTTCAGATCCAGGACCAGGACGTCGCACGCTGCCGTGCGGATGACTTCGCGAACTTCAGCATAACTTCCAGACTCCGCTGTCACTTTTATATCCACGGCTTCTGAAAGCGTGTCACGGATACCGCGCCGTACCATCGCGTGGTCGTCGCAAAGGATTACGTTAATCATGTTTGATCCATCTTGTTATCGAGTGTCGCATCGGAAGTTTCCAGCGGTACTGAGAGAATAATGGCTGTTCCGCTGCCAGGGTGACAACTGACGTCTAGCCAACCCCTTACCGTCTTGGCTCGTTCTCTCAGGCCACTTATGCCAAATGATTTTGGCTTGTCTAAATCCTCTCGTGAAATTCCCTGCCCATTGTCTCTGACCTCCAAAGTCAGGTGGCCTTCTGTGTCGGCAAGGTCAATGACCACGTGGGTACATTTTGAATATTTGGAGATGTTTGTCAGTGCTTCTTGCGCCGTTCTAAAAGCGACCAGTTGGAGGGCTTTGTCAAGGGTGTTGGATTGGCAGTTTGCATTGACGCGAGTGTCGATACCGGTCCGTCGCCTGAATCCAGCGGCCAACCACTGAACCGCAGCGACCAGTCCCTGATCGAGAATCGCAGGCCTAAGGTTCATCATGATGCGTTGACTGGCTTCTAAGGCATGTTGCAGCATTTCCGTCGCTGCATCGACGTGGGCCTGCGTCAACGGATCAGAAGAATGCCTTCCAATCCATGACACGTCAAACTTGACTGCCGCGAGGGCTCCCCCAATGTCGTCGTGGATTTCGCGAGCAATCGATGCCCGCTCCTGATCGATTGTGGCTTGCAGGTGTTCGGCGAATTCAGCCAATCGTCGCTTTGAACGCAAAAGCGCTTGGTCAGCGACTTGTTTTTCGGAGCGGATTCGCTGAACTTCGAGGGTACGGTGAATCACATGGGGGAGCTGCTTGAGGTCGTCTTTGGAGAGATAGTCACTTATTCCGCGTTGAATCGCCTCAACCGCCGCGACTTCACCAATGGCACCCGACAACAGAATCACCGGAGGCGGAGCCTGCTGCTGTTGAAGCTCGTTCCAAGCATCCAGCGCAGTAAATCCATGAAGCCGATAGTCAGCGAGAACGATATCGAATGGGCGTTCAGCTAGGGCTTGAGTAAATTCACTTAGGGTTTCTACCCGCACAAGCTCAAATACTCCGATCGTTTTCTGTAAGGTCAGTCGGACCAAATGATGATCGATCGCTGAGTCCTCCAAATGGAGGATTCGCAACGCGAAAGGAAGGTGCTTTTTTTGCATGTCATTTACCGCTATCATTGTGATCGATGATATGACCTTGCGGGTGCCGATTCATGTGCCGTGGAAGGCAAGGGCAGCGTGCCTATTCTCCCCCTTAGCTGTTGGAATCCCGATCGCCGCGTCAGATGAAGTTCTTTATCAAAGTTCTTTCTGGGGCTTGCGTTTGGTATTGAGATTGGATAGAAATGCAACACGACCAGCCACCGTCTTTTGTTCACGCAATTCAACTTCCAGTCATGTTAGTGGCTGATTTGCAGGACTCTCTTATCGTCGTCGTTCATTATTTAAATCGACTCGA
>JBAQDW010000453.1:0-5660 GCA_049286445.1 Rhodoferax sp. | reverse complement strand
ACACCTGGACGAGACCTGCGCAGTTGAACTGCGCTTTCTCGCACAAGCTGCTGGCGTCGTCCTCCGTGAGGGGCAGCAAGTCCACTTGTCGGTTTAACAATTTATTGAAGTTGTCAATCCATTGTGCGGACACCGTCAGTCGACTGAACCCCTTGAGTTGCAGGTATTGCTGGCGCACATCATCGCGCAGGACACCGATGGTGTAGTTTTTAGCGTCTACCAACTTTGTCACACTGATATCGTCGCGTGAACGCAAGCGGTAAAGGTGGTACTGGATCTTCATGATCTCACCCACCCACTGAAACTGCGGTTCACGTGCGGCCGTGCGAGCAATTAGAAATATCAACACGTTGGGCGTATTCAGCGCCATGTCGTAAGCCCGCGCCCACGGGTACAGCTTGACTTGGTGGTCCCACTGACCCGCCGCCAACAGGGTTTTCTCAACAACTTCGGTGGCTGAACCCACTACCCGCCCTTCTTTGAGGTAGGTGTAAGGTGTTGTTTCTGTCACTGCGTGAATGGTTTGCGCGTTCGCCATAGGCCAGGCCAACAATGCGCCGGTTAACAGTACCCCTTGGTGGAATGGTTTCATCAAGCATTTGGCGGTCATTGACATCGTACTGCTCCTTGGGTGACTGCGTTCGTGGTCTCAGAATTTCAACATTCTTCAGTCGAGGACTGGAGAGTCCTCGGTCCAGGTTTCAATGCGATTTCGACCCCGTGCTTTTGCTCGGTACAGCGCTTGATCCGCCGCTTCAAAAAGAGCATTGAAATGGGTCATCCGGGTTGCGTCGAACTCGGCCACGCCGATACTGACACTGACAAAGCCACCAACAACGGACGAGGCATGGGGAATGTTCAGCGCCGTAATGGCTTGGCGTACCCGCTCAGCCACTTGGCACGCCGCATCGGTACGGGTAGCGGGTAACAGCATGGCGAACTCCTCGCCGCCAATGCGGGCCAGCGTATCACCGTTTCTGACGGACGCGGCCCCCATCGCACGAGCTACATCGCGCAGGCACTGGTCACCCGATGCATGACCGTACTGGTCGTTATAGGCTTTAAAGCAATCAATGTCGCAAACCATCAGACTCAGCGTCTGGTGGCCTCGCATTGCGCGTTGAAATTCGTCTTCCTTCACCTCATCAAAATGCCGCCGGTTGAACAAACCCGTGAGTGGGTCATGCCGTGACAGGATCTCCAGCTGATGATTGGCCTCTCTCAATGCGACCTGGGTTGCCACGATGGCAGTCACTTGGGTCTTGTGCCGCACGCTGTGAAGCAGCATTTGGGCCGTCATGGCGATCAATGCACGCTCTTCAGGTAACCAATTCGACTCACCCGGTGGTTTGCCAATAAAGATCAATCCAAAGGTTTCGCCATCGCCATGTAACAGCGCCAGCGCGCACGCGCCAACGCCTTGGGTAGAGAAAACCCCCGCTTCGGCATGGCTCAGGCTGCTTGCCATCTCATCGGTGCTGCTGAAAAAGAGCAAGTTCTCACGGGCTAAACAAGTGGGAACATGGGTTAGATCTGTCAGGGAGGGCGGCCTGACGGTTGTGCTCGTGGGGTCCGCTTGCCACTGAAAGAAGACACTGAAACCAGGTTGAGCAGGCAAAGGAACCAACCACAGCGCGTGTCGAGCGCCGCACCGCTGCAAGACTTCGATAAAACAGTCCTGCTGGCACAACTCAAACGACTCATGTGGGGCGTGGATCAATCGATTGGAGAGGCTCAACACGAGTTGCTGGGCCTGCGTTAAAGATTCGAGTTCTTTGGTGCGAGCCCGAACCAGCTCAGCCAAATGGTCTCTGTGCGTCCCCAACTCATGCTCGTAGTGCTTGAGTTGAGTCAAGTGGTCAGTGAGCTTGCCTTGCAACTGGTTCACGCCTGACTCCAGTAGACTGAGTTCGTCACGGTAGCGCGGATGACGCAAAAGTTGGAGGGTCTGACCCATGGTTTGAGGGGTCAGCTGTTCCAAATGGCGAGCGATGCGCTGCACGTGAACGGTCACCGTGCGGTTAAACAGGAGCATGATCAGCCCAGCAAGCAACAAAGATTGCAGCAACTGCGTCAAAATAATCCCATTTAGCTCGTCTCTCAAACTGGACCACAGCACGCGCTCATCGCCGGCCAAGCTCAGCACGCCCACAGTCTCCGCTCCACCAGGAAATGGCTCGTACACCAGATCCACCCGCCGGGTGGGTGCCAAGCTTGACGGCTGCCAGCCATCAGTCACCCGCTCAATGAGTTCTGGCTTGCGGTTCGTGGTTTGCAACGTGAGTGCGACACGCCCGACGCCTGCAGCTTTAGCGGCACTGTCAACCTGAGTTTTCAGCGCATCGCGGTCCATCTCCCAAATGGTTTTACTCAAGGTTTGCTGATAAACCTGCTCTAACAATACCAAGTCAGAGTTCATGACATTCCAAGCTTGGTTCCATGCAATCCAAGTACGTGCGCCCACCGCCAGCAAAGTAAATACAAAGCAGAAACCGAGAGTTGCCAGTACCAAGCGCGTACCCAAGGAATGGCGATCACCCACAAGGCTGTGCTCAGTAGACATGGTATTGACTACAACCACTTCTTCTTGAGCGCATCGTAAGTGCCGCTACTTTTGATGATCGCCAGCGCCTTGGACAAGCGCTCGACCAGAGCGTCAGGAGTTTGGACACCAAAAGCCATGTAATAACCGTCGCTGCTCAACTCTGTGATGGCATAACTGCGTTCCAAAGTTTGAGTCGGTTGGTCACCCGCTTGACGCGCATAGTAAACCGCGGTTAGTTCAGACGTGATCCAAAGATCAACACGACCCCGCTTCAGTTTTTCGTAATTCAACTCATACTTTGCACTGGATTGAAGGTTTTGGCCTTTGACAAATCCTTTGGAAAGCAAGAACTGTTCGCCTACATCTTCGTTGACCGTGGCGATCTGCAAAGTCTTGGCTTGCTCCAGCCCCTCTAGCCGCAGCTTACGCCGAGGAAGGGAAAACAAGTAATACTGTGTTGGTGCGATAACACCCACCCATTTGAACAACTTTTCCCGCTGGGGTGAGCGCCCTATCGAGTAGATCAAAACGCTCTCACTGCTTGACGCCGTCTCATAGGCTCGAGCCCAAGGGAGGGATTGAAATTCCCCCTCGATGTTGGCCTCCTGCAATACCGCCCGCACCACCGCAGTTGCAAAACCAGTAATCTTTCCGTTTTCGGTGTAGTTGTAAGGCGGAAACTCTTCGGTAAGTACTTTGAGGGGCGTGACTTGCGCGAATGCAGACGTTGCCAACAGGCCAAGCAGTAAGGCGAGCCAATGAACAAGTACATTCTTCCTCGGCATACCGAATCCCCTTGAAAGTCAATGCAAAAAACCACCGTCTTGATGCCGTACGCAAGTGCCACTGACCACAAGTGTGCCTTGGGGAGCTCCCCGTTTACGAATGGGTAGTCTAGGGTAATTTGTGTTACTACTGTTAACACAAAACCCTCAACGGCAAACCCTGAGGGGTTGCGCACCAACAACCATTCACCGTTGCCCCAAGCAACTCCATTCATTCAGAGACGAGGTGGGCTCGCTTCTTCAACCGTTAAAGCCACGCCCTTCCCGCTCACCATGACACCGGAGTGACGCGTACAGACCTTTGCAGTACCCGCCCATTCAAGCCACCACTTGTTTCAAATCAGACTGGTCAGTTTGTCGGTTGCGATGGCAGCATCCAAAGCCTCCAGAAGATCCTTGCGAACTTTCAATTTTGTTTGTGCGTGGGCTTTCCTATTGAGCTTCTTGAACTCTTGCGCCACGGCATCGGCAGTCGCCATCAGCTGATCAGCAGGAACAACTTGGTCTAAAAAGCCCGCACTGAGGGCACTTTGAGGGTTGAACATTTCAGCGTTGATGACCGATCGCTGAAATAACGGGTTGGTCAACCGGTCACGTGCCAACGCAATTCCAACGTGATGCATGGTCATGCCAATCTTGACCTCGTTCAGACCGATGCTGAACGGGCCTTCCACGCCAATGCGATAGTCGGCTGACAACAGCAAAAACGCCCCTTTGGCCACCGCATGGCCCGAACAGGCCACAATAATGGGCTGCGGATGGGCCAGCATACGGCGTGCCAGCAGCGAGCCTGACGCGACCAAATCAATAGCAGATTGAGGCCCCGATGCCATCACCTTCAGGTCATAACCGCCGCTCAAAATGCCAGGCTGCCCTGTCACGATCACCACCGCCTCGGCTGCTTGTGCCAAATCTAGCGCCGCATTGAAGGCTTCAATCACCGCTGGAGAAACCGCATTGACCTTGCCGTTGGCCAAAGTCAGCGTTGCCACGCCATCATGCAAACTGTATTGAACCAAGTCACTCATGATAAAAGTCCTGTTAAAAGCAAGCCATCAGTCTAGTCGCAGCCATAGCGTCGATGAATCACCAATGGGACACCCAAAAAAGTCAAAAAACGCAACCTACGCTGGTCCAGTCAGGTGCCGTGCCCATTCCATTAAAAATGGACACCCATCTGCTACCGTATGGCTATCGCGATTGCTCCTGATTCCACCCAACATAGATCCATCAACCGCTGCTTTACACAACTTACCCGCCGGATGATTGTTCTTTTCGTTACAGGCTAAAACGGGTTTTTCTGAGGAGGCCAACTAAAATAAAGTCCATGCTTACCTTAAGTCGAACCCTCGTGCTCTTGATCCTAGGTGCTACCAACTTTGGTCTGCCATTTTCGGTGTGGGCCAATACGGATACCGAGTGGCCACTGAACCCGCCAGTGCAGGCGAATCGGGTGCCTTTGTCAACGTATGTCCTCGGGGATTCAATTGGCTATGGTCTGCAGCTTGCCGGACTTGAGGAAACACTGCAAGCCCAATTGGGGGGTGAGGCCAAAATTAGCTATGACGGGGGCCGCTCCATGACGTCGCCGGGCATGCAAATTAAGAAAACAGCTTTCGAGAGTGTTGAACTGGACAAGGCCTACATCGCCAAAGCCAGCGTGATTGTTATTGTGTTTGGCACTAACCAAATGGAGCCCTCATTCGCTGACAGTCAGAAGCAGTTGATGCGTCAGTTGAAAAGCTTGGCGCCCAATGCCCAGTACTTTTGGGTGGATATTGGCGCCACGATTTCGACTCAGGCGGCGGGTTGGAGCGCACGTAACAAGATTATTTATGACAATGCGGCCCCCTTGGGGTACACCGTCATCAGCCGCTATAAATCGATTTTTGGTCCTAATGCAGACCCTTTGAACATCACGCCAGGAAAATTATTTCCCGGCAATGTGACCGAACCGGGTTACGGCGGAGAGGGCAATATTCATGGCGCTTACCCAGAGTTGGCCAAAACCATTATGGAAGTAGTCACCGCGACGCTTGACAATTCAAGGGCGTTTGCGGGTCAAGGTCCTTTGTCGGCCTATGTTCTCGGAGACTCTATCAGCTATGGACTGCGAATGGCCGGGTTCACTTCGGCGCTGCAAGCCAAGCTGGGGGGCAAAGTGAAGATCAGTCACGACGCCGGCCGCTCCATTACATTCCCTGGAACCCAGATCAAGAAAACAGGCTTGCAAAGCCTTGACATTGATCGCGAGCACATAGCCCACTCGAAGGTCATCATTGTGGTGCTGGTGACTAACCAGACAGAGGCCTCTTTCTCGGATAGCCACC
>JBAQDW010000452.1:0-2926 GCA_049286445.1 Rhodoferax sp. | reverse complement strand
CCACACCTGTTAACCCAGCGTAAGTCCATGATTCACAATAGTTTTATAGGCTTATCCACAGAAAAGGCCGGCCCTTACTACTACTACTATGTATTTATAGAGTCATTAAAGAACAAGAGAGGGAAACCCCAAGGTTCAAAACACCGCTGATGACCTGTGAAAAACGCCGACGTGAAAGAAAATCGCACCAAGTTCGACGTAAGGGGGATGAATTAATTGAGGAGAACCAAATCATGAACCGACGTCACTTATTGGCCTTGCTGGGAGTCGCAGGCATTTCCCACCAAATCGGAGCGGCTACGCTGGCGGCTAAACCTCAAGCGATTGAGCCCCTTCGCCTGAGCAAAGCGGAATGGAAAAAGCGCCTCACGGCAGATCAGTACGATGTTTTGAGAGACGAAGGCACTGAACGAGCCCATTCAAGCGGGTTGAACAATGAAAAACGCAAGGGTGTGTACCACTGCGCAGGCTGTGATCTGCCTTTGTTCACTTCAGAGATGAAATACGACAGTGGCACCGGTTGGCCAAGTTATTTCAGCTACCTGCCAGGCGCGGTTAAAACCAAAACCGACTTCAAATTGATTTTTCCGCGCACGGAATACCACTGCGCCCGCTGCGAAGGCCACCAGGGCCATGTGTTTGATGACGGTCCTCAACCCACGGGGCAGCGTTATTGCAACAACGGCGTGGCGCTGAAGTTTGTCGCCAAGGCTTGACCGTGAAAAGAGCAGGTCTGCCTGAAGCCCCAACGCTTTCAAAGTGACAACGCAGGCGCGCCAAGGCAGGCCAAGTGAGCGCAGCCTCACCTGACCTCTACCATGCTGGCTGACCTGAACCGTTCCGGTTCAAATGCTTTTTAGGGCTCCAGCCCATGAAGAGCAAGCGTCAGATGCTATTGATTGTGTAGCAAATCTTGTTTTTCAGGGGCGTGAGGTTTTATGGACCCCGTTTGATCCGATTAACCGGATTAGCCCGTTTAGCTGCGGGGTTCGCCCTGCGCGTTGACCGTAATCGTGCGTCCGGGTGGGCTGGTCATTTGAATGCGGTGGTCTTCGCCTCTGAAGTTGTAGGTCACTTCCCAATACTCCGTTTGAGCCTGTGGAGGCGTTTCTTCGCAGCGCTGGACGTCTTGGGGCGCTGTTTGGGGCGTGCCTGCGTTGCCACCCACCCGCGAGCCCAAAACGGCCCCGGCAATCGCGCCACCGGCGGTGGCCAGGTCTTTGCCGGTGCCCCCACCGACTTGGTGCCCCAAAATACCACCCAGCAGTGCGCCGACCACCGCTGCCGGGACGTTGGCGCTGCTTTGGTCTTGCGGCACTTGCTCACGTTCCATCCAGCAGCGTTTTTCTGGCGTACCCATCACTGCTCGCACCGAAGTCACGGTGGCGTCATACAGGCGTTCATTGGGCCGCTGGCGGTAGTCCGGTGCCGCCACCGGCAGGGGTGCATACCGTTGGTCATCAATGCGCGCCTCTCGGCTGATCTCTCGCACCGATGAAATGCGGTTGTTCAAGCCCATGGCCGTCAACGAGGGGTACTGGCCTTGGCGAAGCACCCGGCATTGGCCATTGAAGCGTGCGTCTTCACAGACCTCCCAGCGGCTGTCGCCCACAACCACGAGGGAAGAGGCGCGGTCATTGAAACCAGAGGTTGTTAAGTTGTCCACCCGCTGCACCGTGCTGAACGAGCGGCCAGAAAAATCTGGATTTTCAAAGAAAATGATTTGTTCCTTACCAGAAGGCGAGGTGTTGGCGGGTGTCTTTACGCTGGTATTGCGCACCGATGAGATGCGGTCATTCAAACCAGTGCCGCGCAGCGACGGGTAATGGCCCGGGCGCAGCACCACGCATCGGCCATTAAAGCGGTCGTCTTCGCACGCCTCCCATTGGTCAGGGCCGGCTACCATGACTGAGGAGACACGGTCATTGAAACCTTGGTTGCGAAAATTTTCAATCAAGGTGTCGGTGGTGAATGATCGACCCCCGAAGCTTTCTTTTTCATAAAAAGTGATTTGCGCCGGGGGGGCAGCGGGCGCATAACGCCGGTCGTCAACGCGCTGCTTGTTTTTGATGGCACGCGCTGACGAGACACGGTTGTTCAGGCCTAAGCTGGCCAGTGTCGGGTAATTGCCGGGACGCAACACAACACATTGGCCCCGAAACCCTGCATCCTCGCAAACCTCCCAACGCTCGTTGGTGACCGTGACTGAGGAGGCGCGGTCGTTGTAGCCAAACCGGCCCAAATCATTGACTTTCTTTTCTGTGTTGAACGAGCGGCCTTGAAAGTTTTGATCCTCGTAGAAAGTAACGTTTGCGTGGGCTTGCACTGCCACGGTGAGCACGGCAATGGCCAACGCGGTTTGTTTGATTTTTTTCATGGATAGCGCCTTTGGAAAGTGAGTGTGGGCCGTGAATGCCCGCCAAGCCCTGGACAACACCGAAGTCACTCTGGTTGTCGCATGGGCACTTTCGCACCGCTTGCGCATCCGCGTCTGTGCGGCGACGTACATAAAAGGATACATGAACGCGCGTATTTGAAAAACCCCGTGCGTTGTTTTGCTCGGCTACTTTCGGCGATCGATTTTGTGGTGGTCGTAGTAGGCCCGCTTGGCTTCAAACATGGCCTGGTCGGCTTCGTGCAACGCCCTTTCCACTTCAACAGCGGACCCCGCAACCGATCGTCCAATGGCCATGCTGAGTTTTTGTCCTGGGTAAAACTGGTTGTTCAACTCCACCATGCTCTCAATACGCTCTTGCAAGTTGACAGCCACACGCTCATCGCTGCCCGGGAGCAGCACGGTGAATTCATCGCCGCCAATGCGCGCGGCACAAAATGTTTTGCCTTGGGCGGCACTGGCCAGCACTTCGCCCGCGCGGCGCAACATCGAATCACCTGCTGCGTGTCCTTGGTTGTCGTTCACTGTTTT
>JBAQDW010000451.1:0-2290 GCA_049286445.1 Rhodoferax sp. | reverse complement strand
CTATCAACGATGTAGCAATTCTTGCGCTGCAACCCCCACTCTCACCCCCAACCCCTCTCCCGCCCCGCCGGGCGGGAAAGGGGGGCCAACAGCCCTATGTGGCCGCGTGTTGGAAGTGGTTGAGTTCCCCGTGAGCCGCCAACCTTCAAACTGGCCTTTAACAGCCGTATGTGGCCGCGTTTTTAAAGGTGTGAAGTTCACGGTGCCCGGCCAACCTTCAAAGTGATCACAGGCAACATCAGTGTGGTCCCAGGCTCACGTGGTCCCCGGCAAGTTTGAATGTTGGCCGTTGCACGTGAACGCCACCCCGCACAAAGCGTTGGCCACATAGGGCTGTTGAGCTCACCTTTCCGCCCCGGCGGGGGGGGAGAGGGGTTGGGGGAGAGGGGGGGGAAAGAACAAGGCTTGCAAACTTCTGCAATGTCACCCCGCAAGGCCTTTGAATGACTTTTATAACGCTAGCCCTTATAGGACCTTCGCAAGCAGCTACTGAAAATATAGCAATTCTTCCACTGCAACGCCCACCCCCCACTCGGCAAGTGCCATTTGCCTTAAAGGGCGGCCGCCACCGATGGCTTTGATTCGCAATTATCATTTTGGTTATGCCCCCCAAACCCTTCCATCGTTGCAGCGCCACGCCTGATGAGTCCAACAAGGGCCATATTCGCCAAACCAATGAGCTCCTGATTCTGACCGCCGCCGAGCGGGTGTTTGCGGGGGCCGGCTTTGCGGGTGCCACCATGGCGGCCATTGCTGAAGCCGCCGGTTTGCCCAAGGCCAACCTGCATTACTACTTCGGCAGCAAACAAGATCTGTACCACGCCGTGTTAGCCCGCACATTGGAAGATTGGTTGATGCCGCTCAATGCCATCACCCCAGAGGCCGACCCGGCAGAGGCGATTGCGCAGTACATACGGGCTAAAATGACCCTTTCCGCGAGGCGTCCGCACGCCTCTAAAGTGTTTGCCAATGAGTTGTTGCATGGGGCTCCGGTGGTCAAAAACTTGCTGATGACAGAGTTGCGCGGCATGGTTCAGGCCAAGGCGGCGGTCATCGACGGTTGGGTGGCTGCAGGCCGTATGGCCGAGGTGGATGCCACGCACCTGTTCTTCAGCATTTGGGCGGCCACACAAACGTATGCCGATTTTGATGTGCAAGTGGGGGCCGTGCTGGGTGTGGACAGTTTGCAAGCGGTGCATTACACCCGTGCCACCGAGCATGTGGTGGCGCTGATGCTCCGAGGCTGCGGCCTGCTCAACGAGCCCAAACGCACAGTGATATGAAGAAACAAACCCAGAGTGCAAAAGGTTTGTCAGTGCCTCGGTGTCAAACCTGAAGGCTGTGTCGATTTTTTTGAATTTTTAACAAAGACAGTCATGAGTGCATTTCTTGAAGAAACCGTTTTAAGCGTCCACCACTGGACCGACCGCCTGTTCAGCTTCACCACCACCCGTGACACAACGCTGCGGTTCTCCAACGGGCACTTCACCATGATTGGCCTGCGCCAAGAAAATGGCAAACCGCTGCTGCGCGCCTACAGCATCGTCAGCGCCAACTACGAAGACCATCTTGAATTTTTGAGCATCAAGGTGCAAGACGGTCCGCTCACCTCGCAATTGCAGCACATCAAAGTGGGCGACAAGATTGTGGTGGGTCGCAAGCCCACCGGCACGCTCTTGATTGACTATTTGCTGCCCGGCAAGAACCTGTATCTGCTGGGCACCGGCACCGGGGTGGCTCCGTTCCTCAGCGTGGCGCGTGACCCTGCCACTTATGAGCAGTTTGAGAAGGTGGTACTGGTGCACGGCGTGCGCGAAGTCGCTGAGCTGGCCTACCATGACTACCTCTTGCACGAGCTGCCCAACCACGAATTCTTGGGCGAAATGGTGACCAACCAGTTGTTGTACTACCCCACCGTGACCCGCGAGCCGTTTCGCCATCAGGGCCGCATGACCGATTTGCTGCAAGCCGGAAAAATCGAAGCCGATTTGGGTTTGTCCAAATTGGACCCGGCCATTGACCGTGTCATGCTGTGCGGCAGCCCCGCCATGTTGCGCGACCTCAAACACATGCTGGAGCAGCGCGGCTTTATTGAAGGCAACACCACCAAGCCCGGTGATTTTGTGGTCGAACGCGCCTTTGTTGAACAGTGATGCACGGGAAGCGCAGCGTTGGTTTGCTGCGATTTTAATAGCGTCTTACGCAGGCTGTACCTGGGCTTGAGCCCTGAATGAGGCTTGAACAAGTGACGACGCCAAGCCCGCAAGGTCGGCTGGGGTCAGGGCAGCGT
>JBAQDW010000450.1:0-1993 GCA_049286445.1 Rhodoferax sp. | reverse complement strand
GACCAGCTCGCCTATCTTTCATGGCCGCAGACCATTTTTTCATTGGTAGTTAGAACGTCGCGTCTGTCAGCGAGATTGCGCAGCCGTTGAAATCGTTGGACACGTCCGTAATGACACCGGAGACGCGGGCGGTCTTGCCCACCGTCAGCGCGGTAACGCTGGCTTTGTTCTCGGTGCCGGCATGAATCGACACTTGGCCAGCTTTCAAGAACACCCGGTAGTGGGGCTGGAACCCTTCGTTGACCGAACGCACCTCGCCAGTCGTGGCCAGACCCTTGCCGACATAAATGCTATTGGCCTGTACCTGGTTCTTCTTCGCGGCCTGGCAGATTTGTGGCAGCGTTTCCGTGACCATAACCGGGGCCGTGGCCTTCTGAATGTCCTTGGCGACTTGATCCAAAGCGGCGCAGCCGGCAAGAGCCAGTATCGGCAAGACAAGGGCAAAACGGTACTTCATGGTGCAACCTCCTGATGAGTGAAAAAATGGTCGGTCGGCCAGGGCCTAGAACATGGGCACATAGACGAGTTCAATTTCAACGCGCTGGTTCTGGTAGCGCCCTTCGGGTGTGATGTTCTCGGTTACGTAGTCGGCGGCCGATGCGAAGTTCACCATGACCTTGAGGGGCGACACGCCACGATCCACCAGGTACTTGCGCGCCGACAAGGCACGCTTCAATGCCAGGGCTTCGTCGCGGGCGCTGGGCCGGTTCGTGCTGGTGCGGCCGTTGATGTAGATCATCGAGGCGGTGCGGGCGTCATCGAGGACGGCCGCAACGTCCACCGGCGGCTGAAACGTGGTGCTGCTGTCCGGGAACGAAACCATCACCATCGAAGAAATCGGCGTGTCGGCGGCACTGCCGTAGTCGGCGGCCATCGCGCCTTGCGCAAAGATCATTGACGCCAAGGAAAAGGCCAGAAAGAACGCTTTACGCATCGGACAGGCTCCAATCAAAAGAATAGGTATCCGGCTTTGCTCATGGGAATGCGGATCAACCAGAGCGCGGCCAGGTGTAGCGGGTAATAGGCATAGAACGCCCAGCGCAAGCGCGGCATGGGCAGATCGAGGCGAGAGGCGACCAGGAGCAGCGGCACCGACGCCAAGGCCCACAGGTTGCGATTGATGAACCACAGCGAGGCCAGGGCCAGCAACGCGATCACCGCGGCTGACCAGGTGGGGCGCTTGCAGTACGACCAAACAGCCAGGCCGAGGATCGCGGCTGGCCACCAGTATTCGACAGAGCTGCCACCGACCAGGAGCACCAGGCCGGCGGCAATGAGATTGCCGGCACCGCCGCGCTCGACCAGGTACAACGTGGCCGTGATGACCAGGAGCGTGAACAGCACGTTGAGCGGCCACCACCCAGCGAACAAGCCACCCAGGGCGATGAATGGCACCGAGGCGACCGCACCGAACAGCGCCAGGCGCTTCATGGTGCGGGGATAGGCTCCGCGCTCGAACGTGCCCGGCCTGGCCAAGTTGTACGCCAAGACAAAAACGAAGATGGGCAGGCAAAGGCGGCCGGCATCGAACAGCCAATCAATCGTGCCGTTGAACAGATACTTGTTGACGTGATCGCCGGTCATGAGCAGCAGGGCAAACCACTTCAACGCCTCGACCGTGCCATCGGCCAGTACCAGGCGCGGCAACGCTGGCGACGTTTCAGCGCGTAGAGCGTGCAAGCTCGGCCTCTTCTTCCGTGAGCTGGTCACGGTGCAAATAGACGCCGCCCAGGGAGTCAGACGGCGCGACGAGTTTGGGCACGCCGCCGTAGAACACTGGAATCAAACCAACCACGTCGCCGGTATCGCCATTTGCTGCATATGCCCTTCTTCCACATCGGGGGTACGTTCATTGCGATGATGTGTCTCTGCCAAGGCGGTTCTGTCGCTGTTGTGGACTCCTTTAAAACCGATACATTCTGGCAGACGGTACGCAGAATGGAAGTCACGGTGGTTTTTCTTTTAGGTGCGATGGCGACCTTTCTGTTGAAAT
>JBAQDW010000449.1:0-2221 GCA_049286445.1 Rhodoferax sp. | reverse complement strand
GTGGCGATCGCCAACCCCAAGGGCGGGGCGAACAAGACCCCCACCACTTTGATGCTGGCGGCAGTCTTCGCCCGTAGGGGCGGCTCCGGTGTTGTCGCCTGGGACAACAACGAAACCCGCGGCACGCTTGGGTGGCGCAGTGAGCAAGGCCCACACACCTCCACCGTTTTGGATCTACTCCCGCATGTCGAGGAGCTGCTTGACCCCTCGGCCCGTGCCGGCGACTTGGCCCGCTACCTGCACCACCAACCCACTGATCGCTACGACGTGCTGCGCAGCGACGACGCCGTGGAATCCGACCACGAGGTCGACGCCGATGAGGTCGACGACCTCCATCGTGTGCTGGGGAAGTACTACCGGTTGATGTTCATCGACACCGGCAACTCCGAGCGGGCTGACAACTGGCGTGCCGCCTTGGCACACGCCGACCAGCTCGTGGTTCCAATGGTCGGCAGGGAAGACACTGCCGAAGCCGCGGCTCTCATGCTCGACGCCCTCCACGCACGAGACGAGGACTCGCAACGCCTCGCACAAAACGCGATCGCCATCGTGTCGCAGCAAACCCCCACAGACCAGATCAACTGGATCGTGGAGCGGTTCCGTCCTTTGGTGAAGCACGTGGTTACCATTCCTCACGACCCGGCGCTCAAGGCAGGTGTGATCCGCTTCGATGCCCTGAACCGGAAGACGCAGCGGGCGTGGCTGCACGCCGCCGCCGCTGTAGCAGGGAACCTGTAGGCCACAGTCCTCTCCTTTGCCTCGATGACTGCCGATCCAAGACCTGTGGGGGTGATGTCAGGGGTGGCCCGCAGGGCCATCACGAGTGACGCGAAGCGCCCTTGACATCACCCCCACAGGTCGCACACTTGACCCGGCAGAGGCAAAAGAAGACCTCTCAGACTTGACCCCTCGGAACGGAGCAACACCCATGACCACCGATTTCGTCTTCGCTACTGATTCGCCACCTGAGCCGGCGGTGATTGACCTGGTGCACCGGCCCGTCGACAACGACCTCGCCCGGATCCTTGACGAGGCCGTCACCCACCTGGAGCGCTGACTCTCACCCGCGCCCCAGCTCGTAACCGATGATCGGCGGCCGCAACGGCGCGGCCCCGATTGAATCAAACACGTGGAGACGCCCACGGGCGTCGCCGCACCGACTGCCGGCTGCCGCCGGCGGACACCACTGCGTGGCATCTATCGAGCAGACCTCACGGTCTGCACCCACATTTGATGGTTTTCCCTTCTGGCGATCTCCATTTTGGGTGGACGCGGCTTCCGCGCAACCCCCCGCCGCTGCGCTCCGCCCTACCGGTCCTCGACGACTTCAAGCCCCTACGGGGTTTCGGCAAGCCGAAAAACTCGCCTCCGGTCCACGGGGTACCGGGGGTTGCACTCCAGCCGCCCATGCCCACCCACATTCCATCTCGCCCAGAAGGGCAAAAAAGCAGGCGGTCACCTGCACCAGCTGACTACGGGGGCGACTCACCACGCACCCTCACCATCTCTAGGAGGAAACTATGACCACCACACCGACACCTGATGCTGTAGCCGTTGAGCTGGCGCACGTCGCACCGTCCACGCTCGTGATGGCGGATAACGTCCGCAGCAACGCCGCCGACTCACTGACCAAGCCGTTCATCGCCTCAATCCGCGAGCGCGGGGTGCTGGAGCCGATCATCGTCGACGGCACCACCGAGGGCGTCCTGACCGTCAGGGCTGGCCACCGCCGCACCTTGGCCGCTATCGAGGCCGGGACCGCCACGGTCCCGGTGATGATCCACACCGGAGAACACGCCCGCGTGGATCGCCTCATCGACCAGATCGTGGAGAACGAACACCGCGCAGGACTCACCAACCGCGACAAGATCGCCGCCGTGGAGCAGCTGGCACTGGAAGGACTCACCGAGGGCCAGATCGCCAAGCGCGCGGCCCTGCCCAAGAAGGACGTGGCCGCAGCCGTCAGAATCGCCGCCAGCACCGTGGCCCAGTTCTCCGACCAGCTGAGCTTGGAACAGGCAGCCGCGATGGCCGAGTTCGATGACAACCCCGACGCCGTTGAAAAGTTGCTCGACGCCGCCCAGCGGGGCCAGTTCGCACACACCCTCTCCCGGTTGCAGACGGATCGCATCATCGAGGCAGCCACCGCTGAAATGGTCATCCGCGTCGAGGCCGCAGGACTCACCGCCACCACCGGGCACCTGAGTTGGGACGGGCCCGC
>JBAQDW010000448.1:0-14176 GCA_049286445.1 Rhodoferax sp. | reverse complement strand
GGTGGCAACGGCTCGGGCACCGGCTGAGCCGGGGTGGGGGTGGGGTTGCGCAGAACCTCAGTGGCGAGCGCGGTGGTGAGGGGGCGCTCTACCAGGACGCGAAGCTCTTCGGGGCGCGGCGGGGCCACTTTGTTGGGGGCTTGCTTATCGTCTTGCGGCAGCACGATGGTGGGGAAGCCGCCTTGGGCGCGGACTTCCATGTAGGCGTGGGGGCTGCCTGCAGACAACTCGCGCACGAGTGGGCCCATGCAGGGGGACAAGGAGCTGGATTGGCAGCCGGGGCCGAAGGCGCTGAGGGTGACGGCGCCTTTCAGTACCGATACGCGCGTGGTGTCTGGCAGGGCTTGGACCACGTAGTCGGTGCCGCGCAGACCAATGGCGGCTATGGGGGTGTTGAAACGGTAGTGTTCGCGGGCGGCCTCACCTGCTTTGCCTGAGATGGTGCGGGCCACACCGGTTTCAAGCAGCAGGCCAACGCGGTTGGCCCTGGGGTTTTTGGGGGCGTAGGTGTACGACTGAATTTGCAGCCGGGCGGAGGGCCGCACGCTGATGAAGCCGTTGTCAACCATGCGGGCATGCACATGGCCATCGGCCCCGGTGAGCAGGCGGTCGCCGACTTGGAGGGTTTGGCCTTTGATGATGGCGGTGCTGGCGCCGTTGCGCTCTAGCCGCGTGTCGCCCACTTGAAAGGTGATGGTGCCAATGACGGTGACGGAGGGGTCGGCTTGCTGTGCACCGGCCAGTGACAGGCCACCGAACATCAGGCCGATGGCGCACAGGAGTTGCCTGATGGTGGTGTTGTGCATGGTTTTCCCTTATTTTGGTTGACTTTTTGAGTTTATCAGTGTGAGGCTGCTTCAGGGATTTTTCTGAACGGTTGGTGCGCTTTGAGCGCCACTTGGAGTGACGTGCGGTGGCTTGGCTTGAGGTGATGGGGGCCCATGAGGGCCGTGGTGGCTTTTGTGTTTGTTGTGTTTGTTGTGTTTGCGGCGTCGCGCTGCCCGGGAGTTTTCCGCCGCTCACGCCCCCCGCCCTCTCTCGCCCGGCGGGACGGGAAAGGGGTTGCAGTGCAAGAATTGCTCCATTTTTGGTAGCTGCTCACGCAGGTGCGGCAAGGGATGGCGTTGTAAAAGTCATTCAAAGGCCTTGCGGAAACAGGTTGCAGAAACTTCAACGCCTTGTTCATTCCCCCCGCTCCCCCAACCCCACCCCCGCCGGGGGGATCAGGTGGGCTTAACAGCCCTATGTGGCCAACGGTTTGTTTGGGGTCGAGTTCACGCGCAGACGGCCAACATTCAAATTTGCCGGGAACCAGACAGCAGGCAAGTGGGTTGGCGCTGCTTGCGTTCACTTTCATTGAGTAGCGACCAACGCAAGCGCAGCAGGCATCAGTGGTCG
The DNA here is from genome assembly GCA_049286445.1 of Rhodoferax sp. Lineage (GTDB taxonomy): Bacteria > Pseudomonadota > Gammaproteobacteria > Burkholderiales > Burkholderiaceae_C > Rhodoferax. The sequence goes on along the minus strand of JBAQDW010000448.1, from coordinate 12,778 downwards.
AAAAAACATGAGAACAAGCAAGCACGAAGGTTTGCCATTTTTAGTGGTTTGGGTTAACCGAAGGCGTTACCTGACCTACTTTAAGGTATATGGGCCGCTTCCATGATTTATATAAAAACGGCCTCTAGCCCTAGAACCATCTCCGCAAGCAGCTATTTATTTAGGAGCAACCATGGGCGCTTTTCTGAACCGATGGCGCAGCTTGAGCAGAGGTTGCTCCACCACGCGCTGGCTGAGCCATGAGAACACGATGCTGAGTGCCAAAAACCCAGGCAGTTGGGCGCTGCCCACGCCCTGTGGGTAGAGCGTCCACATGATGAGGAAGTGGTTGAGGAAGACGCCGTAGGAGATGTCGCCGGCGAGGTCGTCCCAACGGGTGCGCTTGCGCGTGGCCAAGGCGTGCAGCAAAACCAAGCCCAGGATGAGGCCAAGCAGGGTCTCAAAGTTGTACGGTTGGCGCAAGGTGCCGTTGAGGTAAAGCAAACCCAGCGCCACCCCAGCCAGACCAGCGGCTGCTGCGGTGAAGCCGAGTGCCCGGGCAACTTGGCGCTGCTGGTGCAGGTGTTGCAGCCAAGCGCCCAACAAAAAGAACAACAGCACACCGGGGAGTAGCCGGTAGCCAAACCAGTCGCTGTGAATGAAGCCACTCAGCGCCGCCAGATAAACGCCGAGGCTGAGTAGGCCGGCGAGCAGCAGGCGCTTGGGCCACAGCAATAAGAAAGGGGCAAGCAGGTAGAACTGCACTTCCGCCCCGAGCGACCAGGCGGGGGGAATGAGGGTGAACTGGTCGCTGCCATTGACCATGTAGTAGTTGAGCGGAACGATGAGCAGGTTGTTGAGCAGGTCACCGGCGCTGGGGCTGCGGCTTAGAAACGGGGTGTTGGCTTGGGTGGTGAGGTGCCAGGCCAGGGTGAGGCCGGCGTAGAACAGGTACTGTGGTAGCAGGCGAATGGCGCGGTCGAGGTAGAAGGCGCTTGCCTGTGAGGGTTGGCTGTAATGGCGGCGAATGAGCCCCGCCATGACATAGCCGGAAATCAAATAGAAACCAATGACCGCCACAACACCGGGGTTGAGCCCCCCCAGGCGCAGGTTGGCATGACTGGCCGCAACGGCCAACGCCAGCAGAAGACGCAGTGAACCAAGCATGGGGGGGCTTTCAGGGCAGGGGCAGGGACAGGCCCGGCGGCAAAACGCGGTAACCGTCCAGGGTGAGCAGGTGACTTTGCCACGCGGGGGGCAGCTGGTCTGCGCCTTGCGGCAGGGGGAAGATGTAGAGGGTTTGCGGGTCGTACTGCTGGTTTTGCAGGGCGTTGAGGACGGTGGCGCCGTAGCTGCCCACACCGCTGGTGCCCACATGGGAGATGTTGGCGGCGTTGGTTGCCAAATGGTAGCGGGCGGCTAAGTGGGCAAAAGGGATGTAGGCGAGTGTCATGTCGGGCAGGGGGGGCACCAGCACCAGTGCTTTGGCTCGCTGAGCTTGCGCCGCCCACTGGGGAGATTGCAGTGGCGTTTGCCAGGCCATGCGGGTTTGAATGAGACCACGGAATTCCAGGTGTTTGTCGCGCTGGTCGGCCACTTGCAGGGCCAGCGCGGCGGTTAATACCACGAGGGCGGTGCGAGGCGGAAGGTGGCGCAGCACGAGCATGAGGGCGGCCAGATTGATCAAATAAAAGGCCGGCCAACCGAGTCGGCCGCTGGCGCGAAAGATGGACAGGGCGCGGTGCAAGGCGTCTGACAGGGGGATGGTGAACAACCGTTGTTCACCAAAGGTGACCACATTGGAGAGCGCCAGCAGCCAGAAGAGGAGACCGACTGCCACCAACGGCCACCAACGCCGGGCCAGCGGCTGTGGCCGGGCCAGGTGCAGGGTAAGGGCCATGACGACCAGCACAATCATGCCGGCCCCAAGGTAGAGAAAGCCTTCGTACTGCCCAAAGTTGCCCAGCACGGCGTAGTCGGGGTGGACGGGGCGCTGGCGAATGTAGCGCGACCAGTCTAGCAGTGGATCAATCAGCGAGAGGCTGTTCATGTTGAAGTAGCCGTAGCCTTCGGCTTGCAGCGGCCCGCTGCTGCTGAAGTGGCCGGCCAGACCCATGAGCAGTGCCAAGGCCAGGCCCATGCCCGCGCCCTGGAGCAACACCATGCGCAGGCGGTGGGTTTTGTCAATCCAGACGGCGGTGGCTGCGCTGGCGGCCATGAAGCCGAGCACCATGAGGAGCAAATAAGGGTGGCAGAGCGCGGCGATGGCGCTCCAGAGCAGCCAGCGCGGCCAGGACCAGCCGCGCAGGCAGGTGTCGATGCTGGCCAACAGCAGCCAGTGGGCCATGAGCGATTCGTGGCCATAGCCACGCAAGAGAAGCGGCGGGCTGAGAATGAAGAAGCTGGCCCCGAGGATACGCAGGGCCACATGGGGGGTGTAGCGGGCGACCAGGCGAAGGCCAAAGTAGCCATTGAGGACGTAGCAGGCCAAGATCCAAATGCCAAAGTATTGAAACTCGGGGGGAAGCAGGCTGGAAATGGGTTTGAGCAGCAATGCCAGCAATGGCAGCGAGTCAGTGAAGACGATGGTGGTGCCCAACGGGTAGCCAAAGGACAGGATGCGCCCCGGGGGCCATTGCCAAGGGTCTTGGCGAAAGAATTGCCAGCCAAGGTAGTGTTGGGCGGTGTCGCCTTGAAGCAACCAGCTGTAGTGTGTGGGCCACAGGGTGTCAACGCCAAACAGAGAGCTGTAAACCAGGGCGGCGAGGAGCCCTGTTACCAAAATTTCACGCCACCGTGGCGTGGCCGCTTGCCCGGCCAGGGGGTGGGTCATAAGCTCAGGATGATTGGGAGATGACGGCCATGCCGGCCACGATGAGCGCGATGCCTGCGACCTTTTGCAGGGTGAGGGGTTCGGCAAAAAACACAACGGAGGCCAAAGCCACCAACGAGAAGATGGCGCCGGCCATGATGGGCGAGATGACGCTTAAGGGGAAGCTTGCGTAGATACGAATGGTCAACACAAAGCTCAAACCGTAGAGCGCGAGCCCGATCAGGATGGCGGGAGACAACCAGGTTTGCAAGCGGGTGACTTCGGTGGTGGCCCCCATTTTGAGGGCGACCTGCGCGCTGACATTGCAGAGCACAGCGATGGCAACAGCATAGAAAGCGTGCATGGTGAGGGGTCCTGCGGTTGGGGTGGGGTTAAGCGCGACCGCCCAGCGCGATGGCGTGGCGGTAGATGTCAGCGGCGGTTTGGCGCCAGGGGTGCGGTGCGTAGCCTGCGCTGATGGCGGCGTTGCGCTGTGCAACGTCTTGCGGGTGGGTGATGAAGTGGCGCAAGCGGTCAACCCAGGCGGGTAGGTCCCAGGGGTCGAGGTATTCGACCCACTGCTCGCCCACTTCAGGTAGTGAGGAAGTGTTGGCGCAGAGGCAGAATTTGCCATAGGCCAGGCTCTCGGCCACGGGCAGGCCCCAGCCTTCATATAACGAGGGGTAAACAGTGAAGCTGGCGTGCTGGTACAGGTGGGCCAGTTCAAGGTCGTTGACATGGTTGAAGGCATGAATGCGACCTTGCGTGCGGGGGTCAAGGGCGAGGTCGGCGTGGAGCTCGTTCACACCCCAGCCAGGCATGCCGACAAACAGGAGCAGGGGCAGGGGCAGCCCTTCTTCAGCGAGCCGGGTGTAGGCGCGGTAAAGAATTTCGTGGTTTTTGCGCCGCTCAATGGTGGAGACAAAAAGAATGTAAGGCTCGCGGGTGTAGCGGGTGATGCCTTCGTTCAACGGCCCAGCTTGGTCTGGCGTGTGGGGTTGGGGGTTGCCGGGCAGGATGTCGGCACCGAGCCGGATGACATCGGTGCGCGGCAAAGGCACGCTCATGGCGCCCAAGAATGTGGTGAGGTCGCGCTGGCTAGAGCGCGAGATGCACAAAATGAGGTCAGCGCACCAGGCCAGATCAACAAAGTAGTGGGCGAACTGGCGTGAAACATCGGCCACGCAAAGGTGGGGCAGCCGAATGGGAATGATGTCGTAGCAAAACAGCAGCATCTTGAGGTTTTGCGCCTGCTTGATGCGGTAGAGCTGGGCCATGTCTTTGTAGTTCCAGTCCAGCCCAAGTGAGACATAGACGCTGCCGCGAGGCAGTTGGAACGCAGCTGCCGCGCTGGACGACGAGGCCGGTACGCCCTGCCCGCGCGCTCTGAAACGCTGGCGCAACGCCGCCGCGCGGGAGAGGATCTGCACAATGGCAGGCTTGGCACGCAGCAGCTGGTTGTACACGGGTTGTTGCCAACGGGCCGGAAGGTGAGCCAGTAATTGGAGGGCTTTGCGTGCCAATCGGTCTTCAAAGCTGGGGCCGGGAGGTCCCGCGCCAAGCCCCTGCTGGGCATGGTAGTTGTCGAGTCGATCAAGATGGTTTTGGACGGCGGCAGGGCTGAGTTCGGTGAACTGAGCTTGGTCGCGGTGGTACACCACGAAATGAAGTTGGGCGGGGGATTGGTCGAGGAGCCAGCGGACCAGCTGTTGCTCAACGCGGACGATGCCCACCGCAGGCCGGTGCCAGTGGGCCAGGGTGGTGACGTCAACGCAAAGAGAGGGGGTCAGGTCGGTCATGAGGGTTGGGGGCCGCAGGCGGCACGTTCAACGCAGGCTAAGGTGTGCTGCCAGAGCAGTGTTTGACGCAGCGCCTGAGACGCAAGGTCTGGGGCGGGTGTAGGAGTCTGCAGCAGCGAATACACGGTTTGTCGAAAAGCAGCCGGTTCGGCGTGCTGGTGAACGCCGGGCAAAGCGAGGAATTTGTCAAAACCACGGAAACTGACGGGGGTTCCCAGCACTTGGGTGCCTGAATAAAGCGCTTCTGCGGTTTTGATGTTGGAACCGCCGCCCTCGGTGATGGGGAGCACAAAGAGGTGTGCCAGCGTTTTGACGGCTGCAAGCGCCGCGTCGTCCACCATGCCCAAGACTTGCAGGCGCGATTGATTCAGTGGAAGCCAGCGCTGAAACCGGGGGTGGCGCAGAAGCTCTGGCCCAACGCTGCCCACCACGACGAGCCGGGTGTTTGGAGGGAGAAACCCCAGGGAGTCACCCAACATGTCAAAGAAGCCGCTGATGTTGGGCGGGTGGGCACTGCCCACGAAAAGGGCAAAGGGAGCGACAGGCAAGCGTTCGCGCCAGTGTTTGAGAGCAGTGTCGCTGGCCTGCCAGGCGGCGATGCCGTTGGCGGCCAATAGAACGGGGCGATCGGTATAGGTTTGCAGCGTGTGGCGGTCAGACTCGGATACGGCCAGCGTGAGGTCTGCCTCGCGGCAGGCTTGACGCTCGAGTTGGTCAATTTCATTGGCAATGGCGTCACCCTGCGCGATGCCGTATTGACGCAGGATGGCCGCCTTGAGAGGCGCTTCGAGATTTTGCGAACCGTAGATAAGCCGGGTGCCTTGCAGCAGCCCTTCGCTGCGCCAGCGCAGGGCCAAGGGCAGCAGCCAGGGTTGCTCAATGTGGAGGATGGCGAGTGGCTGTGTGAGGTGTTGGGTCAGGGTTTGGTAAGCCTGGGGGTCTTGTGCGGCGTAGTGCCCCCCCGTGAGGTCGTCGATGAGGGGAACTGCCTGTTGTTTCCATTGACGAAAGGCGCTTTCGCGGGGGTAGATGTGATCAAAGGGGCCGTGCGGCTGGACCGCAAAGGAGGGGCCGTCAAAGACGCTGCACACGCGCACATTGGCTCCGCTGCGGCGGTAGGCTGCCGCAATTTCAGCGAGGCGAATTTGCCCTCCATGCATGGGGGCAAGGCAGGGGTAAGAGCCCAGAATAAGGATGTTGGCAGGCGTCACGGTGTCACTGAATACGGGTTGGGCTCACGCAGGGAGCAGGCTTGCCTTGCGGGCAATGACGGCGTAGTCTCGCGGGCCAGTCAAGAGGGCTTGGAGGGTGGCGTCAGCGGTGGCAACTGCGTCGCCGGGGTGCAGGCGGCGTACCTCGGCGCTGTCAAAACCGCGCTGCAGCGCAAGGAATTGCAACAGGTCAGGCGGCAAGGGGCGCAGATGGGTGGGGTCAATCCAGAAGCTTTGGGTGGCGACTAGCAGGTTCTCGGGGTTGGGTGTTTCGTAGATGAGAAGACCACCGGGTTTAAGAACACGCAATATTTCGTCGGTCATGGCCAGCAGCATTCCAAAGGGGACATGCTCCACGAGATGAAATGCCGTGACCGTGCCCAGGCTACCGGCGGGCAGGCTGGCCAAATGTGTGAGGGCATCGCCGGTGCCTACGGCCAAACCACGGGCGCGGCAGTAGTCGCCGTTGATAGGGTTGAGGTCAACTCCGCTGGCGGGAATGCTGGCACCTGCCAGCGCGGTGAGCCATTCACCTCGGCCGCTGCCAATGTCCAGCACCGGGCTGTAGGTGTGCGGGTCACTTTGCAGCAAATCCAAGTACGGTTGCGCACGTGCAGTGATTTCGTCTGCGGTGCCACGAAAACGACGCTCAAGGGCCAAGTAGAAGCCAGCACTGCGGCTGTCGTCGGCGAAAACAGGCGGCGTGGCAGGCGCTGAGCTTGTGTTTTCAAGGCGTGCCAAACGGTCGATCAGGGTACCGACTTCACGGTGCAGGGCTGCAAAAACGTCTTGTGTGAGATGGTCGAATTGCTCGGGTTCGATTTTTTTCCCGATGGCGCTGACGATTTCAGGGTACATGCCTTGGAGCCATGCGATGTTGGCATCGTGGTCACGCTGCAGTTGCTGATGGGTGAGTGTCAGCTGCTGGTGGCTTAACACTATGTGCTGGTGGTCTTGTGCTAATTGCTGGTGAGCTTGCGTTAATTGACTGACCAAGGCTTGCGCTTGCGAAGCATTGGTTTCGAGCCGGTGGAGTTGACGCCCCAGCTGAAAGGGAAAGCACACGACCTGCCAGAGTTTGCTTGACAGTCTTTTAAAAAAATTGGGGGTCATTGCTCGAACACGGCATGTTGGTGAAACGTGAGGGGCATGTGGCAGATACCGATGGTGTGCACGCCTTTGGCGGGCATGACCTGAAAGACCAACGCACGTTCCCACCAGTCGTAATTGCCGGCCAAGTGGTCAGCACTGGCGTGTGCGGCCAGGGTGATGCTGTAGTGCCCGGGCCCTAAGGCAAAAGCAGAAAACTCAAAGACGATGTCTTTGCTCTCGCCGGGCGCAATGGGGCCAAGCACTTCAAACAGGTGATGCGTGTTGGTGCCAAAGACGTCATTGCCTAGCCTGTCCTTGATAAGCAGGCCAACGGTGAAGTCTTTGAGGTGCCGCTGGGCTTGTACGCGCAATTGAAGACTAACGGCATCGCCCGCGACGATGGCCCGCGTACTTTTGTCAGCGCAGAGCATGTCGGCGTGCACGATGCGTACTGCGCCGTTGCCGGAGCGGGTGCCGCTGTCGCTGTCAGGCATGCCTTCTCGGATGGCGCTGTCTATGGCTTCGCCCGAGATGAGGGCGTTGTAGTAGTCGAGTACGTCAGCTGGCTTGCCATCAAGAACAAAGTGACCTCCATCAATGAGCACCGCACGGTCACAAAGCGTTTTGACTGCGCCTGGGTCATGAGACACAAACAAGAGGGTGGTGCCTGCAGCGCGGTAGTCGCGAATGCGGTTGAAGCATTTGTGCTGAAAGTAGGCGTCACCCACAGCGAGGGCTTCATCCACAATGAGGATGTCAGGGCTCACGGCGGTCGCAATACTGAAGGCGAGGCGGACTTGCATGCCGCTGGAGTAAATGCGAACGGGACGGTCAAAGTAGTCCCCAATTTCGGCAAACCCGATGATCGCGGGCAGCAGGCTGTCGATTTGCTCACGGCTCCACCCTTGTAAAGAGCCCTGCATGTAAACATTTTGTCGCCCGGTGAATTCGGGATGGAATCCTAGGCCCAGTTCTAGCAGTGAGGCCACGTGGCCGTTGAGCTTGACGGAGCCCTCGGTAGGGATGCTGACTCCGGTAACGAGTTTGAGTAGCGTGCTTTTGCCAGCGCCATTACGCCCAATGAGTCCCACGGATTCGCCGGCGCTGATGTTGAGGTTGAGGTTGCGCAAAATCCACCGCTCGGTATGGTGGGTGCCCGCCCCAAACCATTCCAAAAGGCGCCCACTGGGGTGCTTGTACTGGCGGTAGGCTTTGCCGAGCCCAGCGATGGTGACGGCGCCCATGTCAACCCAGGATCAAGGCGATGAGATCAAAATTGCTTAGTGCAATGCGGCGAAGGTTGAGGTCAGTTGTCAAGGGGCAGCTCAAACCAGGTGAATTTGCGTTTTGGGACCAGTATGGGTGGGGCATTGTATCTGCTGCGACCTGCGGGACTCCTCCGTTAAACTCAGGCGCTTAAATAAGGGGACTGGTCATGGCAACGTCACACGACAACAAGCCGGTGCGTTTGCTGGTTACCGGAGACCGGGGTTTTGTGGGGCAACATGCCTTGGCAAAGTGGCCGCAGGCGAGGGGCTTGTCAGCATGGGCGGCAGATGCAGACATTTGCAACAAGGATGGTTTGTTGGCATGTTTTAGCCATTGGCTTCCAGACACCGTGCTGCACTTGGCGGCGCTTAGTTTTGTACCCGATTCGTTCAAGGCGCCAGAGAAGACGTTTGAGGTGAATTTTCTGGGCACATTGCGTTTGCTTGAGGCGTTGGCGCAGAGCGGCTTCAAGGGACGCTTTCTTTTTGTGAGTTCGGGTGATGCCTATGGCAGGGTGTCTGAAGAGTCGCTGCCTATTGAGGAAACTTTGCCGCTTCGCCCGCGCAATCCTTACGCAGTAAGCAAGGCTGCGGCCGAGGCGTTGTGCTACCAATGGAGCCAGACGGGGCCGTTTGAGGTGTTGATGGCGCGGCCATTTAATCATCTTGGTGTGGGTCAGGCGTCTACTTTTGCCATTTCAGATTTTGCGAGACAAATTGCCGAAATAGGTGCGGGCAAACGTGCGCCTCTTTTAGAGGTGGGGAACATTGAGGTAACGCGCGATTTTTCCGATGTGGCCGACGTGCTGAGTGCCTATGAGTTGCTGCTGGCGCACGGCTTGAATGGCGAGGCCTACAACGTGTGCAGCGGCACAGAGCGAACGGTGCGCTCACTGGTCGAGCGTCTTTTGACGCTGTCAGGGGTGTCGGCAGACATCGTCACAGACGCGGCACGAATGCGCCCCGCTGATCAGCCCCGGGTTTACGCGAGTCATGCCAAGTTGACGGCGCACACTGGCTGGGAGCCGGTGGTGCCCATTGATGAAACTTTACTGAATCTTTATCGTTATTGGGAGAAGCAAATTGGTTAGTGAAACTAAACGAGCGTTCATTACGGGCATTACCGGGCAGGATGGGGCGTATCTGGCCAAATCTTTGCTGGCAAAGGGTTACACCGTTTATGGCCTGCACGCAAGGCGCTCCACGGACACGCTCTGGCGCTTGCGCGATTTAGGTGTCGCTGGTGACGTGACTTTGCTTGAGGGTGACTTGAATGACCTCTCTGCGTTGATTCGTTGCATGGAGAAATCGGCTGCAGACGAGGTTTACAACCTGGCTGCGCAGAGCTTTGTAGGCACTTCGTGGGAGCAACCGGTATTGACGGCCAATGTGACGGGGGTGGGGGCCTTGAATATGTTGGAGGCGGTGCGTATCGTGCATCCAAAGGCCCGGTTTTACCAGGCTTCGACCAGCGAGATGTTTGGACTGATCCAGGAGTCAATGCAGAGTGAGACCACGCCCTTTTACCCGCGCAGCCCCTATGGTGTGGCGAAACTGTATGCGCACTGGATGACGGTGAATTACCGGGAGAGCTTTGGCTTGCATGCGTCGAGCGGAATACTGTTCAACCATGAGTCGCCGATTCGGGGCATTGAGTTTGTGACGCGCAAGGTGACCGACGCAGTGGCTCGCATCAAGCATGGCAAGCAGCAGGAACTGCGTTTGGGCAACATTGACGCTAAACGAGACTGGGGCTTTGCCGGTGACTATGTAGAGGCGATGTGGTTGATGCTGCAGCAAGACGTAGCGGACGACTATGTGATTGCCACGGGCCAAACCACCACAGTGCGCGACATGTGCCGCATCGCTTTTGCTCATGTTGGCCTAAATCATGAAGACCATGTGGTGATTGACCCCAAGTTTTACCGTCCTGCTGAGGTGGAGGTGCTACTGGGAAACCCTGCAAAGGCGAAGGCCCGGCTGGGTTGGGAGGCTACAACGGACTTGGAGACGCTGATTTCCATGATGGTTGACGCTGACATGGCGCGCGTCAGCAAGGAGTAGGCGATGACGGCGGCTGCAGGAAAAAATGCGGCAACCAACGGACAGATGATGAGGCTGCACCTGCAAAAGATACCGCTCTTGGCGGGGGTGAGCCCGGAGACGCTCTGCGTGATCGGGTCCGCCCTGCAACTGCGCACGGTAGAACGGGGAACTCAGGTGTTGCAAAAAGGCAGCCCAGGCGATCATCTTCTGTTTGTGCTGTCGGGGCGGTTGCAGGCCGTGGATATTACGGAAGATGGTCGAGAGATTGGTTTGAATTTGCTGGTTAGTGGGGACTATTTTGGCGAGCTGTCGATCGTTGATGGCTTGCCTCGCTCGGCGTCGGTGGTGGCCCTCGAAAACTCGCTGATCGCGCTGTTACCCCGCACACAAGCGCTGGCGCTGATTTATCACACCCCACTGATCGTGGAACGGCTGCTCAAGCGCATGGCGTCCAGCGTGCGCAAGGCGGCTGATTACCGCACCATCTTGGGAATTCCTAACGCGTCGCAACGGGTGTTTGCGTTGTTGCAAAAATTTGCCCAGATTGCACCTGGTGGCTTGGTGGTGATCGACAAGCTGCCAACCCAGCAGGAAATGGCAATTATGGTGAACACCAGCCGAGAAACAGTTTCGCGCGCCATTCACATCCTGTTATCCCAAGGGGTGGTTGAGAAAGACTTGCGACGGTTAATTGTTCGTCAACCCGAAGTACTGCGCCAGGCTGTTAGCGGCGAGGCGTCGTCTTTGACGAGGTGACACCGATGTACCTGCGCTTATGAAACCTCGCTTGCCTATGGCGTGGCTGATTCGCTTGGGGCTGGCCTTGGTGGCTTGCGCATTGGCGCTTTTAGTGGAATGGCAGAGGCCAGAGTTTTTGGTTCGACTGGATGAGGGTTTGCGTGATTCTTTTGTACGCTTCACCGTAAACACTGAGGCGGAAAATCGGCTTGCCATTATTGATATCAACGAGGCTTCATTGCGCGATGTGGGGCCTTGGCCTTGGTCGCGCCAGCAGGTCGCAGAACTGGTGGAGATTTTGCTGGGGACTTACGGTGCTCGCGCTGTTGGACTGGATATTGTTTTCGCGGAGCCCGGCGATGTAAACGGTGACGAGAGGCTGGCCTCGTTGGCGGCGCATGCGCCGCTTACTTTGGCACAAGTCTTTGACTACACGCCTCGCAGCCCCGCCCTTCTTCAAGGCGTGTTGGCGGGTGGTAGTAGCGGGTCCGTAGGGCTCGGTGCCTTCCCGGCCTTTGGCTATATTGCCAATCATGCGGGCTTGTCAGGAGCGCGATGCATTGGCAATATTGGCTACCTCCCCGATCCAGATGGTGTGCTGCGCCACACGCCAGTGCGTTCACGCTTTCAGGCACAGGACTTTGCGCACTTTGCCAGCGTGTTGCTGAACTGCCCGACGGTGGCCTCTGACCGAGACGCGCCTCTCAAACTGTCACCTCAACTGAACCTTAGCGATGAGAGAGGACTGTGGCGGGTGCCCTATACCCGGGCGTTGACGGCTTATACCGTTGTGTCAGCCGCAGATATTCTGAATGAAAGTGCGCCCCCCTCGCTTCTGGCGGGCCGCTACGTGCTGGTGGGCTCTTCTTCGCTAGGTCTGGGTGACAGGGTGAGCACGCCGCTAACGCCCTTGAGCAGCGGGGTCATGGTTCACGCGGCCAGCCTTACCGGCTTGCTGGACTTAACGGAGATGCGTGCCAACGCGCCTTGGTCAGGACGTGGCTGGTTGGTGTTGTGGTGTGTATTGAGCATTGCACTAGCCGTTTTTTTCATTGCAAAGCTGTCAGCATGGGGCGGGCTTTTGCTGCTGATTGGCTTGGTCATCTGCTGGCTAGGTGTGGCTTTTACCGGTGTGGCACGACAGGCAGAATGGTCTGTGACAGCACCACTTTGGGCTTATTTCTTCTTGCTGTTGGTGGCCATTCCTCACGAGTGGTGGCAGTCACAGCGAAGGACCCGGCGTGTACTCAACACGTTGTCACACTACGTTGCGCAGCCTGTTTTGGATGAGATTGTGCGCCTTGGCTTGAACTACAGTTTGACCCCAACGTTGAGAAATGTCACCGTTTTGATTGCAGACATGGAAGGCTACACGCGCATGACATCGTCACTGTCTTTGGATGAGGCTGCGGGACTAACCAAAGACTTTCTGGGCTGCCTGACCCGCCCCGTATTAGGCTGGCGCGGCACGTTGGACAAGTACACGGGTGATGGTTTAGTGGCGTTTTGGGGCGCGCCACTGGCCTGTCCTGAGCAGGCGGACTGGGCTGTCAGCGCTGCGCTTGATATCTTGGCTGAAGTGGATACCTTCAACAGGGAGCGGCAACGCTATGGTCTTGCTCCCGTGCGGGTTCGTATTGGAATTGAAAGCGGGAGCGCTCTCGTAGGCGATTTGGGAACATCTTTTAGAAGCACTTACACAGCGGTTGGAGACTGTATTAACTTTGCGTCGCGCCTTGAGTCTGCAGCCCGCGACTTGCCGACCCGATTGGTCATTGGGGCAGCTACCCGTGGCAGCCTGTCAAAACACACCACTGTTTCGCTGGGGAAAAT
>JBAQDW010000447.1:0-4522 GCA_049286445.1 Rhodoferax sp. | reverse complement strand
ACATGGCGTTGGTGATCGGCCCCACCTCGCCCCCCACGCTGGCGGTTTTAGCCTGGCAATGGTTGCTGGACGCCGATATCGCCCGCAACGCCCAAGGCACGGCAGCCGCATCGCTGCTGGCCGCTCTGGTGGTTGGGGTGGCCGCTTTGGGCTGGCCGCTCACCCGCTTGCCGCTGTGGCGCACGCGCTGGACCACCGGTCGGCGGGGTCGGCCGCGGTCAACCGAAATACGTGTCAGCAGGTTCGGGCCATTGGGTCAGTTTGGCTGGTGGGCGCTGCTGGGGCTGTACTTGGCCGTCATGTTGGCGTTGGCCCTGGGCAGTGTGTCTGGGTTTTGGCCTTTTCCATCGCTGCTGCCACAGACCTGGACTGGGGCCGCTTGGGCCTCTGTGGGGCAAAGTTTGGACACCGTGGGCACGACCTTGACCTTGGCCACCGCCAGTGCGGTGACGGCGCTGGCGTGGTCGGTGGCCTGGCTGGAATGCGCCCCGTCCCGCTGGATTGAGCCCATGCGGCGGCTGATTTATGTGCCCCTCCTGTTGCCGCCCGTGTTGTGGGTGGTCGGCGTGCATGGCATGGCGTTGGCCTGGGGCATTGATGCCACCTGGACCGGCGTCTGGTTGGCCCACACCTTGGCCGCCCTGCCTTATGTCGTGATTGCACTCAGCCCCGCCTACACCGGCTTTGACCCCCGGTTTCGCCAGCTGTGCGCCTCCTTGGGACACGGGCGGTGGGCGTTTTTGTGGCGGGTCAAGTGGCCGCTGTTGCGCACCGCCCTCACGGCCGCCTTGGCGATTGGGTTTGCCGTGAGTGTGGCCCAGTACTTGCCCACTTTATTTGTGGGCGCTGGCCGCTTGGGCACGGTGACAACCGAAGCGGTCACGCTGGCGGCGGGGGCGCAGCGTTCACTGACGGCCGCCTACGCTTGGTTACAGTGGCTGTTGCCGATGTTGGTTTTTGCGGGGGCCGCCTGGCTCGGGAAAGCCCGGCACTTTCAGGCGGCCCCCGCACCACTGAAGACGCCTACCGGGTAGATGAACTTTATCTCGCCGCCTTTTTTGAACTGAAAAAACGTGCCATAGCGCAAGACAATTTCATGCATCACAATGGCAACCACATGTCTAAGCCTGAAAGCCCCTCCTCTTCTCCTGGCCATTCCCCTGACCCCGCCTTCATGACAGCCGCGACCACCCCCAAGCAATTGCGACTGGCCTTGCGCGAACAAGAGGTCATTTTGGAGACAGCCGGGGTCGGAATTGTCTTCATCAAACACCGCACCGTGCTGCGTTGCAACCAGCGTTTTGCACAGATTTACGGCCACGCCGATAGCGCCGACATGCTGGGCAGCAGCAGTGTGTCGCTGTACCCCGACGCTGAATCGTTTTACAGATTGGGGAAATCCGCTTTTACCGTGATGGCCCAGGGTTTGGCTTACAAATCGGAAGTGCTGATGCGCCGCTGTGATGGGTCGCTGTTCTGGTCTCACCTCACCGGCAAGTTGGTCAACCCAGCCGACACAAGCGAGGGGTCGATCTGGATCATTGACGACATTCACGAAGAAAAGCAGGCCCAAGAGCGACTTCAAGCCAGCTTGGCCGAACAAAAATTGATCCTCAATAACGTGATGTTTGGCATCGTGTTCTTGCATGACCGCCACCTCACCCGGTGCAACCGTCAATTTGAGAGCATTCTCGGGTACGAACCAGGCGAGCTTTACGGGCGCTCCTCCAGCACTTGGTATTTGAGCGACGCGGATTGGCTGGAGGCGGGCGCTCGGTGTTACCCGCCCTTGGCGGCTGGCGAGGCCTTTCAAGCAGAAATGGTGTTGCGCAGAAAAGATGGCTTGCCCGTGCACTGTGCAATCAGTGCCAAAGCCATCGACCCCAACGACCTGAGCAAGGGCACGATCTGGATTGTGCTGGACGTGAACGCCCGCAAGAAAGCGGAGCTTGAACTCGAACAGGCCCGCGACAGCCTGGAAAAGCTGGTGGAGACGCGCACCCAGCAACTCAGCCGAACCGTGGCTGAGCTGGAGAAAAAAGCGCTTGAACAAAAGAAAGCGGAGGCGCAGATCCAGCAACTCGCGCACTTTGACCCGCTCACCGGCCTGCCGAACCGGCTGCTCCTCAAAGACCGCTGTGTTCAGGCCCTGAGCTTGGCGGACCGCAGCGCACAGTCTTTGGCGCTGATGTTCATTGACTTGGATCATTTCAAAAACATCAACGACTCCCTCGGCCACCAGGTCGGGGACCAGGTGTTGCTGGCCTTGGCACAGCGCTTGAAAGACAACGTGCGAGAGCAAGACACGGTGGCGCGTCTGGGCGGAGACGAATTCATTTTGTTGCTGCCCAACGCCGACACCCTGGGCGCCGCCCGCGTGGCCGATAAATTGATTCAGGCGGCCATGTTGCCGCTGCACATTGGTCAGCACGAACTCACCGTCACCCCCTCCATTGGCATTGCGATTTACCCGAAAGACGGGTCTGACCTGGACACCCTGTACAAATGTGCTGACGCCGCCATGTACCGGGCCAAAGAAGACGGACGCAACAGCTACCGCTTCTTCACCTCCGAGCTACAGGCCGTGTCAGACCGCACTTTGTTGCTCGACAACGCCCTGCGCCGTGCGTTGGCGCGCGATCAGCTCAGTCTGGTGTACCAACCGCAAATCGACCTGTTAACCAACCAGGTCATCGGCGCCGAGGCCTTGCTGCGGTGGGACCACCCGGAGTTGGGCAAAATTTCCCCGGCTGAGTTCATTCCGATTGCGGAGAGCAGCGGGCTGATTCTGCCCATTGGCGAATGGGTCATTCGCACCGCCCTGACCCAGCTGGCGCAGTGGATTCAACGCGGCATGCCCGCCATCACCCTGTCGGTGAACTTGTCGTCGGTTCAGTTTCGGCACGCCGAACTGCCGGAGTTGGTGTCGCGCCTGCTCAGCGACGCCGGCTTGCCCCCCGAGCGGCTGGAGTTGGAGCTGACCGAAGGGGTGGCCATGCACAACCCGGTGAGTGCCATTGCCGTGATGGACGACTTGCACCGGCGCGGCATTCGCCTGTCGATTGACGACTTTGGCACCGGCTACTCGTCCTTGAGCTACCTCAAGCGGTTCAAGGTTTACAAGCTCAAGATTGACCAATCTTTTGTGCGTGACATCACCACCGACCCGGACGACAAAGCCATTGTGGGTGCCGTCATTGGTCTGGCCGCCAGCCTGGGCATGAAAACCATTGCCGAGGGGGTAGAGACCGAAGGGCAACTCGACTTTCTGCGCAGTGAGGGCTGCGATGAGGTGCAGGGCTACCACTTCAGCCGCCCGTTGGACGCAGTTCATTTTGAGCGCTTTGCCAACAGCCACCGCAGTGCGCCTGAGACAGGCCCTTCCTGAAGACCTCGCCCTCAGAGAGGCATTGCAAGGGCCTCTCAGGACTTGTGGCCAAGGTGGCGCCGGAACGCTTGGCAAGGCATAACGCGCCCGCTTTCAGCGCCAAGGGTATTCCCCCCTCGGTGTCGGCCTCTTATTCTGCAACGGGGTCTTTTTGCACCTCACTGCGCCCTGTTTTTTACCGCCCCAACGTTTCATGAGCCTGAACATTGCGCTAAACAAGCTTCACACCTCCACCCGCACGTTGTTGCAGCCCCTCACGCTGCAGGTGCCACGCGGGGTCATTCACACGGTGATGGGGGCCAGCGGGTCGGGCAAATCGAGCTTGCTGGCGGCGGTGTGCGGTACGCTGCCCGACGCATTGCACTTTGAGGGCAACATCACGCTCAACGGCACCCGCATTGACACGCTGCCCACCGAGCGACGTCACGTGGGCATTTTGTTTCAAGAAGATTTGCTGTTTGCGCACATGACCGTGTTTGAAAACCTGTTGTTTGCGCTGCCTGCGGGGCCCAAAGCACAGCGCATGGCCGCCGTGACGCAAGGGCTAGCCGATTTGGAAATGGCAGACTTTGCGCACGCTGACCCCACCACGCTCTCAGGCGGTCAGCGCGGGCGCGTGGCCCTGATGCGCGCCCTGCTGGCCCAGCCGCAAGCGCTGTTGTTGGACGAGCCATTCTCTAAACTCGACACGGCTCTGCGCGAGCGCCTGCGCGACTTTGTCTTCACCACGGTAAGAAAACGCAACATTCCCGTACTAATGGTCACCCACGATGTGTCTGACATCGCAGACCCCCAGCACCTCACTCACCTCTAAAGCCGCGTTCACCCCTTTTTGAATCCCCCATGCTCGACCGCGCCGCCACTGCCCTGATCAAACCCGCCGTCCACGGTTTGGCTGCGGTCTTGTTTCGCGCTGGGGTGACGGCCAATCAAATCACGGTCGCAGGATTTTTAATCGGTTTATTTGCTGCATTTTCGATAGCTGGTGGCGCATACCTGACGGGGGCTACTGCCCTATTTGCCTCAAGATTATTAGACGCGCTCGATGGCGCTGTGGCCCGCATGACCCAGGCCACCGACCAAGGCGGCTTTTTAGACATTGCGCTGGACTTTCTGTTTTACGCCAGCATTCCA
>JBAQDW010000446.1:0-5293 GCA_049286445.1 Rhodoferax sp. | reverse complement strand
TCGGTGTAAGAGCGCCACAGCTCGGTCGCGTGGTGCATGCTTTTGCGCGAATAGGCGTGGTGAATCAAATGCCAGGTGGAGAGGTCAAAAAAGACGCTGTTGGGAACTTCGCGCCCATTGGGGCCGGTGTGGCCCCGTCCCAAAAACGGCATCACACAGCCTAAATTAAGCAGCCGGTCAAAGTCGGTGCCACCCAGGTGCACACCGGTGGTGGCCAAAATGTCGCCACTGCGGTCAGTGTGCTGCTGTCGGTTGGGTCCCAACTGAATGACGGTGAAGTCTGAGGTGCCCCCGCCAATATCGACCACCAACACCGTGGTGTCTTGCGCAATGCGGCGTTCAAAGTCGAACGCCGCGGCAATGGGTTCGAGCTGAAACGCCACCGATTCAAATCCGGCAGCGTGCGCCGCCCGGGCCAGCGTGGTCTGCGCGAGCGCGTCACGCTCGGGGTTGTCGTCTACAAAATGCACAGGGCGGCCCAGCATGGCACGGCGCAGCGGTTGACCGATATGGGCCTCGGAGCGGGCTTTAAGCTCTTTGAAGAAAAGCACCACGATGTCGAAAAAGCTCATCAGCTGGCTGTTCACCAGTGTTTGCTCGTCCATCAGCTTGCTGCCCAGCAAGCTTTTGATGGACCGCATTAACCGCCCACCCACCACCTGCTCTTGAGCGGCCTTCAGGTAGGTGGCCAGCGCCACTGAGCCGTACTCAATGCGCCCGTCTTCATGCGAAAAATACAGCGCTGTGGGCATGGCGCTGGCGCGTCCCTCCAGGGGAATCACGTTGAGCTGGCCGTTGAGGCCAATCAGGGCAGCAGCCGAATTGGAGGTGCCAAAGTCGATGCCCAGCACCGGTTCATTGCCTTGCCGTGTCATGTCTCTCAAAAGTGGGGCTAGTGCGCGGTGGCTGGCTTGGCCAACACAGACGTTAAAAATGCAGAAATGTCGCTCACTTCGTGCGGATGCACGCTGTGCGGCATGGGGTAGGTGTGCCACTGCACCGCATAGCCCAGTCCGGCCAGCAAATCGCGGCTGGCTTCGCCCCGGGCAGGAATCACCACCGGGTCTTGGCTGCCATGGGCCATGAAAATGGGCGTGTGCGCGTTGGCCGGGTTTCGCTCGGCGGCCAAGGTGTCTGCCAAGGGCAGGTAGCCCGACAAGGCCATGATGCCCGCCAGCCGCTTTGGAAAACGCAAGCCGGTGTGCAGTGCCATGGCGCAACCCTGGGAAAAACCCGCCAACACGATGGCGTCTGGTGCGATGCCACGGGCTATTTCGTGTTCGATCAAAGCCGCGATGGCAAGGGCTGATTTTTGAATGCCTTCGGCGTCCTGGCGGCTGACCAGGTCCGCACCGCGAATGTCGTACCACGCGGGCATCACATAACCGCCGTTGATGGTGACCGGCAGCGTGGGCGCGTGCGGAAACACAAAACGGATGGGTGGGCAGTGGCCCAAGTCCAACTCAGGGACCAGGTTGGCAAAGTCGTTGCCGTCAGCGCCTAAGCCGTGCAGCCAAATGACGGCAGCCGTGGGGTTGGGGGCACTTTCGATTTCAATTCGGGGGAGCAAAGTAGTCATGGCGGGCAAGTGTACCCACAGTGCGAGGGGGCAGGGGCCGCTTGGTATTGGCCCCGCGACAGGGCTTTGGTAGGCCCGAGGGGCGACGGGCCGCCAGCCACTCGGGCGTTAAAACAGTTCCATCTCGCCTTCAATGGCCCTTTGCTCCACCAGTTCGCCACTGGCCACCAGTCCGGCATAACTGCTGACCTGGTTGCGCCCATGGGCTTTGGCGTAATAGACGGCCTTGTCCGCCCGTTCAAATGCGCCACTTGGGGTGTCTCCGGCTCTGATTTCGGAGAACCCGGTGCTGATGGTGATTTTTCCCACCTGGGGAAACAAAAACTGTTCAGTCTTCAGCCGCATTCGTTCCAGGGCCAAAGCCGCCTCCTCCTCGCCGTTGCAACGCATGAGCACCACAAACTCTTCACCACCAAAGCGGTACAGCTGGTCGTGAAATCGAAACGTGGAGCGCATCAGGCGCGCCAACAGCAAAAGAACTTCGTCTCCAATCAGGTGACCAAAAGTGTCATTCACACGTTTGAAATGGTCAATGTCAATCATGGCCAACCAATAGCTGCCATGGGGGCCTTGGTCTCGGCGTTCCGACTCGCCTTCGTCTTGGCCTTGGCCTGTTCGTTGCCTTTGTTCCAGCGTCGCTTTGAGAAAAGCGCCATCGAATGTTTTGCGGTTGAGCAATTCCGTCAAGGCGTCGCGCTCGCCATAGTCCAGCAGGCAATGAAAATTGGCGTAGAGGCGAAGCACGCCTTCAACGATGCGAATGGACTCGTCAGTCAACGGCGTCGGGCTGCCCAGTTCCAACACCCCCGTCGTACCCGGGGAGCCGTGTACCGAAAACGCCGTGACATCAGGGAGCGTGCCAGCACGGGCCATTTTTCCTGTCATCGCGACGTGCTGGCGCAGGGGAACGTCGGCCAAGCGAGGCAAGGCAGCCAAGTCAATCCATGCCGCATCACTGGTGGGCACGGCCTGTTGGCGGCTCATTTGGGCACTGCAAAGCCAGCGTTCGTCGCCTTCATGGCCGACGGCACGGTAAATAGCGCTGGTTTCGGGTTGCAGCACATCATGCACGGCACTCACCAAAGCAATGTCCAGGGCGTCACGGTCCCGCAGAGACGCCAGGTTGGCTAAGTTATCGACAAGTTGAGACATGGCGAAAGTTTAGGGCGCATCACGCCAAATCACCTCAGTGCTTTCACCGACCGTAGCGCTTTAACCACTCTTGTTCCAGCGCACCCACCCAACTGCCATGCGGTTCAGGCAGGGTCGGGACCACTTGGGCGACCTGGCCTGGCACAGGCTTGGCGGTGAAGCGGGCGCGGTCCGTTGCTGACAATTTGTCCAGCGCCAGCACGGTGGGGTCGCCCCACTGGGCAATGTCGGCTTTGCGCGCTTGTGCTTCGGGGCTCAACAAAAAATTGGCCAAAACTTGAGCACCTTCTTTGGCGGAGGCGTTGAAAGGAATGGCGAGAAAGTGGGTGTTGCCGATCGTGCCACTATCGAATTGATAGCTGGTGACGGAGGTGGGGAGACGGCTAGCGGCTATTTCGTTCGCAGCTTCGTTGGGGTTGAAGGTGAGGGCCAGCATGAGCGTGCCATCGGCCATCATTTGACGTACTGCAGCGGCATTCTGGGGAAACTGCTTGCCAGAACGCCACAGGTGCGGATGCAGGGCGTCCAGAAACGCCCATAAGGGCGCACCGGCTTTGGCCAGCGCCTCAGGGGTCACCGGCTGGTACAAGGCGCTGCGGTCCGGGTTGGTGTCGAGCAGCGCTTGTTTAATGAACGTGGTGCCATGAAAGTCGGGCAGGCGAGGGTAGGTGATGCGACCCGGGTTGGCTTGGGCGAAGCTCAACAGCGCCTTCATGCTGCGCGGTGGGGAAGGCACCCGTTTGCTGTCCGCAAAAAATGTCAGCTGTGCCATGCCCCAGGGGGCTTCCAGCCCCTCCACCGGCTCAGAAAAATCAATGCGTGTGGTGGGCTTGCCTTTGGTATCAACGAAGGCAAAGTTGGGCAGGCTTTCAGAAAAAGGACCAAACAGCAGGCCCTCGCGCTTCATGGTGGCAAAGTTTTCCCCGTTAATCCAAACCAGGTCCACCGAGCCACCGCTCAATTTGCCGGCAGTTTTCTCGTTGCGCACGCGCTTTACCACTTCAGCGGTGTCGGTGATCTTGACGTGGTCCAGCGTCACGCCGTAGCGCTTTTGCACTTCGGTGCCCGCCCATTTCAGGTAAGCGTTGATGTTTTGGCTGCCTGCCCAGGCGTTGAAGTACACGGTTTGACCGCGTGCCTTTTGCTCAATCTCGTTCCATGCGGGTGCGGTTTGGGCCCACAAAGGGGTGGTCAACGACGCCGCCAATACAACCAGCGCGCTGCGGCGACTCCAAGGGGATGAGGCGGGGTGCGAGAGGGGGAGAAAAACAGGTGGTGTCATGGTGAAACAGGTGAAGTGGCCAGGGCTTTTAGGTCGCCTTGTGCACCACTTTCTTACAGTAAGCAGAACAGGCCGCTTTGGCCGTTTCAGGACAGCAAGGCCTGCGCGAATTCGCGGGCGTTGAAGGTTTCCAAGTCTTCCAATTTCTCACCCACACCGACAAAGTACACGGGAATCGGGCGTTCTCGGGCGATCGCGGCCAGCACACCGCCTTTGGCGGTGCCGTCCAACTTGGTCACGATCAGGCCGGTGAGTTGAAGGGCGTCGTCAAAGGCTTTGACTTGCGAGAGCGCGTTTTGTCCGGTGTTGCCGTCAATGACCAGCAAAATCTCGTGGGGGGCGCTGGCGTCTGCTTTTTGCACCACGCGCTTGATCTTGCGCAGTTCTTCCATGAGGTGAAGCTGGGTGGGTAGCCGCCCGGCCGTATCCACCAGTACCACGTCACGGCCACGGGCCTTGCCCGCAGCAACGGCATCAAAACTCACCGCAGCCGGGTCACCGCCTTGCTGGCTGATGATCTCTACGGTGGTGCGTTCCGCCCACACACTGAGCTGCTCACGCGCGGCGGCGCGAAAGGTGTCAGCGGCGGCCAGCAACACCGAGGCGCCTTGGTTGGACAACTGGCGAGTCAGTTTGCCGATGGAGGTGGTTTTACCAGCGCCGTTCACACCGGTCACCATCATGACAGTGGGTTTGAATGCGCCCACCACCAATTGCTTTTCCAGCGGCTTTAGCAGTTGGGTGATGGATTCAATCAGCAGGCCTTTGACGGCGGCCGGGTCGGTGGCTTTGGCTTCTTTCACCCGGCGTTTCAGGTCGGCCAGCAGGTGCTCGGTGGCTTTCACGCCGGTGTCTGCCATCAACAAGGCCGACTCCAGGTCTTCGTAGAGTGCCTCGTCAATTTGGGTCCCGGTGAAAACGCTGGCAATGCTGGCGCCCGTTTTGCGCAGCCCGGCCTTAAGTTTGCTCAGCCACGTTTGGCGCTCAACTGAACTCGCCGGGGCTGGGGCCGCCGTCGGCAACGTGAGGGTGGACGGCACGGGCAGCGAACTGACAGGGGGGAGCGCGGTAGCGGAAAGGGCCCGTTCAAGCGGCTGCGCAGGGCTCGCCTTCAGGGGGGGGGCGGGCGTGGCAACCGGTGGGGCTGCCTCAGTCGGCGCGGTGGGGGGCGTCGGGGGGAGGGGTTTTTTTTCGAAAAAACTGAACATTGGGAGTGTTTTTAGAATCACACCATTCTATGAAACCAGCACGCCACCCCCTATTGTCTTTTTTACCCGTTA
>JBAQDW010000445.1:0-7434 GCA_049286445.1 Rhodoferax sp. | reverse complement strand
GCGCGGCACGGGTGCGCGAATGTGGCGGCGGCGGTGGCACGCCGTTGGCACAGGCGCTGGTGGTGGCACAAGGTGTGCTGGCCCGTTCGCCGCACGCTGCGCTGTGGCTTTTGACCGACGGGCGGACCTTGGAGCAGCCCCACCCGGTGCCCGGGGTGGCCCAAACTGTGATTGTTGATTTTGACGACCTCAAGCGACCCTTAGGCCGCTGCACCGCTTGGGCCGAACGCTGGGGCGCCGAGTACCGCTTGGCTCCCGTTTAATTTGTGCCCGTGAATTTTCATCCTATGACGCCCACTACATTGACGACCGAACCCACCCCACTGGCGCAGGCCAAGACCATCACCGAAGTCATCGTCTGCACCACCTGCCGCCCAGCAGGTGTGCCAAAAGATCAGCCCGCCCATGGCGCAGCCTTGTTTGAGGCGGTGCAAATCGCCGCTTTTGACGTTGATCCGGCGCAACTGGCCCAAGTGCGCATTCGCGGTGTGGAGTGCATGATGGGTTGCAACCGCGCTTGCACCGTCACGTTTCAAGCGGCGGGTAAATACCTCTACTATTTTGGCGATTTGACCGCTGACACCGAAACAGCGCAGCACATTTTGGCCTGCGCCCAGTTGCATGCCACCGCTGTTGACGGTACTTTGTTACGCAACGACCGCCCCGTACGCCTGCGCAACGGCATCTTGGCCCGCATCCCGCCTTTGGTCGCATCCTCGGTGGCCCCGCAAGGTGATTAAAACTGAACCCGTTGGGGGGCCTGTATGCACTGATCGTTGGGCTGTCAGTTCGAGGCCCCGTCAAGCGCGCTGAGATCGGCTGTAGCACAGGGCTGGGTGCGCTATTTATAATTATGAATTACAAAATCCATGCGCGTTGAAGCGCTTCACCCCCAATAAATCCGAAAGAAGCCCGATGACCACAGCCCTTGTTTCGACCCCCGTGGCCGCTCAAACCGTGCATTTTCACGCGCCGCACAAAACCGTGGCGCGCGCCGTCAGCAACCAGCGCGTGTGGACGGTAGCCGAAGTGCAGGCCCTGTTTGACTTGCCCTTCAACGACCTGATGTTTCAGGCGCAAACCGTGCACCGCGCCCACTTCGATGCCAATTTGGTCGAACTGGCCACGTTGCTGTCGGTTAAAACGGGTGGTTGTCCTGAGGACTGCGGCTATTGCCCCCAGTCCGTGCACTCCGATTCGGGCGTGGAGGCCACCAAACTGATGGGCGTCGAAGAGGTGCGGGTCGCAGCCCTCGCGGCCAAGGCCGCTGGCGCCACCCGGTTTTGCATGGGCGCCGCGTGGCGTGCGCCCAAAGACCGGGATGTGGAGGCTGTGGCTGAACTGATCAAAACCGTTAAAAACACCGGCATGGAGGCCTGTTGCACGCTGGGCATGTTGGCCGACGGTCAAGTCGAGGTGCTGCGCGACGCGGGGCTGGACTACTACAACCACAACCTCGACAGCGCCCCTGATTTTTATGGCGACGTGATCACCACCCGCGACTACCAAGAACGCTTGGACACCTTGGCCCGCGTGCGCAACGCGGGCGTGAGCGTGTGCTGTGGCGGCATTGTGGGCTTGGGCGAGTCCCGTCTGCAACGCGCGGGCTTGATTGCCGAGTTGGCCAACTTGGGGCCTTACCCCGAGTCGGTGCCCATCAACCATTTGGTCAAGGTCGAAGGCACGCCGCTGGCCCATCAGGCTGATTTGGACCCGCTGGAGTTTGTGCGCACCATCGCCGTGGCCCGCATCACCATGCCGATGGCGCGGGTGCGTTTGTCTGCCGGGCGCCAGAGCATGAGCGACGCGGTGCAGGCGCTGTGCTTTGTGGCCGGGGCCAACTCTATTTTTTACGGTGACAAGTTGCTCACCACGCCCAACCCACAGGGCAATGACGACATGGCCTTGCTGGCCCGCTTGGGTCTGCAAACCGGTCACCCGGTTGCGCGGCCCTAGACCCGAGCATGAGCGCCATTTGGACTTTGGCAGACGCTTTGTCGCTATTGGCTTCTGTGGGCGTCGCGGCGGGAGCGATTTTGGTGGCGTTGGCGGTGGATCGTTGGGCCGGTGAGCCGCCACTCAAGTTTCACCCGGTCGTTTGGATGGGAAATTATTTGGGGTGGGTTGGGCGCTGGGTGCAAGCCCATACCCGTCAAACCTCAGATTCCACCCCTGATTTCAAGGCTTTTTGGCTGGCAGCCCTTGTCTGGTCTGGAGGTGCTGCTATCTGTTTGATAGTTACATGGTGGTTTCAGCAGGGTGCATTAGCAGGGTTTGCCACACTGGGCGTCGTGCCTGGCGGGCTGGGTGCTGCTGTGGTCCTGGGCGTTTTACTGAAACCGCTGCTGGCTTGGGCCATGTTGTATTCAGAGGTGCAAGCCGTGGAGCAGGCCTTAGACCCCGCCCAAGGGGGGAGCTTGGCAGCAGGGCGCACCCGCTTGAGTGGGTTGGTCAGCCGCGATGTGACCGCGCTGAGTGAGTCGCAGGTGCGCGAAAGCGCCCTAGAGTCGCTGGCAGAAAACCTCAACGACTCGGTGGTAGCCCCCTTGTTTTGGTTTGTGCTGCTGGGCTTGCCGGGCGCTGCCTTGTACCGGTTTGCCAACACCGCCGACGCCATGTGGGGCTATCCCGGTGTTTACAAGGGCCAAAACTGGTTGTGGGCAGGCAAATGGGCGGCCCGGGTCGATGACGTTTTAAGCTGGCTGCCTGCTCGCCTCACCGCCTTGCTGTTGGCAGCAATCAGTGGGGGTGTGAATTTGAAACGCCTGCGCGGCGAGGCCCATCGCACGCCATCACCCAACAGTGGCTGGCCGATGGCGGCTATGGCATTAAGCTTGGGTGTCTGTTTGCAAAAACCCCGCGTTTACGCACTGAACTCCAAAGGGTGCGCGCCAGAGTCTGAGCATACCCATCAAGCCTTGTTTTTAGCATCAAAAGTGGTTCTAGCCCTTGTGTTTGCTTCAGGAGCCACTCTTATTTTTATAGCGATTGGATACTTTTTATGGTCGTGAGTTCAACCCCTGCCGGTGAGCCGGGCGCAGCCCTGCGCGAACATGGCGGCACCGACGCGCTGGGCGCACCGTGTTTTGACTTTTCTACCAACAGCAACAGCTGTGGCCCATGCCCCCTTGCGTGGGTGGCGGTGAAGCAAGCGGATGTGCGGCGCTACCCCGATCCCAGCTACACCGAATTGCGCGCCCAACTGGCCGCTTTTCATGCGGTGGAGCCGCGGCGGGTGCTGCTGGCTGGCAGCGCCAGCGAATTCATTTTCCGCATCACCGGCTGGGTGGTGCAGCGCGGCGGGCGCAGTGTGAATCTGCCACGCCACGCCTACGGCGACTACGCCCAAGCCGCCTTGGCCTGGGGTTTGAAGTCGGTGCCTCAACCCAATGACGCGGACTTGGTGTGGGGCTGCGAGCCATCCAGCCCGCTCGGTGGCCCGCACACCAACTGGCCACGCGGGTTTTCGTCGCCGACGGTGCTGGACTGTGCGTATGCGCCGCTGCGCTTAGAGGGTGAATCCAGCCTGACAGAGGCGCAGCGTGACCAAGTCTGGCAGTTGTACACGCCCAACAAAGCCTTGGGTTTAACCGGTGTGCGCGGCGCCTACGTCATCGCACCGCAAGGTGCCCACAACAGCACGGCAGCCTTAGAGCGCCTGTGCCCGTCGTGGCCGCTGGGCGCGCAGGGTGTGGCTCTGCTGCAGGCCTGGGTGCAGCCTGAGGTGCAAGCTTGGTTGGCAAGCAGCTTGCAAACCTTGCGGGAATGGAAAACCCGCCAGATCGCCCAGCTTGAGGCGTTGAACTGGACCGTGTCACCCAGCCAAGCCAACTTTTTTTGCGCCCAACCGCCCAAAGCGCTGGACGTGGCCGCTTTGCGGGCGGCTGGCATCAAAGTGCGCGACGCGACCTCGTTTGGCTTACCCGGCCAGGTGCGTATGGGCGTGCTGCCCCCAGACGCGCAGGATGCCTTGGTCTCTGTTTGTGCGTCAAATTGACGTGCCTTTTATGCAAAGGAGTCCCTCATGCGATCTACCCCACCGCCTACTGAAGCCGCCCCCAACAACTGCCGCAGCCGCTTAAATTGCCGCGCCACCCGGCACCCATTCTGTGCATCGGTGGCCTTGGGTCAGACCGATACCCCTACCTCTACCCATACCCATTGAATTCGTTGCCGTGGCCACCCCCCAACTCGATTACGCCACCCTCGCGGCCCTGCGCGCCCAGCATCCCGCCTGGCGTTTGCTGGCAGCAGAACATGCGCCGCTGATTGGCAGCTTCTTGCACCGCGCCTTCATCGTGCCCAATGTGCGGGTCATGGCGCAGTCCGGCTTGGTCGAGGCGCTGGAAGACGATTTGTTCAGTCTGCGCGAGCGTTTGGGTGAGCAAGCCTTTCCCAAATCGTCAGCCGAGTACCTCAACGACTGGGCCGCCAATGAGAAAGGCTGGTTGCGCAAGTTTTACCCACCCGGCTCAGACGAGCCCCATTTTGACCTCACCCCCGCCACAGAGCGGGCGCTGGCCTGGCTGGTCAGCCTCACAGAGCGCGCTTTTGTGGGCACCGAGTCGCGCTTGCTCACACTGTTTGAGCTGCTCAAGCAAATGAGCCTAGGGGTGGAGACCGACCCCGAAGTCCGCATGGCTGAGCTGCGCCAACGCCGCGACCAAATTGATGCCGACATCGCGCTGCTGCAAGCCGGGGAGATGCGTTTGTTGGACGACACGGCGATTAAAGAGCGGTTTCAACAATTCACCGGCTTGGCCCGCGAGCTGCTCACCGATTTTCGGGAGGTAGAGCACAACTTTCGCACGCTGGACCGAAAAGTGCGCGAACGCATCGCCCTGTGGGACGGCGCCAGAGGCACCTTGCTGCAAGAAATCATGGGCGAGCGTGACGCCATTGCCGACTCCGACCAAGGCAAGAGCTTTCGCGCGTTTTGGGACTTTTTGATGTCCCAATCGCGCCAAGAAGAGCTCACCACGATGCTGGACCGCGTGTTGCAGCTACCACCGGTGGCCGCGCTGTCCCCTGACCAGCGGCTCAAGCGCGTGCACTACGACTGGCTGGAGGCGGGTGAGCAGGCCCAATCCACCGTGGCCCAGTTGTCCCAGCAGTTGCGCCGTTTTTTGGACGACCAAGCCTGGCTTGAAAACCGCCGCATCATGGACATTTTGCGCAGCGCAGAGGCCCGCGCCTTGGCCGTGCGCGCCACACCACCGCCTGCGGGTGACTTCATGGGCATTGATGAAATCGGCGCCACGGTGGAGTTACCCATGGAGCGACCCCTCTACAGCCCGGCCATTCAAACGCGGATTGCCCCAATCGCCATCGAGCCGGGTGACGCTGACTTAGACGCCGCTGCGCTATACAGCCAAGTGCGGGTCGATAAGGCGGCTCTTTCTGGCCATGTGCGGCAAATGCTACAAACCCGCACGCAAATTTCACTGGGTGAATTGATCCAGTCCCGCCCGCTGGCGCAGGGCTTGGGTGAACTGGTGGCGTACCTGCAACTGGCCAGCGAGTGGCCCAACGCTGTGGTCGATGACAACACGCTTGAAACGGTGGTCTGGCAGGTGACCCCTCAAGACCCAGACCCCTCGGCGCCGAAAGAGCCGAAAGAACCGATAAAACCATTCGAGCGCCGTGCCCGCTTGCCCCGCGTCATTTTTGTGAAACCTTGAGATGCAAGACACCCCCCTCACCCCGGCGTCTGAAGAAAGCGCTATGGCCTCGGCCAGCGCCCCTCAGCACGACCTCACCAGCCTCATCGTGCCCTTGCTCAAAGGCGTGCTGTACCGTGACGACGACCCGGCCCTGTGGACCGCACTGCTCAAACTGCAGCCCCGTGTGCGTGACTATGTGGCGGTGCTGGGCTTGGCCCTCGCACTGGACGAAGCCGAAGGCTATGCCTATTTGAAATCGCAAGTCGTGCAGGGCGATGACGCGCCCCCACTGCCTCGGCTGGTCGCGCGCCGGCCCCTCACGTTTGCGGTCAGCCTGCTGCTGGCCTTGCTGCGCAAAAAGCTGGCCGAATTTGACGCCAGCGGCGGCGACACCCGACTCATCCTTTCCAGAGAGGCGATTGCCGGTCTGGTGCGCGTCTTCATGCCCGTGGGCAGCAACGAAGCCAAGTTGATCGACCAGGTCGAGACCCACCTGAACAAGATCATCGAACTCGGCTTTGTACGCCGCCTCAAACCCCAAGGCACCGGTGCTGGGCGCGGCGCCCAAGAACCGATGTACGAGGTGCGCCGCATCCTTAAAGCCTTTGTCGATGCCCAATGGCTGGCCGAGTTCGATGCACGGCTGGCGGCTTACCAAGCCCAACTGGCTGCGCCAGACAAGGCGGACGAGTGAAATAGGGTGGAGTGGGTGTAGCGGCTTCTGATGAAAACCGGCCACATGATGGCCTGGTGATCAATAAGGACGTTGAAATACAGTTCAGGGAGATAAGCAAAAAATGAAACTCATCGACAACATCAACGTGCTGCTGGGGGAGGACATCAAACAGACCGTTCAGCCCGGCGCACGGCTCAAAATAGCCGCTTCATGCTTCTCTATCTACGCGTATGAGGCCTTGAAGCGCGAATTGGAATCGGTCGAGTCGTTTGAGTTCATCTTCACATCCCCCTCGTTCATGCCCGACGAGGTGACCGATGCCGCTAAGAAAGAGCGGCGCGAATTTCACATTCCCAAAGGCGACACAGAACGCAGCTTTTATGGCACCGAATTCGAAGTGCAGCTTAAAAACAAGTTGACCCAGCGCGCCATCGCCCGCGAATGCGCCGACTGGATGCGCCGCAAAGCCAATTTCCGTTCCAACAGCGGCGGGGCTCCCATGCAGCAGTTCGCTGCGATGCAGGCCGCTACACCGGCTGATGCGTCCAACGCTGTCTACATGCCGCTGCATGGTTTTACCGCCGTGGACTTGGGCTACCAGCGCGGCAATGCGGTGTCCAACATCGTCAACAAGTTTGACGAGCCCACGCACACTGGCGTTTTCCTGAGCCTGTTCAACCAGATTTGGGCAGACTCGGACAAGCTGACCGATGTGACCGATCTGGTGTGCGAGCACATTGCGTCGGTGTACCAAGAGAACTCGCCCGAGCGTATCTACTTCCTGATGCTCTACAACATCTTTAACGAGTTCCTGGAAGACCTCAATGAAGACGTGCTGCCCAACGACCGCACGGGCTACCTGGACACACTTGTTTGGCAAAAGCTGTACAACTTCCAGCGCGATGCCGCCACCGGCATCATCAACAAACTGGAAACCTTCAATGGCTGCATCCTGGCCGACAGCGTGGGTCTGGGTAAAACCTTCACGGCGCTGGCCGTCATCAAATACTACGAGCTGCGCAACCGCTCTGTGCTGGTGCTGTGCCCGAAAAAACTGGCCGACAACTGGCTCACCTACAACCGCAATCTCAAAAC
>JBAQDW010000444.1:0-3487 GCA_049286445.1 Rhodoferax sp. | reverse complement strand
ACTACACCGCCGCCTCGCCACTTAACAAGGGCGCGGGCGACGGCAATTTGTTTCGCCTGTTTGTGGAGCGCAACCTGGGCTTGCTGGCCCAAGGCGGCAGCCTGAACTACGTGTTACCCAGCGCGCTAATGTTTGAAGAAGGCTCCACCATCCTACGCAAACACATCTTCACGCACTGCCAGATGCCATTTTTCTGGAGCTTTGAGAACCGCAATGGCATCTTTTCCGATGTGGACTCCCGCTACAAATTCGCGCTAATGCAGTTAGTCAACACCCCACCGGACACCTATCAGCCGGGCACCATCGACACCGCTTTCTATGTGCTGGATGCGGGGGAGTTGAACGACCCCGCACGCCATGTACCCTACCCGGTGGAGACGCTTAAAACACTCTCACCCGAGCACTGGGCGCTGATGGAACTGCGCAATGGTGCCGATTTGGTGCTGCTGGAAAAGTGTTACGCGGCGTTTGCGCCCCTGTCCGAACACTGGCTGGACTTTCGCCGGGAGTTGCACATGACGGGCGACAAAGACCTGTTTATAGAAAAAGAGGCCCCAGGCTTGCTGCCGCTGTATGAAGGCAAGATGATCTGGCAATACAGTCACGTGTTCGACACAGCGCAGTACTGGCTGGACGGCACCGCCTTCGACGAGCGCCTGAAAAGCAAAGAACTGCACCGCATGGCGCAGGACTTGGGCGTGCCCAAGGTCGAGGTGGCGAAGTACGCCAACGCCGTGCGCTATGACCGCGAGTTTGTTCGCTTGGGGTTTCGCACCGTAGCCAGGGATACAGATGAACGCACCTTGATTTTTTCCCTGCTCCCCAAGAACTGCGGCTCTGGGCATTCGATGTTCCTCAACACGCCCAAATACTATGTATCCGGTGCCAATGGGCAAGTCGAGACGAATGTCGTGTCTGCGCTGCGCCTGCTGTTCGCGCTGGCGTGGTTCAACAGCGTGCCGGTGGACTGGATTGCGCGGCAGATGATTCAAATCAACGTTAGCCAAACCTACCTCTACCGCCTGCCCATGCCACAACCCAGCGACGATGAAATTCGCGGCAACCCGGTCTATACCCAGTTGGCCAAAAATGCACTCTTGCTCACGCTGGCGGCACCAAGCCCCAAGGCGTGGGACGATTTCTGTGAATTGGCCCCCTTGTTTGGCATTCAAAAGCACGACCTGCCTCACACCGCCAAAGCCCAGGACATGCTTCGCGCTGAAAACGACAAAGCCGTGGCCCATCTCTATGGCATGACCGACGCGGAGCTGGCCCACCTGCTGCGCAGCTTCAAGGTGATGGCCAACAAGCGGCCCGAGTATATGGCGCTGCTGCAATAAAGGGTTTTCACGGCGGCGGACCCACCTCGCCGCCATGAAAATGGCCGCTGCACGGGGGGCTCAAGCCCGTCATCGACAGGGGTCAGGCGCAAGTCCAGCGTCTAAACTCCCGCCCATGCAAAAATTTGATGTCGTTATCGTCGGTGCAGGTGCGGCCGGTTTGTTCTGTGCCGGAGTAGCGGGGCAGTTGGGTTTGAAGGTGTTGGTCATCGACCATGCCGCCAAAGTGGCCGAGAAAATTCGCATCTCAGGCGGTGGGCGTTGCAACTTCACCAACCGCGACACGGGTCCGGCTAATTTCTTAAGCGACAACCCGCGTTTTTGCCGCTCTGCCTTGTCACGCTACACACCCGCCGACTTTATTGCCTTGATGCAAAAGCACCAGATTGGCTTTCACGAAAAGCACAAAGGCCAGTTGTTTTGCGATCACTCCGCTGAAGACATCATCAACCTGCTCCTGGCCGAGTGCGCCCAAGGCGGCGTCACCCGGTGGCAACCCTGCGGGGTTAAAAATATCAGGTTTTTGGCCTCTAGCCCATACGGCACTTGCGCGAGCAGCTATGAAATTGAGAGTGACCAAGGCACGGTGCATTGCGCAGCCGTGGTCGTGGCCAGTGGGGGCTTGTCGATTCCCAAGATCGGGGCCACCGACTGGGGCTACCGCATCGCCCGCCAATTCGACCTGCCCGTCATCACCCCCCGCCCCGCGCTGGTGCCACTGACATTTGACGCCGACAGTTGGGCACCCTTTGCACAACTGTCGGGGCTGTCACTGCCGGTCAAAATTGCCACTGGCAGCAAAAAAAACAGCCTGTCTTTTTCTGAAGATTTGCTGCTCACCCACCGGGGTTTGAGTGGCCCCGGCGTGTTGCAAATATCGAGCTACTGGCAGCCCAATACGCCCATTCGGTTGAACTTGGCGCCTGAGGTCGACATGGCCCAGCACCTGAATGCCGCCAAGGCCACCTCCCGCAAATTAATCGCCAACGAACTGGCCAGTCTGGTGCCGTCGCGGCTGGCCGACACCTGGGTCGAACAAGGCGCGGCCCTCGGCCACAACTGGGCCCGTCCCGTGAACGAAGCCACAGACAAGTCGCTGAACGCTTTGGCCGAGCGCTTGAGTCGCTGGGAACTCACCCCCACCGGAACAGAGGGCTACAAGAAGGCGGAAGTCACAGCGGGCGGCGTCGACACCGTGGCCCTGTCCAGCCAAACCATGGAGTCGCGCCAAAGCGGTTTGTACTTTATTGGCGAGGTCGTGGACGTGACCGGCTGGCTGGGAGGCTACAACTTTCAGTGGGCTTGGGCCAGTGGCTTCGCGTGTGCCCAAGGGCTAGCAGCCAAGCTATTGCCCGATAGCGCAAAATAGTTGAGTGCATGACGAAGTCAAAGCAGAAAACGCTATAATTCTAGGCTTTGCTGGCAAACTCCCGCTGCCTGATCAACTTTTAAGCGGGAGAAAATCGCCGAACGCGGCGTGTAGGGCTCGATCTCCCTGCGCGACCATCGTCGGCACAATTTGGATCACATTACGTAATGACAACTGTCCGTGTAAAAGAAAACGAACCCTTTGACGTCGCCCTTCGCCGCTTTAAGCGCACCATTGAAAAATTGGGCCTGTTGACTGACTTGCGTGCGCGCGAGTTCTACGAAAAGCCAACTGCTGAGCGCAAGCGCAAAAAAGCTGCCGCCGTCAAACGCAACTACAAGCGCATCCGCGCCATGCAGTTGCCCAAGAAGATGTACTAAAAAGTACGCCTTTCAGGCACAAAAAAAGCTCACCGGGGACGCTCAGGTGGGCTTTTTTTACGCCCTTAGTTTTTCAAACACCCCATCCAAAGGAATTCTGCAATGTCCCTCAAAGACCAAATTACCGAAGACATGAAAACGGCCATGCGCGCCAAAGACAGCGAGCGTCTGGGCACCATTCGCCTGCTGCTGGCAGCAGCCAAGCAAAAAGAAGTCGATGAGCGCGTGGTCATTGACGACCCCATGATGATTGCCATCGTGGACAAGCTGATCAAGCAGCGCAAGGACTCCATCGCCGCCTTCACGCTGGCCGAGCGCATGGATTTGGCTGACAAAGAAGCCGCTGAGATCAAGGTGCTGGAGGTCTACCTGCCCCAACGCATGAGCGCGCAAGAAGT
>JBAQDW010000443.1:0-12836 GCA_049286445.1 Rhodoferax sp. | reverse complement strand
GCATAGGGGTCAAGGGGAAACTCCCCTTGGCACGTGCCGTGTTTGCTGAAACCTTTGCCGACGGCAAGGGTTTTTGCAAACATGGCTGACGTGCCTGCGTCTGATTCTGCGCATCGCGGTGTACTTCGTTCATGGTTTCAACCGGCTAATTACGGTTACTTATGGTTGTTTACAGGTTGCTATAAATTGCTAATGAATGCATAATACAACCAACAATACTTTCGAGTTGGGTTCATTTGCAATTGGATGTATGGTGGTTGGACGACAGATATGATCCTGTCCACTGCACCAGAAAGGCCACCGAATGGACATCAACGAATTTATTAAGCAAGTTAAACCCCGAGCAAAGCGCTCGCAACTTGATCCGTTCAAGTCTCAGATTTTTGAGCTCCGGGAGTTGGGCTATGCCAATGGGCAAATTCGGGATTGGCTGGCCACGATCGGAATTGAGGTGACGCAAGAATCGGTTCGAAAATTTTTAATGACGCGTGAGCGCGCGGATGGGCAACTAGCCAATAAAAGTCTGAGATTGAGCGCAAAAAGTGGCGACCATGAACACAGTCAAGAGCTGATGGCAACCCCTGGAATGATTGGAGGGGGGGCCGACACGGATGAACCAGGAGCTGCAGCAGCCGGGTTAAGTCCCAAGCAGCGGCGCGAGCAACGTGCCGATGAATTCATCAAACCTGAGAACACACTTCTCAACAAAATAGTGAAGAAGAAAGATCCATGAAAATCGCCGTCATAAACTTTTCTGGAAACGTTGGCAAATCGACCATCGCACGCCATCTCCTAGTCCCCCGTTTGCGCAACGCCCAATTGATCGCCGTAGAGAGCATCAATTCCGACGGATCTCAAGACGAAGCCATCCGTGGTAAGCAATTTGGACAATTGCAAGAGGCACTGGCCCTCATGGATGATGCGGTGATTGATGTCGGCGCCTCCAATGTTGAGGACTTCATCAATCTGATGATTCAGTACAAGGGCAGCCACGAAGATTTTGATTTTTTTGTCGTGCCCACTGTCTCCAAAGCCAAGCAGCAGCGCGACACGATTTCTACCATTGAAGCCTTGGCCGATATCGGCATCCCGGCCAAGAAAATTCGCTTGGTTTTCAATATGGTTGAAATGGATGAGCAGGTTGAGCAGGTTTTTGGCGGTCTGTTTGACTACCACGCCAGCGCTAAGCGGTTCACATTGAAGCCTGACGCGGTCATCCACGTTAACGACATCTACAGCAAACTCAATAGTGCACAGCAAAGCATTGCCGAAGTGCTGGCTGATCCCACGGACTTCAAAGAGCAAATCAAAACGGCCAAAGACGATCAAGAAAAGTTGCACTGCGCGCAACGACTTTCTGTTAAACGTCTGGCTGTGGGCGTCACCGATGAGTTGGATGCTGTATTCAAATTGCTGCTCAAATAGGTGGCAGCCATGGCAAACAAAACGCTGGATATCCTGGTTGCCGAAATGCTCGGCGACATCGGAAAACTCAACGATCAAGTCGCTGACTTGAAACGGGAGTTGCCGACGATTCTGAATCAAATGCAGTCTGTGATTGCAGCCCAAGCCGAAAAGGCAGAGGTACTGCAGGAGCCCACGCAAAGAGCGATGCAACTCTTTGTTAGGCAAGAAATTAAAGGCATAAAAGTCGCGGTCAAAGAGGCGCAAGAGGCTGCTGTCAATTCACTCGACGGGGATATTTCGTGCGCCGTGAGAAAAAACCTAGATTGGATGCAATTCAAATGCAAGCAATCATTTGAGGCTGCTGCCACGAAATTTGATACCGCGGTGACCGAGAGCGCCAAAGTGGCTGAAGGCAGGGCTACCGAAACACTGAAAGGCCTGTGCCAAGGTCTAAAAGACGGGATCGATGAAGTTCGCTCAGAACGCTGGAGGGGACAGTATCTGTCAATGCTTTGCGCATGCATTTTTTCCGGGTTAGCCGTTGGCGTTCTTGCCGTCTACATTTTGAAATGAGCTTTTCAATGGAACTGTCAATGCAGGATATGCGCGCGAAGGTAGAAAACTTGACGATGATGATGATCGGCTTAGCTGCCAAGGAGGTACTTTGGAGAGAAATATGGGATCTTGAGCGCAAGGAAATTCTGGCCGAAATCGACGGCATCAATGAAATTGTTGGAACTAAAGATACCTATGGAAATGGGATAGCAGCCATTGAGTTGGCGAAGCGGTATAGCTGGGAACTGATTGAGCCGGATCGGATGCGTGGGAAGTATTTCGGTCTGGTGGTGGCACTGGAGCATTACGTGGCCATCGTGAAGATTGCGAGCACAAAAATTCTTGAGTTGCCGTTCGGAGCTTTGGCCGAGACCGAAGAGCAGAGTCCCAAACTGGGAGATTCGGTTCAGATGGGATTTAAGGATGGGGTTTTGACGGCGGCAGTGACGATGCGAAGCAGCATTTGATCTTTGATTGGCGTTCGGTGCTTGTCTTGGGCGAACAAATGGTTTCGTTGCCGATTTTCTGAACATTGTGGTCGCTATACCCGACAACTGCTCGACCGGAACGCTGCACGATCCACAGCATTCGCTTCGGCCGCTGCCTATGGCCAGCTTCGTCGCGCTGCCAAAGCGCTGGGCGGTAAAACGCACTCACGCTTGGAACGAACGCTGGCGGTGCATGGTGATGCGCCATGACCATAGGTCATTTGTCTCCATCGCCTGGGTCTGGCTCACTGAAGCGCGTATTCTCCTCA
Source organism: Rhodoferax sp. (assembly GCA_049286445.1). Lineage (GTDB taxonomy): Bacteria > Pseudomonadota > Gammaproteobacteria > Burkholderiales > Burkholderiaceae_C > Rhodoferax. The sequence goes on along the minus strand of JBAQDW010000443.1, from coordinate 10,117 downwards.
GTAGACTCGCTATCTTCAGTTGATTTCGTCTACACCATCTTAGGCAATGAACACATAAGTCGCTTTCCATTCATCGGTCTGATGTAGCATATCTGTCGATAATTCTGGCAGTGCATGCGCCAGCCACATCAGAGCCCCCCTTGCAGTCCTCGCCCATGAAAAATCGACTCCGGTGATAGTTCATGTATGGCTGATGCTCAAGAGCTATCCAGCGCACACGCATTCCCGGGCTTAACCCCAACACATCTCGGGCCGTAGTATTCAGCCGCGACGAAATGAGTGCATGGCCTTGCGCATCAAAACTAAGCCAAAACTGGTCGAACAACGCGTCCAGATGCACCGCCAACAAAAAACCATTGAAAACGTCCAGCCGCTCCGCATCGTTATCACATAAAGCCCACGGCTTTGCATGACTGGCTCTCAAAACCGGAGGTAGTGCAAGGCCGGTGACAGCGCATGCGCCACCCCAGTAATCGAGCATGGCTTGGCGGTAGGCCTGCTGCCCCACCCGCTGGCGTACGATGCGCAACACTTCGGTGTTCTGCACTGCCGATCCGGGCATCTGCGCCAGCTCAGCCTGCACGCGCTGCTCGAATGTTGTCACCGCCTGGTTGGGCAACGCCTGCGACAAAGCGGCGGCGCGGCGCAGCCATTGGGCCAACAGGGCTTCGGTCGGCAGCACAAACACGACTGAATCCGGCAGCCTTGTGGCAAAGGTTCGCTCCAGCTCTTGCGCCAGCGTGGATGAGCCGCTGTCGATGCGCGCCTCAAACTCCTGCCCCACCACTGCCACGCGCACCCGCGCCGGGTGCCGGGCCGACGCCAGCACGGCATGCTGCGTTTCGCTGGGCAGCAGCACGTACTCAAAGCCGTTGTCGTGGCCGGCTTTTTCAATTAGGGCGCGCTGCAGGGGATTCATGGATAACAGCGGATTGGATGCGCGATCCGATTTCATCCGATTTGATCCGATACCACCCGATCCGATGATCCGATGCGGTAATGCGCTGCTGGCCCAGCGCCCTCTAACGTGAGCGCCCCAGTTTTGCACATGCGCTTGAGCAAGTTCTTCACTTGCCCCTCGCTCAACCGGCACAGCCCCATGGCCTCCGCGCGCTTGATGCGCCCATGCTGGCGCACATAGCTCAGCACCATCTGCTCGTGCTGAATGGGCGAAAAGCCCGCTTGGCGTGTGTATGCGGCCTTGTCGGCCACGGCGCCGTACACAGCGGCAGACAGCATGTAGGTGCGCCCGCGCGTAGCACCGTGCGCCTCGACAAATCCCGCCTCGGTCAACGCCTCCAGCGTGCGCTTGGCCGATGCCACGTCGCGCTGGATGCGCTCCGCCAGCTCTTCCACAGTCAAGCGCTTGAGCGCACGCAGCGCCCCCAAGGCAATCAGCGAATCAATGGGCAGCTCGGCGTTACGCCGACGCTCCTCGTCCACCACCAGGCGGCGAAACTCCAGGTCAGCCGGCTCGGTGGGCAGGCGCAGCACCACGTTGTGTGCGTCGGTGCGGTTGTAGTCGGGCGCCGAGCGACCAAATTTGAGCATTCCCCGGTAAATGGTGTCCACACCACGGCCCGAGCGCTCGACCAAGCCAATGCGCTTCATGGCATCGGCCAAGGCCCGGTTGCGCGGGCGGGGCTCGGTCACCAGCAAGTTGGCCAGCGTCACCCCGTCGACCAAGCCACCGGGGTTGCTCACCACCAGCGCGTCATCCTCCAGCCGCACATGCACCGCGCCCAGGCGATGGTAGTCGCGGTGGATCAGCGCATTGGCCACAGCTTCACGAAAAGCGCCCATGTCCACCAGCGGCACCGGCACGCGAAATAGTCCCACCTGCAACTCCTCTTCGGGGTTGTAAGGGCGGAAATTGGTTTCTAGCCAATCCACTGCCTTGAGCAGCGGGTAGCGGCGAAACTCATTGAACTTGACCGACTGCTGTGCCAGCACCTGAAATGCAAACTCGTGCGTGGGCACACGTTGGTGCAGTGCCGACTCGCGCCCCACCAGCAGCAGCCCGGTGAGCGTGGGCAAGCGGCTACCGTCGCTCTGACGGGCCGTCAGGCCCAAGGCGCCGTCCAGCGCTTCATCGTCCAGCTCCAGCAGCACCCGGTCGCCGCCATATTGCTGCACTGATTGGCGCAGGCGCTCGCGTTCCAGCGGGTCAAAATCGGCCAGCGTGGCGCCGGCCACTGGTTGGGCAGACACATCCACCAGGCCAAAGCTCGATGCGCGGCTGGTGCGCTCGTGCGGCAACATAGGCGCGCATTCGGGCGTGCCGTCGTGCTTGATGCGCCGGCGCAGATACACGCCGCCCTGCGTGGCCACCTCGCCCTGCGCCTTAGGCACACGAATGCAGGCCACCTTTACACCACCCACCTCGACCGGCGACACATTGACGTTGACTGAAGGCGACGTGCGCGCCGCCACCATGCCGGCCAGGCCCGCCAGCAGGAGGTGGTCTGGGTGCAAGCCGGTGGGTGTGCCGTCGTCCTCCACGCCCAGCCAAAGCTCGCCGCCTTCGGCATTGGCCTGGCACACCACGGCCTCGACCAGTTCAGTGTCGGGCAGGCGCTTACGGTCGCGTTTGAATTCGACGCTAAGAGACTCTGACGATGGAATGAAATGCTGCATCTAACGCAACCTCAAAAAGGCATCTTGCTCAAGTTTTTCTTGAGCAGCGCCTGAATTCTGGGTCGTCCGCCCGATAGATCGAACCTCAGGCCCGCACGGTAAATCTCAGGCAAAAACAATCGCTTGTCACCTAAGGCGGGGTCAAGGTCTTCGTAAATCACGCCCAGCTCCCGCAAAGCGGCCAGCTCTTCAGCTTGAAGACTTACAGCTGCCGCACTGAATGGAATAGTGCGCACGGTTATGTGCTCACTATTCATACGCTCACTCCAACTCTTGAGCGGCTCAATTTCCAAGGTAGCCTCCTGCACCTTCTCAAGGCTACAAAGTGGAACTGCTTTGCGCATTGCTTCGGGCGACAAGATTCGATCTGTCCAAAATTCACTTGGATTTTTTGCTTCTTCTTCGGCCGCAAAACGGAAAAACCGCACCAAATCGCGCGCCTGAAAACGGCCCGTCAAGTCGCACAACGCGGCATACACCCAGCGGGCTGAGTGGCCTTCTTTGGAGTCTGGTCGCCCAAGTTTTTGCCCCCATAGCGCCATAAGTTTTTCTATCAACTCCCCCACAGAAAAGGTTTGTGCTCCCTCGACTGTGGCGCCCACGATGCTTGCCTTAGCGCAGAGCCAGTAGGCCAAGCGCAAGAAACTCTCCGGGTTCCAAGTCAAGGCAAACGCACTAAAGCGCGACATGAACTGCCCCAGGTTTTGTTTGATGGCCGCCTGCACATAGTCCATACGCACAAAAACCAGTGCACCCAAGCTTTGATTCGGCAGCTCACCCAAGCGATTGACCAACTTGAGCAGCGACTCGATCGCTTTGGCCTGTTTGGCATCACTGGGCTTCTTAAACACATCCTCTACCCCATCGAACACCATCACCACAGACTTATCTTGTGTAAAAAGTTGCTGGTTGATCTCCTGCAAACTACGACCAAGGCAGCCCAGCGTGGCAGCAATCAAATGTGCCCAAAAATCATCCCAGTGCCGGGCATCAGATACCAGATTGGCCTCGATCTGTCGCTCAATCATGCTCAACGCTGGCGTCTCTGTACCTAAACCAAGCCGCCTGATACCTTCATCTTTTGCTCCACTCACTGTGGCTTGCGCTGCGCCGGCCACATTGCCAGACCACAGCACCGGAAAAATGATGCGCTGCTGCGCGACACCTGCATCGTGGGCTATTTCGTCAACGCGCTGCAGATAGGTAGCCCAGTTTCTGGACTGGCAAACCTGCAAAAAAGTGAAGGTCTTGCCTGCGCCTTTGGCACCCACCAATACCGCATTAGGGATGTCCTTTGCAAAGTGTTTGCCCAAATTACGCAGCGGCTCGGTCACCAACCAGTCGTCGGTGCCTGAAGTGTCGGCATACTCTTTTTTGCAGACTGCAAGTAGCGCTTTCGCTGAGCTAATGCGATGAATAGATGGCACGACGCTGTCGTCTTCCACATTGGAGGTCAGCATCGCCACATTGGCGGCCCACTCCTGCGCGCTGTTGGCATACAAAGACGATGTTTTCAGCAAATCAAAAGCATCGCGCACCGAACCGATAGCCATCAGCGAGGGAGAGAACTCCGCTTCAAGCCACTCGACACCCTCATCAAGCGATTCATTGGCCGGCGGATAGGCCTGCTCAATGCACTCCTTGGTCAAACCAAAATCAGGTAGGCGACGAAGCTCCGGCGTTAACAGGCTGATAACGACAGAGGGCTTGGCCGCCTGGCGTTGCGATTCAGGTAGCGCACGGTGGAACGAGTGCAGCCGCCGCAAAACCTCACACATTCCAACGACTGACTGCTTGGCCACGGTCGTCACAAAGTAGTGCTCCACACGGGGGTCAAAAATCACCGGGCTAGCCAACTCACTCAAACCTGCACGCAGGTCAATAAACACGGCATCCACACCCAGACGTTTGCCTAAGGCGTGCAGATGGTCGGTCAGCACCCAGGGGTTATCGGGATTGCGTGCCAAATGGCTGGGCTGTACCGGCATATCCTGGATTTCTGCCAAATCCAGTGCCGCAGGCAAGACAAACAACTCACGCTGTGATCCATCCACATTCAGCGAGGTTTTTTTCAACTGCTCGACAAAAAAATCGAGGCTCGCTTCTTCGCTGACGGGCGGGTAATGCATCGCCTCCAAAAATTGTACGAACGACACTTGAGGACGATTTTTTTCGTCTAACCAGAACGTTACTCCGGGCGCTTCCAGATCGGCATCCACCACCAGCACCTTGACCGCCCCCTGTGCATCTGAGGGGTGTAGCCGTGCCGTCACATACGTCATCAACGCCGTGGTGCGACCCACACCTCCTTTAAAGGAGTGAAACGACACCATCCTCGGCCCGTCGGTAAGCGCGGATGGCAGATCAAAGGGTGCAGGCGTGTCATCTGGCGTGTCCTTCAAGTAAGCGACTTCGCGCCACAGTGGGTACAACGGCAACTGGTGGGTCTTTTCTGTGGCATCCACCTGCTCCAAGCGGATGGGGTACACCCCATCGCCTGCGCGCAGATGCAACTGCCACAGCTCAAGAGAAAAAGCCTTTCCAAAAACAGTTTGCAGCCACCCCTCTACAACAGCTGCTTCAGCGGAATGGGCGATATCCATTCCATCGTGGTAGCAATCCACCGAATGCACGCCTGCGGGCAAACGGCTCCAAAGCTGCGTTTCTTGCTTCAGGACACGCTCTACGTCCAACCACGTCAGCAGGCGCTCAGGTACGGTCAATGCATAGCTCATGATTTCAATTCCTTTTCAATCAGCCGGTGGACGGCTTCCAGTTGCGCTTCCATGGCTGCGTCGTCCACCGGAGGGGCGCACAGCTCGCCGCCATAGCGCCAAGCTTGGTGCAGCGCGTCGATGCGATTGTCTTTACGGGAGATGGCGTTGCGGCGCTCGTCTTTCACATCGGGCAGATGAAACACCGGGTGCAGCTTGGCACCCAGGTGCAGGCTTTTGAGCACTTCGTTCAGGTCATGCCCGGTGCGGGCGATATCGGCAGCCCCAAACAGGGTGCGCCCCTCGCGTTTCAGCCATGCGGCTTTCAGGCCGCACTCCATGGCGTAAACCAATAGCAGCCTGTGCGCATTGCCCCGGGGCAGTTGACTGGATGCAACGTGCAAGTTGCGCCATGCCCGCGTCAGTTCCCGCAAAGAAAAGGGAATCTGTGCCATCGTTTAATTCTCTCCTGCATCCCACGCCGCCAGCACCAGCCGCTGGGTGCGGTACTCGCCCAAGTCGCGCAGTTCTTTGTTTTTGAGCACGCGGAAGGTCTCGCTGGGGTAGTCCTCGCCCATCACGTCTGCGGGGTCGAGGATGTAGCGCAGTGGTGCGCGGCGCTTGAGGTTGAGGGCAAAGGTCAAACACACCACGGCCTCGACCAGTTCAGCGTCGGGCAGGCGCCTGCGGTCGCTTTTGAATTCGACAGTGAGGGATTCAGTTTGTGGAATAGTTGGCTTCATTTCAGACCACCGAATGACCGCTGTAATGCACGCGGCCAGAGCGTGCCGCGTCTAACTTTAGCGCGGCAAAAGGCAGGCCTTGCAGGCCCGATGTGTCACGCCCGCGCCTGGGGAAGACAACCAGATTTTTGCCTCCATCCTCTACAGCGCTTGGATAGACGAGACCATCTACTTGCTTGCCAGCGCCGAAAGTAAACGCTTGCGCGAAATACTCCGACACAACCTGTGTTGGCACATATTCAACATGCTCGCTGCCATCGTGTGCCACAGTTTTCGATATTTCATCTCTGAAAGCGTAGAGGAACTGCATCATTTCGTACTCTGGGCGCTTCTCAGAAAAAAATGAAGGAGAACGAAGGCGACGGCTCAGGTCGATTACCCGCAAGTCACGAACGGGTGACCATTGGCTGACCGTAATCTCTTGGCCTTGGGTAACTCGCGCCTCCGCCAAAGCGGTTTTTTCATTAAAGGCTAGATAGAGATAGGGAACTCCAGCCGGGTTCATTCTCCCTCCAGCCTTGATTTTTTCTTTTGGCGGTGCTCCTAACTCTGTCACGTCATGCGGCCACACTCCAGGCCGGACACGATGCAACACCGTTGCTTTTGGCAGCACACCTACCAAGCGATGCCGCCGCACAAGTTGCCCCAAAAACGGCAATATTTCATGTACCCCGACCAAGTCATCACCGTGGCGATGCACTCGTTTGCCCGCCTGAAAATGAAAACGGCTGCGGTGCTTCACGGCATCCGCAAATGACTTCCACGACCAATGCAGCCGCTCGTGGTGGTGAGCGCCCATCCACTCTCCATCCGGCGCATCAACCCATCCGGTATTGGTGAACGCGTTGGCTACGTCGCTAACAAGCGCATCTGCCCATTCGAGTTCTTGTGAATCCAGCACCTGCTGCAGCACATCTTCAGAAGACATGTATTCGATGGAAAAATCTTTGTCATACGGGCAACCAGCGTTGGCTTCGTCGCTGTAGCTGTACTTGACCCCGCGCATCAATGCGTCCATCAGCGTGGAAAGCGGTGCCGCTTTGCGCTTCTGACTACGGCAGTACGAACAAACCACAGCAGCAAGATTTACGCGCACCAAATGCCGCAGGTATGCATCGTCACCCACACAGCGCTGACATACCCACTTTGCGGGGTCTCGCCAGCCCCGCTCTTCCTGCTCCATCCATTCATCATCAACTCCCACAGCGCGCCTCCTCCCCCGCATCCCACGCCGCCAGCACCAGCCGCTGGGTGCGGTATTCGCCGAAGTCGCGCAGTTCCTTGTTCTTGAGCACGCGGAAGGTCTCGCTGGGGTAGTCCTCGCCCATGACGTCTGCGGGGTCGAGGATGTAGCGCAGCTCGTCGCGGGTGAGGCCGTAGAGGCGGGCGTAGTGGGCGTCGAGTTCGGCGCGCAACTGCGCGCGGCGCTCGGGGTTAAAGGCGAAGGGCGGGCCGCTGTGGCCCAAGTCTTGGGCCCAGCCGGCCAGGTCGTGCGCGGTGTAGGTGAGTTCGAGCACGCGCGGGACGATGTAGGCGAGGTCGGCTTCGGTGTAGTGGTCGGGGGGCAGGATGGGAAATTGCTTGAGGTAGCCGTAAGTGAGGTGCGTACCACCGACTTTGACGCGGGCACAAAAATCCAACACCAACGAGCAAAAATTGCCCAGCAAGGCGGCCGCCTTTGGCCCTCGATGTTCAGTGAAAAACAAGGGCATGGTGTGCCCTACCCCCACCAATGGCATCACCGACGCGATCACCGTGCGCAATACATGGCTGCTCGTAATGTCCCGCCACCCCATCAGCCACTGCGGGCACGACGCCTCCAGCCACTGCTCGGCCAAGGTCAGCAAGTCGTCTTGCGTGTGCAGCGCGGCGGGTGCGGGCAGTTGGCGGGTGTCGGCGGTGGCTTGCAGCAGGGTTTGCAGGGCGTGCGGATCGACGGCATACCAAGCGGTGCTGGTGCGAGCTGTGGACATGAAGGCCTGCACGTCTTGCTCGGCGGGCAGGTAGTCGTCGTTCAGTGGCTCAAAGCTGGCGGGGTTGTTGCCGCACAGGCCCAGCCGGGTGGGCGCGAACTGTGCCGCGCAAGGGTGGCGCTGCACAAAGGCCTGCCACGCCGGGTACACGCCGGTGTGCGGGTGCTGCGCCAGCCAGTGGCCAAAGAGCTGCTGCGCCATGCACAGGCCGATCAGCTCGCTCTGGCGGGCCTCCAGCGCCTGGAGCAAGGCCTTGGGCAGCCGGGCCACGCGCAGCCACACGGCGCGCTGCGCCACCCAGTAGCGCGGGGTGACGGTGCTGGCCGGGTCTTGCTTTTCGGCCAGCGCCATGTCGCGGCTGTCGCCGTCTGGAGTGTAGGTGGCCCAGCGGTGGTCGAACTGGTGGATGAGCTTGGCTTCATACAGGGGCAGGCGATCGGGGGCGGCGGTGTTCTCGAACAGATGGCTGTCGCCAGACATATGGAACATCGTCATGAACGAAATGCCCCATGGGTTTTCTGCGGGGCGGACGATGCGGGCGTTTTTACCTTCACCTTCCCATACGGCATCGCGCAGCAGCACCGGTGCGACGCGGTAGAGCTTTTTGGTCAGTTCGGCGTCGCGCTCGCTGCGAAACACCGGGCAGGTGAGCGTATTGGGGTTGATAAGGCGGAACTCATCAATGCTAAGTGTGAAACGGCGACGTGCATCATGAAGCTGTGTCGGCTCTTGGGCAAAAAATACAAACTTTGCTTGTTCAGCAGCTCCCAAAGTCAGCAAGCAAAACCGAAATGAATGATGTACCGATGGAAATATGAACTTCTCGTTATCAAACGAAAGCAGGTTAATTAAGAGACGGCTTTGCGTAATGTGGCCAAAAAACGCCTTGGTGCTGTCGTCGGTGGCAATGCCGGTGGGCACGATGAAGCCCGCCCGGCCCTGCGGCGCGCCCAAGTGCAGCATGGTTTCGGCAAACAGCGCATAGGTGTTGACATCGCCCACGCCGGTGAGCGGATAGCGGCCGCCCTCTGCGCCATCGACGTGCATGAAGACGCTGGCGGCTTCGGCAGTGCGCCGGGCGGTAATGAATTCGGCGTACAGGCGCTGCTCGGCGGCGCTTTCGACTTGCAGTGGCGCGTGCGCGGCACCGGCCAGCATTTGCGCCAAACCGCCTTGGCTCAGGGCGGTGATGAAGCGGCTGCGCTCGGCCTTGTTTTTGGCTGCGGCCACGGCGGGGTGGCGGCTGGCAAAAAACTCTTCTTCTTGCAGCTTGATGCGCTCCCACGGCGGGTTGCCCAGCACGCAGTCAAAGCCGCCCACGGCAAATACCTGCGCAAAAGCCAGCGGCCAGTGCAGCACCTGCGCGGTTTTGCACGCGGCCTGGGCGGCGGCGCAGGTTTCGGCGTACGGACTGCCGGGCGCTTGCAGGGTGTGCAGGAGGTGCGGGGTGGTCAGCGCGGCGTGCAGGGTGGCGCTGGTGGGCACGCTGGCGGCGGTGTCAGGCGTTTTGGCCAGCAGATAGGCACCTACAGCCAAATCGGCCGCTAGCGCAAGCGGGGCCTGCGCTGCGTGCTCACAAAATTGATGCCACGCCTGCGCTTTGGCGGCCACGTCGGCGGGGGTGTCGGCGCTGTGCTCTTCAATGGCGCGCAGCGCTTGCAGGGCGGCGCTGTTGTCAAAGTCCAGCAGCACTTGGCCGCTTTGCAGGTCTTTGGCGATTTGCTTGAGGGCGGCGGCGTTGGTCTTGGCCAGTTGCTTGCACACCTCCTTGTCGTCGCCGCTCAGGGGTTTGAAGGCGTCTTTGGCTATGCCGCGTTCCAGCGCGTGCAAGTCCATCAGGCCCAGCAGGGCGTCGCCGCATTGCAGGTGGTGGTCGAGAAAGCCCAAGGGGCGGCCTTCTTCAAAACCCTCCAACCACAGCGCGGTGCGGGCCAGCTCCACCGCCATCGGGTTGCGGTCCACCCCAAAGATGCAGCGCGCCGTGACTTCGCGCAGGGCGTGGCGGTAGGCCAGCGGGGTGACGGCGCCGTCGGGCGAGCGCAGGCTGGCC
>JBAQDW010000442.1:0-2630 GCA_049286445.1 Rhodoferax sp. | reverse complement strand
GAGCGAGACCCTGCGGGTGGCCTTTGCAAAGAGCGCGCCTGCGGGCACTGCGGCAAGTCCGCCAGAAAAGCGCGAGAAGTTTGCAAAAAATGGAAATTACCAGCGTGCAAAACGCCCTCTAAATAATGATCGCGGATTCAAGTACGAAGTGCAACAACAGCAAAAGGTTGGGCCAGGAGTGCATAGGATGCTCTCTCGTTGACCAGCCAGTCGCAAGGAAAGCACTTTGAACTACACACACCTGACCCGAGAAGAACGATACCAAATCCACGCCCTGCGTCGGCGCAAGGTGGCCATCACAGCCATTGCAGCAGACCTGGGGCGCCACCGCAGCACCATCGTGCGCGAGCTCGCTCGCAACGCCACCCCCAAGGGCGCGTACAACCCAGCGCAAGCCCACACACAGGCCAAGCAGCGCCTGAGCGGGCCAGGCAACGTGCGCACCATTGGCGCTGCGCATTGGGCCTTGGTCGTTCGCTGCCTGGTCCTGGGCCTCTCGCCCCAGCAAATCAGCGGCCGATTTCGAATCGAGAAGCAGCCGCCCATCAGCGCCGAGTGCATCTACCTGCGCGTGTACAAAGACAAGGCCTGTGGGGGCAATCTGGTACAGCACCTCAGATGCCAAAAGCTCCGCAGAAAGCGCTATGGCAGCGGGCAAGAGCGCCGCGGCAGCTTGAAGAACTGCGTGCGCATCGACCAGCGTCCCAAGATCGTGGACAAGCGCAGCCGCATCGCAGACTGGGAGGGCGATACGGTGATTGGCCGGGGCCACCAAGGGGTGCTGGTGACGCTGGCCGAGCGCACCTCGCGTTACACACTGGCAGCCCCCTTGGCAAGGCGCACCAGCGCTGCGGTGGGCCAGGCAGTCATTGACCTGCTGCGCCCGCACAAGGAGCGTTGCAAGACGATCACGTTTGACAACGGCAAAGAGTTTGCCGAGCATGAGTTCATAGGCAAGTGCCTGGGCGCGCAGGTGTACTTTGCCCATGCGTACTGCTCCTGGGAGAGGGGGCTGAGCGAGAACCACAACGGGCTCTTGCGCCAGTACTTTCCCAAGAAGATGAGCTTGCGCGAAGTGACGCAAATGCAGGTCGATGAGGCGGTGTATGCGCTCAACCACCGTCCTCGCAAATGCTTGAACTACCGCACCCCGCACGAGGTGTTTTATGGGCTGGAGATGACCCCACTTACACTGGGCGATGGCGCACTTCGTACTTGAATCCGCGAATGAAATAGGCCTCTAACGCCTATACGGCAAGCGCGAGCCGCTATCAATAAGTGAGCATATGTGGTCGATACGCCCGCAACCGCAGGGCTTTCAGCACACGGAGGGTCCGGTTTCAGGCGTACGCACGGAGATCTCCAGACCCGTGGCCGCGTCGATTCTCAGGCCCTTGGGCAGCGGAAACTTCACGGTCTCTTCGATGCCGTCCATGGTGCGCACCGACACGGCGCCCAATGCCTTGATGCGCTCGATCACCTGCCGCACCAAAATTTCAGGGGCCGACGCGCCGGCCGTCAGGCCCACCCGCGCGGCGCCCGTAAACCATTCCTGGCGCAACTCATCGGCGCTGTCGACCATATAGGCCGTGGTCCCCAGCTTGGCGGCCAGCTCGCGCAGGCGGTTGCTGTTGGAGCTGGTCGGGCTGCCCACCACAATCACCAGATCGACCTGGGGGCTCATGAGCTTTACCGCGTCTTGGCGGTTTTGCGTGGCGTAACAGATGTCCTGCTGTTTGGGCTCGCGCACGCTGGGAAAACGCGCGCGCACCGCGGCCATGATCTCGGCGGCATCGTCGACCGACAGCGTCGTCTGCGTGACCACGGCCAGTTTGGCGGTTTGCAGCGGCTGCACGCGCGCCACGTCGGCCACATCTTCAACCAGGTGGATGCCATGCTCGAGCTGGCCCATCGTGCCCTCGACTTCGGGGTGGCCCTTGTGGCCAATCATGATGAATTCATAGCCGTCCTGCGCCAGCTTGGCCACCTCGACGTGCACCTTGGTCACCAGCGGGCAGGTGGCGTCAAAAATGCTGAAACCCCTGGCGCGGGCTTCGTCCTGCACCGCACGGCTCACGCCATGCGCGGAAAACACCAGCGTGGCGCCGGGCGGCACATCGGCCAAATCCTCGATGAATATTGCGCCCTTGGCTTTCAGGTCGTTCACCACATAGGTGTTGTGCACGATTTCATGGCGCACGTAGATGGGCGCGCCAAACTTTTGCAGCGCCCGCTCGACAATTTCAATGGCCCGGTCCACGCCGGCGCAAAAGCCGCGGGGCTCGGCCAGCACGATTTCCTGCGCCATCACAGCACCCCGATCACATGCACTTCAAACGTGACCGGCTGGCCGGCCAGCGGGTGGTTGAAGTCAAAGCGCACCGCGCTGTCGCCGTTGTTGTCCCGCACCTCCAGCACCGTGCCGGCGTAGGTGCCCAGGCCGTCGGGCGTGGGAAAGGTGATGACATCGCCTGGCTGGTACTGTTCGTCCGGATCGCCCAGCTGGTCCAGCAGCTGGCGCGCCACCCACTGCTGCATGGCCGGGTTGCGCTCGCCAATGGCCTCGCCGGCGGCCAGCTCGAAAGTAGCGCGGGCGCCCTCGGCCAGGCCTTGCAGGCGCTCTTCCATGG
>JBAQDW010000441.1:0-2069 GCA_049286445.1 Rhodoferax sp. | reverse complement strand
CCGACACCCTGCGCGGTGTGCCGGCCCTGCTCATTGCCGAAACCCCTGGTGCCTTGAAACAAGGGGCCATGCTGAACATGAACCTGGTGCAGGGCAGGGTCACTTTTGAGGCCAATCTGGTCGCTGCGCGCAGCGCCCGCCTGGCGCTCAGCTCCAAACTGCTGCGCCTGGCCACCGAGGTGGTGCAGTGATGCACGCCAAACCTTTGCAAACCCCCACCACGCTGGCGGCGCGTCTGCGGCAAATCAACCAGACCACGCTGCTGGTGGCCGTTTCCATCATCGTGCTGGCCATCGTTGCCAGCAGCTTCACGTTGGGTTTGCTGGGCCTGGCGAACACGTCCAGGATGCAGGCCAGGATGCTGGCCGAAAGCGCGGCCGCTGCACTGGTCTTTCAAGACAGCAAGGGGGCGCATGAACTGCTGCAGCCGCTGCGCAACCTGCCGCAAATCGACAGCGCCACGCTGTATTTGCCCAATGGGCAGGTGTTTGCAAACTACCAGCGCGAAGGGCATGGCGCGCACACGCCTGCACTGCGGTCGGCTGCCGAAGACCAATGGATCGGCCTGGGCCACATTGAAGTCACGCAGCCCGTGGTCTTCGAGCACAAGGCGCAGGGCAGCGTGCATTTGCATGTTGACCTGCACATGCTGTACCAGCAAACCGCCTTGCAAACACTTGCCATGCTGGTGGCCGCGCTGCTTGCGCTGCTTGCAAGCCGGGTGCTGCTCCACCGGCTCAACGCATCGGTGCTGACCCCGATGGCAGACCTGGAGCACCTGACCCAACGTGTCTGCAGCGAAGGCAACTACGCACTGCGGACACAGCCGGGCAACATCGCAGAGTTGAACGCCCTGTCCACCGGGCTCAACAACATGCTCGGGCAGATCCAGCAACGCGACAAAAGCCTGGCCGACCACCGCGACCACCTGGAGGAGAAGGTTGCGCAGCGCACTGCAGAACTGCTGCACGCCAAGGAAGCTGCCGAGGAAGCCAGCCGCGCAAAGAGTGAATTCCTGGCCACCATGAGCCACGAGATACGCACGCCCATGAACGGTGTGCTCGGCATGAACGAGCTGCTGATCGACAGCACCCTGGGGTCTCAGCAGCGCGTCTGGGCCGAAGCCGTACAGGCCTCGGGGCGCCACTTGCTGGGGGTGATCAACGACATTCTCGACTTCTCGAAAATCGAATCGGGCCATATGGAGCTGGAGGAGGTCGACTTCAGCCTGGCCGATACGGTAGAGGACGCTGTGGCCATGTTTGCGCAGCCGGCCGAAGTCAAGGGGCTGGAACTGGCCGTGCAGATCATTCCGCACGATGCGCCACTGGCGCTGCGCGGCGACCCGTTCCGCCTGCGGCAGGTGATCTGCAACCTGATCGGCAACGCCATCAAGTTCACCGAAGAAGGTGAAGTGGTGGTGCGGGTTGCGCTGCTCGGGCACAACGCCCACGGGGCTGCAGTGCGCATCAGCGTGGAAGACTCCGGGATTGGCATTTCGGCCAAAGCCTGCGAGAAGATCTTCGAGCATTTCTCTCAGGCAGACGGCTCCACCACACGCCAGTACGGCGGCACCGGGCTGGGGCTGGCAATCTGCCAGCGCCTGCTGGAGCTGATGGGGGGTTCGGTGCGGGTGGAGAGTGTGCAGGGCAAGGGCTCTTCGTTCATCGTCGATCTGCGCTTGCCGCTGGCCCGCGCGGTCGTCACCGCGCCCATGGACAGCGCTGCACTGAAGGGCCTGCGGGCCCTGGTGGTGGACGACAACCCGACCAACCGGGACATTGTGCTGCACCAGCTGGAGGGCTGGAACATGCACGTGACCTGCGTCCAAGGCGGGGTGGAGGCGCTGGATGCAATGGTGAGCGCTGTGGGCGAAAAACAGGCATTTGATCTGGCCATTCTCGACATGCACATGCCCTCCATGGACGGTCTTCAGCTTGCGGCGGCCATCAAGGCCAAACCGGCGCTGGCCTCGACGCGGCTCATGGTGCTCAGTTCCACCTATGCCACCACCGACCAGCAAGACCGCGCCAACCTGGGCATATTGCGTTCCCTGAACAAACCCATCC
>JBAQDW010000440.1:0-1638 GCA_049286445.1 Rhodoferax sp. | reverse complement strand
CTGTTCGACGGCTTCACGCTCTTCGGCGATTTCGCGCGCCTTGATCGACAGGCCCAGACGGCGGGTCTTAGTGTCGATATTGGTGACGCGGACATCGACGTGATCACCGATCTGGAAGCGCTCGGGGCGCTGGTCCTGACGGTCGCGGGCCAGGTCCGAACGACGGATGAAGCTCTTCATGCCGTTGTATTCGACCTCGATGCCGCCATCCTCGATCGCGGTGACCGCGACGGTGATGACCGAGCCGCGCTTCACGCCCTCGACAGCCTCGGCCATCGTGTCGTTTTCCAGAGCCTTGATCGAAAGCGAGATACGCTCTTTGTCGATGTCGACCTCCTGGACCACGGCTTTGACCACGTCGCCCTTGCGGAAGTCCTGGATGGCGTCTTCGCCACGGGCGTCCCACGAGATGTCCGACAGGTGAACCATGCCGTCGATATCGCCTTCGAGGCCGACGAACAGACCGAATTCGGTGATGTTCTTGACTTCGCCTTCGATGACGGTGCCGACCGGATGGGTTTCGGCAAAGACTTCCCACGGGTTGCGCATGGTCTGTTTCAGACCCAGCGACACGCGGCGTTTGGCTTCGTCGATTTCCAGCACCATCACGTCAACCTCTTGCGAGGTCGAGACGATCTTGCCGGGGTGCACGTTCTTCTTGGTCCAGCTCATTTCCGAAACGTGGACCAGACCTTCGACACCGGCTTCCAGCTCGACGAACGCGCCGTAGTCGGTGATGTTGGTCACGCGGCCGGCGTGGACCGAGCCAATCGGGAACTTGTTGCCCACGGTGTCCCACGGATCGGCCTGAAGCTGTTTCATGCCCAGGCTGATGCGGTGGGTGTCCTTGTTGATCTTGACGACCTGGACCTTGACGGTCTCGCCGATCGACAGGATCTCGGACGGGTGGTTCACGCGGCGCCAGGCCATGTCGGTGACATGCAGCAGGCCGTCGACGCCGCCCAGGTCAACGAAGGCACCGTATTCGGTGATGTTCTTGACCACGCCCTCGACCGTCTGACCTTCGGTCAGGTTGGCGATGACTTCGGCGCGCTGTTCGGCGCGGCTTTCTTCCAGGATCGCGCGGCGCGAGACAACGATGTTGCCACGGCGACGGTCCATTTTCAGGATCTGGAACGGCTGCTTCAGACCCATCAGCGGGCCGGCATCGCGCACGGGGCGCACGTCAACCTGCGAGCCGGGCAGGAAGGCCACGGCACCGCCCAGGTCGACCGTGAAGCCGCCCTTGACGCGACCGAAGATGGCGCCTTCGACGCGCTCCTCGGCGGCATAGGCTTTTTCCAGACGGTCCCAGGCTTCCTCGCGGCGGGCTTTCTCGCGCGAGATCGAGGCTTCGCCGCGGGCGTTCTCGACGCGGTCCAGATAAACCTCGACCTCGTCGCCGACCTGGATGTTCGGGGCTTCGCCGGGATTCGCGAATTCTTTCAGATCGACGCGGCCTTCCATCTTGTAGCCGACGTCGATGATGGCCTGGCCCGCCTCGATGGCGATGACCTTGCCCTTGACGACCGAACCTTCGTCCGGGGTGTCGATTTCGAGGCTTTCGTTCAGGAGGGCCTCGAATTCCTCCATGGTCGCTTTAGCGCACATATATAATCAGTTTCCTTTGCACGGTTT
>JBAQDW010000439.1:0-1830 GCA_049286445.1 Rhodoferax sp. | reverse complement strand
TTCCCCCCCTCTCCCCCAACCCCTCTCCACCCCCGCCGGGGGGATCAGGGGAGCTCAACAGCCCTATGTGGCCAACGCTTTGTGCGGGGTGGCGTTCACGTGCAACGGCCAACATTCAAATTTGCCGGGAACCGTGTGAGTGTGGGACCCCAGTGACCGCTGACGCTGCCTGCGTTCACTTTGAAAGTTGGCGGTTCACGGTGAACTCATCCACTTCCAACACGCGGCCACATACGGCTGTTGGCCCCCCTTTCCCGCCCGGCGGGGCGGGAGAGGGGTTGGGGGTGAGAGTGGGGGTTGCAGCGCAAGAATTGCTACATTTTCGGTAGCTGCTCGCGCAGGTCTGGCAAGGGCTGGCGGTCCGAAACCGCACGCGTAACGCCTGAGTCAGTGCCATTCGGGTAAACCCCAGCGTCATTTTTTTGCAGCCAAATCCCCCTAAGATCGCGCCATGGCAATTAGCGTATTTGACCTTTTCAAGATTGGCATTGGCCCCAGCAGCTCTCACACCGTGGGGCCTATGCGGGCCGCCAGTATGTTTGCGCAGGCCCTGCAAAACGACCACATGCTGGCCCAGGTCGCCAGCGTGAAGTGTGAGTTGTATGGTTCGTTGGGCGCCACCGGCAAAGGCCACGGCTCCGACGTGGCGGTGATGCTGGGCCTCATGGGCCACGCGCCCGACACGGTGGATGTGGAGGCGGTGCCGATTCTGATTGCACAAGCGCGCAAGACCCAGTCCCTGTCGCTCTTGGGCGGCCAAGTTATCCCGTTTCGAGAAAAAGAGCATCTGTTGATGTACCGCCGTGAAGCCATGGCCGAGCACCCCAACGGCATGAAGTTCACCGCCTTCGACGCCGATGGCGCGGTGCTGCGAGAAAGCAAGTACCTCAGCGTGGGTGGCGGCTTTGTGGTGACCGCCGGTGCGGCCAATGAAGCGGTGCTGGCGGCTTACCAACAAGTCCCCCACCCCTTCACCTCAGGTGATGAACTATTGGCCACCTGCAAGGAACACCGTTTAAGCATCAGCCAAGTCATGTGGGCCAACGAGCGCACATGGCGCAGCGACGAGGAAATTCGCACTGGCTTGCTCAACATCTGGCGCGTGATGCGGGAATGTGTGCAACGCGGCTTGCGCCACGAGGGCACCCTGCCCGGCCCCTTCAAGGTGCAGCGCCGGGCACCCCTCTTGGCCGCGCGTCTGCGTGATCGTGCCGAAAGAACCTTGGCCGATCCGCTGTCGGTGCTGGATTGGGTCAACGTGTATGCCTTTGCGGTGAACGAAGAAAACGCCTCCGGCGGTCGCGTGGTCACCGCCCCCACCAATGGCGCAGCAGGCGTCATTCCGGCCGTGCTGCACTACTGCGACCGGTTTGTGCTGCCCTCCAGTGGACGCGCCGGTGACATCGATGGGCAAGACGCCGTCATTGAGTTTTTGATGACGGCTGCCGCCATTGGCATTTTGTACAAACTCAACGCCTCCATCAGCGGTGCTGAAGTGGGCTGCCAAGGCGAAGTTGGCGTGGCGTGCTCCATGGCCGCTGCAGGCTTGGCCGCCGTCATGGGCGGCACACCCGAGCAAGTGGAAAACGCCGCTGAAATTGGCATGGAGCACAACCTGGGCCTCACCTGCGACCCCATTGGTGGCTTGGTGCAAGTGCCTTGTATTGAGCGCAACGCCATGGGCGCGGTCAAGGCCGTGAACGCGGCCCGCATGGCCATGCAAGGCGATGGTCAGCATGTGGTGTCGCTGGACAAGGTGATCAAAACCATGCGCGAAACCGGCGCTGACATGAAGACCAAATACAAAGAAACCTCCCGTGGAGGCTTGGC
>JBAQDW010000438.1:0-7871 GCA_049286445.1 Rhodoferax sp. | reverse complement strand
ACCCACGACCCCTTGGTTCGTAGCCAAGTACTCTATCCAACTGAGCTACAGCCGCTGAGAAATAAATTATAACACTATATTTGGTAGGGCGTGAGTGACTTGAACACTCGACCAAAGGATTATGAGTTTGGGGCTCAAATACAGTGCCTAAGCAAATCACACATTCCCAACCGTAGTCTAGGAAAGCTGAAAGTATATACGTGACAGCAACTTAGCGTAATTTGGGGAAGACGCCCAAACATGATGACTGTACCGCTGCTGTACCGAAAATCGCCTCAGAAACAGACAAGATGAATCAATGTTTTTTCTGCCGATGACCATTTGACTACGAAACGCCACTTGCCTTTCCACTCTACGCCATGAAACACTCCGTCATCCATGGAGAACTCCCTCGGCCAAGGGGGGGGGCCCCTCCAAGCGGCCTGCCCATCATCTTTCATCCAGAAATAGGCCATCGATTTCGGCGCGGGAGTGGCCCAAACTGTTGGCACCGTTTGAATCTTGACAGGGCGGGGGTTCGGCGTAAAACTTGGACTGGTTTATGCCGTGATTCCAAGGATTTGTCTAGCGTTCCGCGGGAGGTCCACAACTGAGCCCGCTGGCATTCGAGCAGCGTCGAACAGTAAGCTGAATTTTTCTACGAAAACGGGTGAAGTCCAATGACTGTAACGCTGTTTTACCGAAATTTGATCGTCCTGGGCTGATGCTTCATCCACCCTCGACCGGCGCGAAGCGCCGAAACTGCGGCCCGCACAACGAGCGAGTTGTGCAGAGGTTGTTCACGTCGTTTTGATATCTTTAATTATCATTAAAGTCTTTACGTAGTTGGCTGCACTACGTAAAGAGTGGTGTAGTTGACTGCACTATGTAAAGAGTGGTGTAGTTGACTGTACTGCAGTGCCTAACTTTTGAGCGCATCAAGCAATGAAAGGTGTAGTTGGCTGCACTACACTCGCCGATCTTTTGAGCGACTCGGACCCACCATTTCCCTCATTTTTGCAAGCTCTATTTCTTTGATTGACGATCTGACAGTCGGATTTGTGTGAATCGGGAGTTGCTCTGGGATCTCGTCCACTCGGATATTTGCCCTAAAGGTTCCAGCTTCAGCGTTCAGCTCAAGACCGGGTCCCGGAATAATCTCGACTTGCGCCCAAACGTCCTCTGCCGCCAGGTCGCCACTAGCCGCCGCCTTGAGTTTCTTGAGGCGCTCGCGCATCATTGCCGGCACATAGTCCACCACGACCGTGCAAATCACCCTGTTGCCAACCCGAACATCCATCCTCTCGCGTGCAATGTAGTGGTTGACTTTGCGCGGTTTCTTAGTTATTCGCAACAGGTGGGCTGCGGCCAGTACTTTGATAGATGACTGGACCTTCTGATCGCCCATGCCAGTGATTTGGGCTAACCGTCGAATTCCGGGGTAGGCGTCGCCAGTATGAAAGTCTGCATGGGCTTTTATTGCGTTCCAGACAGTGTAGGCATGTACACCAATTTTGGCGGCTAGGCCGCTGGCAAAAATGTCACGTTGTTGCGTCTGGTGCGTAGTATCGATGTTGCCAACTACTCCGTGTTTTGAGGTTGTCATAGGCGGCGGTTGGATTTGCCGACCACTTCACTGGCCACTCAACAACACAGATATTTCAGCGGTCCGATAGTAAACCCGTCGGCCCAGCTTCAACTTGGTCTCATTGATCTTGTCCGACCACTCAGATGGTGTGCGCAGGCTAATGCGCAGGCCCTCGGGTGAGCGATTGAGTACCTTGGCCAACTGCACGATGCTCAGGAGAGGCCCGTACTCCTGATTCAAAAACTCTTCAATTTTCATACCTTGCTTTTCCTTTCAATCAGCTACTAACTGATGGAGCAAGGATGCCTACAAACCTGATACGATGATGCCAAATAGTTAGAACATAGTTGACAAAATGGAATTACCCAAAAGGAAACCCAAAGTTTTAGTTGACACTGCGGACCCAGCACTTGGTGTGGTTGTACGGGACCGTGAAACGACCTCCATTCGAATCCGAGAAAAGCGGGCGAACCCCTATAGATGGTGCTTCTGCGAGCTCTGCTGGCGCAGCACTGAATGGGTGTCCAACCAAAAGCACACTGTTTTCAAGAGGTTAAGAAACGGGAATGCAAAGGCAGTTCCAAAGACCGATGCAATCCACAACGAGGCGCGGCGCTGGGCCGACCAGTTGGTAGCCCGGTACGAAAAAGCACTAGCCGGCGAATTCGGTCCTTACGAGGCAAGTGCAATGCTCAGCGTGTACTGCGATGCTCAAGAGAGGCGGGGAGACAGCTCCGTGGCCGAGTTTCGTGATCAGGTCGAACGACGGACTCTTATGGCGATATGGGCACGCCAAGGTGATCTCCTGTCCATTGGCAGTTCGGAAAATCAACCAACTGATGCGCCCAAACCAAGTAGGCTTTACTGCGAGGCACACAACCCTAGGCGTAGCAATGAAGCGCGCCGTGCGTACCAGAGGGATCGAAGATTGCTTGCCGTGTATGAAGAGCTTATTTCAGTGCTTTGGAGCGAACACGCACACGAATTGCCGACTTGGGATATTGAGGCCCATGCCGAAGTCAGAAAAAAGGCCTATGAGAACCTTCAGTTGATGAAGTCGCCGTATGAAAAAGTTGAAAAATTGCTTATGGCTGGCAATACAAATCAGTCAAAAATTGCAAAACAACTCGGGGTGACGCGCCAGGCTGTATCTGTTGCAATCAAAAGGCGCGCACTCAAGAACAGCTCCCGATCGTCGGGCACCAATTAACAATATGCACACGGATCTCTTTCAGTGCTATCCGGGGAAAGAGGAGTTCCTCATCCGACATTTCAGCCGTACAGTCATCCGATTCACAGGCCATGGCTAGCGACGCGGCAGTGTGTCACCGTTTGTCCGCGCTGAGCAACTTGTTACGTCACATTGGCACAAACACTGTAGACGGTCAGACGCTCCACCAGCTATGTGGCGGGTGGTTGAGCGCCGCCACTGGGATATATAACAGAGACAATGCACTCGGCCACAACCATGCGCCCACCAACTTCGAATGTGCGCGTCAGGGACCGGTTGCGCAACTCCTCGGTGCCAGCCAACGAGAAGGTCATACTCGTAAACAACATCAATCGCCCGAAAAAGGCTTGTCTGGACTAGTTCGGCGCCGACACTCAGAGCCTCTGCAATGGACTCGTGTGGAGTGGGAGAGGCCGTATACCCATCGCAACGGGCTTCGTATCGGCCGGGCGAAAGCTTGATGATGTCAAGTGACAGGACAGGGATCATGATTTTTTCCAAATTTTATTGTTTGAGATAGGGGCTGGTTGTTTCAAGCTGCGCCAGCGCCGCCAACAAGAGAATATCGTCGCTGTTGCTGTGCGGACGAGCCAGGAGCTGGCCTTACCCAGACTCAATGAAGCGTGACATCGCCGGCCCCTGATGCCTCCCATTGGATGTGTCCCAGAACATCAAAAATCAAGTGTCGATGCTCTTGCCCCAAGGCCACAATGAAACCGTCCCGAACGATCCGCGTAATCTGCCGTAGATCCAAATTGGAAAGTCCGGCCAGAAGCCTTACTTCACCCTCTGCGGCTTTTACGTCTGCACCCGTGCGCGTGCGCAGTTTTTCCAACTCAGCCTCGATGATCCGGCTGCGCTGTTGGATGCCAGGTGACGGAATGTTGAATACATTCATTCGCGACAGCAATGGCGCGCTGATGCCTTCAGTCGTGTTTGCAGTAAGTATCCAGATGGCGTGCCGTGCATTGAGATTTACCTGAAAAAATTCATCCTGGAAGGCCGTCGCATTTTCTGGTTCGAGCAGGTTCAACAGCGCGCTTGAAAGGGGGTAGCGGTCACCACTTGGTTTGTCAACTTCATCCACCAAAAACAGAGGTGCGGCACAGTCGTGCAAGGCCAACTGCTCCATCACGATACCCGGGGCAGATTTTGTCCACGTCGGGTGCGATCCACTCAATGCGAATGACGGTTCGGCACCGTTGATTTTTTTGAATTGCACGCCAAGAGTTTTCGACAGTGCCATGGCAAACGCAGTTTTTCCGATTCCCGGCCCGCCCAACAGCAGGATCGGCGTGATCTGAAACTCCCTGGCGGGCAGTCGACTCATCAGTTCCACCTCGCCCGCCAACTGTTTGATCGGTTCCGCCATGTTCTCGAATTGCGCGGTCAACGCCAAAATGTCAGCGGATTTGATGGCAGGAATAGTGCGGTACCGATTTCCGGTGCTATCAAATTTGTCGTTGACTCGTTTGGCGGTTTGCCTCTGAACGGAGTCCATCCGAAATACGTTGTCCAGCAATTCCGACATCGCAGAAGGAGTCAGGATTTCAATATCTCGCGCCCCAGGCTCAAACTTGGCCACTTTTCCCACTGGGCTGGCCCGCTGCATCTGCTTTTTCTCGTCGGCAACGGCTTGATTTCTTTTTGCTTCTTCCTCAACTCTAACAATCAGGGCAGCTTGCGCTTGCTCCTCCAGCTGTTCCATGATGGCCGTTGGCAGAAAAAGACTGGCGTCATCACCGCGATAAAGCGAGAAACCAGTGACCTCGTTAAAATTCGTCTTAACCATGATGAACTCCTAAACAGGTTTTTTTGGCCAGAGCACAAGCGGGGGTGCAACCTCGCTTGTGCCCGAATACTCACCACCACTGCTCCACTTTGGGCTTCGGCCTTGGCCTTTTCAGCTCAAACAGTTCCCAAAGTCCGGGGTGCATGCTCGCCACCCCCGCCTCCCAGTCCTGCCACGTACGTCGCGTTGAATAAATCAACGCGGCGGCATCCGCCTGAGACAAGCCCGAATCAGCACGCGCATCTCGAATTTCTTGCTGGGTTGGACTGGCTTTTTTGAACACGAAGCTCTTTCATGAATTTGAAGTGGATTTCTTCACCCCTAATATAGCACGGAATCCGTGCTTACATGGAAAGAGGAAAAACACAATCCAAATTTTTTTAGCGCTCAACAGATTTTTTGTCGCTCAGATCAGGTGCTGCTGGCAGGCTAAGTCGCCCCTCCCATCCAATAACCACCCGATCCCCAGATTGCACCGAAATTCCGTCCGGCAAAGGGTAAATCGCCATATTGCCCCTGCCGTGGTCAATCACAACGCCATCAGCGGCAACGTACAGAACGATGTACTGAACTGAAGAGTCGTTTTTCGTGTATGGCCACACGGCTGCTTTAGACTGCGAACCGATCCATTCGGAAGCAGTGGGTTGTACTGGCAATTCGGGTACTGCTGGTGCGAGTTCTTCTCGCTGCACGGGTGGATGTTGAATGGCACCTGGTTGGCGGACCTCATCGATCAAGCGCAGGCGCAGCGCATCCAGTTGCGGATCGACAAACTTGACGGGGATGCCTTTGGCGACGGCTACGGCGACGACCCGCTGTTGAAATTCAGGTGATCCCTTTAGCGCCAGCGTAGTGCCGAATTTTTCACGACCCAATAGCAACGCGGCCTCGATGGCTTCCTGGTCGTTCGGATCGAGTACCGACAAATGTCGCCCCTCATCCCTGAGCACGGCATGGCCGTGCCGGCTGTAGGTAACGTCGCCATTGGTGGCAATAACATACGTGAGTGCTTTGAGTACGAATGCTGAATCAGCCTTTCGGGCTCGGCGGCGTTTTTTGTCATCCTCGTCGTCAAGATGAATCGTGCCGGTGATCGACTGCGCAGGCGCTGCACGAGCCGTGTCATCGAGTTTTCGCAATGCAGCCAGCGCGTCCTCATGACCCGCCTGGGCAAGTTCGTGCAAGAACAGTCTCCATGCCTGCGCCTGGAGTGGTCGGATGGTTTTTCGGCGTGCTCGTCGCTCGTCGTTGAACTCGGCTTTGGCCGTGGCCACGGCCAACTTTTGAAGTGATTGAGTGGCCTTTCGATTGGCACCTAACAACCCCGACAGGGCATCAGTGCTGTCATTTTTGAGACGGACCGCCAGCGCATTGCGCAACTTGCCGGTCTCGGCGTCAAACGCTTGCAAGTGCGCTGCAATGACGGGTTTGTCGGCCAGTTGGGCCGCTTTGAATTCGAGCCAAAGTGAGTTTGTGGTGGCGGCTACCCGGGCGGGTGTCACCAGCTTGCCAATTTGGTGCTCGTAGGTCGTTCGCAAGATTGGCGCAGCCTCCCGCCAGGGCAAATTCAGCTCTTTGAGCAAGAAGTCACTCGGGCTCAGGGCGCGTGATCCGCATTGGATGCGCGGCGTTCAGTCTTTGGCCGTCGCCACTTGGTAAAGCGCAGGATCGATCTCGTGCGAATGGCTGAGGCGGTTCAGGAGCTGGGTGCAGTCGATATTTTTACGAATCTCGGCGTATTTTTCTTTGTCTGCCGCTTGCGCATATCGCTCGCTCAGGTCGGCTTGCACCCGTGCAAGCACGCTGGAAGGCTGGGTCAGTCCAGCAGTTTGGTTTGTGAAATTGGCGACATGGCGTTTGGCGCCAATTCTTCCTCCAAGTCCTGCATCTGCCGGTCGCAGGCCAACACCCATTGACTCTCTGGCAGTTGAGGCTCGTACATCCACGCCTGTGTCGTCGCGCAGTAGCATTTCACTCCTGTTTTGAATTGCATCCATGTCGCGTATGGGCATTCCCGGCACGCGATTTCTGGTGGGGGTAAGTGCCCTGTTGGGGTGATGTGTAGAACGGGTGACGCCATGGGCTTGCCTTTCGAGGTTATTGAGAATTTCGGTACGCGTTGGTCTGTCAGCTGGGAGGTACACATCTCTGAAGAACGCGCTGCCTGTGTGCAGGTAGCGCAGCTCCCGGGCTTTGGTGCTATGCCATTGCGTCAGCGTCTTGGCGAGGTACTCAGGCTCTTTGCGCGGCTGCATTTGTTCCAGATAGGCCGCTTTGGCTTTACTGGTCAGAATTTCAACTTTTTCAATCGTGGGGCGCTCAATGAACTGGCGCTGAAAGAAGACCCCTTGAAGTCGCATCGCCCGGTCCGCGCCACTGGGCTTGATTCGGTAGCACTCATTGAATTGGTCGGCCCGTATTTTTGACACGGTGCCGTAAGCAGAAAGCAACTTACCCAAACCATCCCATGTGGTGACATTTTGAGCAATGATCTCTTTTTGCAGCGTCAATTCAAAAGCGGATTTCTGTTGATTGAAGGTGCCCAGTGCATCCGGCCGGTGCCCGTTATACCGCGCCAAAATATCCACAGCATCTGCGGGTGCGATTTTTGGGTTGTCCTTTGGGCTGGACAGACCGTGTCGGGAATTGAATGACTCTTGCCACGCATCGATATATTTCAGGTTATCTGACGGATGGCCAAGGAAGCCGAGTGGTGCAATAGCTTGGCCAGTGAGTAGGTCATGCTTGCCAAGGCCGATATGAATGTGCGTCAAGCGCACCACCGACTGCCCTGTTTCCGAATTCATGTAGCTCATCATGCGTGGACGATGTGCCTCGGCATAAAACGCGATCCGGTGCCGGTCTTCTTGTGGCCAAGCCGCTAAGGCGTGTTCACGGAACTCATCCACTGCCAGCTGCAAGACCTCATCTGACACGTGATTTTCTGAAAATGAGAACGTGATGTGGTCGTATTTGTAACCATCACCCTCCCCTAACGATGTTGCCAGCTCAAAAACAGAAAGATCACCCGCCAGCGCACTACGCTGATCCAGTTGGTCACGATGTCGCTCACGACCTTTCTTTTGCCCATGTTCCAGGTAGAGTTTGAAGCCCCCTTTGCCACTGCTGATCTCAACGATCATGGCGTCGCCTCCCTAGTAGACAGTCAACTTGATTCACGCTGATGCAGATCGGGGTAAACCCAGGCCATCTTCGAGCGGGCCTTGGGCAAGTTGAATTGCCATTGCACAGGTTTTTCCAGGGCATTCCTGTGAGCGCAG
>JBAQDW010000437.1:0-11364 GCA_049286445.1 Rhodoferax sp. | reverse complement strand
ATGTTCATGCCCGCTCGCCTTGCTCGACAGCGCTGTCTATACGGCTCTTGTACATCGGCTCGCAATTTACGATCCACGCTTCCTTCCCACATTCGGTCACCCTTATGCAGTTGCGCTTCACCTCGCTCACTGTGACCAGCTCGCGGGAGGACTTGCACCTCCGGGAATGTGCCCATGCCGGGCGCACATGAAAAAAAAGCCCGCTGGAAATGAACCAGCGGGCTTTTAAACTGACTAAACGCGCTTAGCGATCAGTCTTGTTGAAGCGCTTCTGCGCATCGCGAGGAACAAAAACTTTGCCACCGCCGGCAGGCTTGGAAAATGCCGGCTTGCGGGCACCAAAATCACCGCGAGGTGCAGAACCTTCGTTGCGAGAGCCGGCAAAACGGTCATTGAAACCACCCTTGCGCTCATAACTAAAGTTCTCAGGTGCGCCGCCGCTGCGGCTGTCGCGCTGCGCGAAACCCGCATTGCCATTGTTTTGGAAGTCACCACCACCCATGCGAGGACCAGCCGCGTTGCGATCTTGGAAACCACCTGGGCGACCACCACCGCCGAAGCCACCGCCATTGGAGCGACCACCGCCACCAAACTTGCGATCACGCGAGAAGTTGTCGTTGCCACCACGGCCACCCATGTTGCTGCCGGGACGTGAATCAGGGAAGCGTTGTTGGGGCTCAAGGCCTTCAACAGTCTCACCCTTGAAGGTGTGGCTGCTGTGGTACTCGATGTCCATGATCTTGCGGCGATCGCGGAACTCGGCAAATGTTACGGCGATACCGTCACGACCCGCGCGGCCTGTACGACCAATGCGGTGCGTGTAATCCTCGGCTTTCATGGGCAAACCAAAGTTAAACACGTGAGTCACTGTCGGCACGTCGATACCACGAGCCGCCACATCGGTCGCTACCAGAATCTGTACCTGTCCTTGACGCAAGGCCATCAGACGGCGATTACGCAGACCTTGACTCAAAGCGCCATGCAGGGCAACAGCAGAGAATCCTTCTTGCTGCAGATCATTAGCCAAGCCATCGCATTCAATTTGAGTGCTGGCAAAGACAATCGCTTGATTGATCGTGGTGTCACGTAACCAATGATCGAGCAATTTGCGTTTGTGCTGAGCGTTGTCGGCCCAGAACAGCTTCTGGCTGATGTTGGCGTGTTTTTCTTGTGGCGAGTCAATTTGCAGCTTTTGTGGCTCGCGCATTACGCGGGATGCCAATTGCTGAATGCGTGGCGCAAAGGTCGCGCTGAACATCATGGTTTGCTTACGCTGAATGGTTAACTGATTGATTTCAGCCAAATCATCGGAGAAGCCCAGATCCAACATGCGGTCTGCCTCGTCCACAACCAAGAACTGAACTTGGTCCAGCTTGATTTGCATCGAGCGTTGCAAATCAAGCAAACGACCAGGTGTCGCCACAACCAAATTGGCGTTTTGCAACTTGGCCAATTGCAACTGGTAAGGCATACCGCCGACCACATTGGCAACACGCAAACCACGGCAATGCTGAACCAAGTCAATCGCGTCGTGGGCAACTTGTTGCGCCAACTCGCGCGTTGGGCAAACAATCAACGCACCAGGTGTTGCAGGTGTGAAATGACGAGGATTGGTCGGATCTTTGCGCTTGGCACGCTTGGGAGGCGCCTCACCGTTAGCAGCGGCTTCGGCGACCGCTTTCTCATAATCAGCCCGCTCTTGCGCTTCAGCATCGGCGCGCTGTGTCAAGAGTGTGTGCAGCACGGGCAGTAAAAATGCCGCTGTCTTGCCACTGCCTGTTTGACTGGACACCATCAAGTCGATAAACCGAGCGGCTTCGCCGGACGCGCTAACGCCCTGCATCGCCAAAGGGATGGTTTTCAATTGCACTGTAGTGGGCTGCGTGAAGCCCAGATCCTTCACAGCCTGAATCAATTCAGGGGCCAGACCCAGAGTGACGAAGCCATTGGGCACATCAGGTGTCTCCTTGACATCGGACACGGACGCAGTGGCCGCGTTGTCGATGACAGCGGAAACGTCATTGGAAATAATTTCGGCAGGCGAAAAGTCGCCTGCCGCTTGAATAGCGTCAGTCATGAATTTACTCACACGCGAGCATCGCAAGAGATGCGATTGCTCCGTCAATGGTTAAAAAACATCAACCATCAAACGGAACCTGCTCTGACTCAGAAAATGAGTTCTATCAGCGCTGGGGGCCCTTCTTAAGCTGATTCAATTTGAACCGGCTTGGACCCAGTGAATGAAGGGAGATGTACAAATATGCACTACTGTTTGCAGCGCAGCCTTGGACTATACCATCAATTCGGGTTAACACTTAATCATTTAATTTAAGGAAATGATCACGGTAGTGCTCGAGCTCATCAATTGACTCATGCACATCGGCCAAGGCCGTGTGTTTCTGCTGTTTCTTGAATGCGCTGTGTACGTCAGGGCGCCATCGCTTGGACAACTCCTTGAGCGTGCTGACATCCAAGTTGCGGTAATGAAAAAACGCCTCTAGATTAGGCATATATTTCACCAAAAAACGGCGGTCTTGCCCAACGCTGTTGCCGCACAAAGGGGAACCATTCTTCGAAACATACTGACTCAAAAAACCAATCAGTCGCTCCTCTGCCTCTTGCTCGGTCATCCTACTCGCCTTGACTTTTTCAATCAAACCGCTGCGGCCATGTGTTCCTTTATTCCAAGCGTCCATTTGGTCCAGCTGCGCCTCATTTTGATGAATAACCAGCACGGGGCCTTCCACCCTCGTCTCTAAATGCGGACCAGTCACAACGACGGCAATCTCGATGATGCGGTCAATGTCTGGATACAAGCCCGTCATTTCGCAGTCCAACCAAATGAGGTTCAAATCCGACTTCTTCAACAAGTTGTGGCTTAAGGGGGCGTTAGTAGAGTCCATCTCTGAATTGTCACCGATGACCTAAACTCAGGCGCCATGCCCGAATCCCCTTCCCTTTTCGACCCCTCTTTGTTGCTTACGCTCCTCTTGGCTGTCACGCTGGCAGCAGGACTGCTGCTAAAACTTTGGCTGAACTCCAGGCAAATTCGTCACGTGGCTCAACATCGCCAAGAAGTACCCACCGTCTTTGCGAACACCATTACCTTGGCTGCTCATCAAAAAGCAGCCGATTACACGTTGGCTAAAGCACGCTTGGGTCTCATTGAATTGGCGCTGGGAACAACCTTGCTCTTGGGCTGGACGTTGTTAGGAGGCATGTCATTTCTCAATGCGGCCCTCATGGGCGCCTTGGGGGGTGGTCTGACTCAGCAACTTGCACTCATCGCCGCTTTTTTGGTTATCAATGGGCTGCTAGAACTGCCTCTCAGCTGGTACCAAACATTCGTCGTCGAAAGCCGCTTTGGTTTCAACAAAACAAGCACCCGCCTTTGGCTACTGGACTTACTCAAATCCGGCGGTTTGGCTGCAGTGATAGGACTGCCGATTGCCACCCTGATCTTGTGGGTCATGGACGCGACTGGCAGTTTGTGGTGGCTTTGGACATGGATCGTGTGGATGGGGTTCAATTTGCTATTGCTGTTGATCTACCCCAGTTTCATTGCACCGCTGTTCAATAAATTCACGCCACTCAGTGACGAGACATTGAAAAGCCGCGTTACTGCCTTGATGGAGCGGTGCGGCTTTGCCGCCAAAGGACTTTACGTCATGGACGGTAGTAAACGCAGTGCGCATGCGAATGCCTACTTCACAGGGTTCGGTGCCAGCAAACGAGTGGTTTTCTACGACACCTTGCTGGCCAAACTGTCTGCTGATGAAGTTGATGCAGTTCTGGCGCATGAACTGGGGCATTTCACGCACAGGCATGTGTTGAAACGCATCGTGTCTATGTTTGCCATGAGTCTGCTGGGATTGGCACTGCTGGGTTGGTTGGCTGACAAGGTGTGGTTTTTCACTGGGTTAGGCGTTTACCCCAACCTGGACTCCTCTAACAGCGCGCTGTCGCTGCTGCTGTTCATGCTGGTTATTCCTGCTTTCACTTTCTTCATTAGCCCTCTGTTCACACGCTTGTCCCGCCAACACGAGTTTGAGGCAGACGCTTATGCCAAAAAGAAGACCAGTGGGCGAGACTTGGCCTCTGCATTGCTCAAGCTCTATGAAGACAACGCCTCAACGCTGACACCGGATCCTGTCTTTGTTCAGTTTTACTACTCTCATCCCCCGGCTTCTGAACGACTCTCGCGTATGACGGCCTGAGATAACACCCACTTTACGGAACCCCTCCAAATGAACTCCATGTTGAAGAAAAAAGACTGCTCTAACCAGACTAGACGTGCGCTAAACGCTACGGAAATAGTAGCAAAAATAAGTCATTTGCAAGGCTGGCAACTCACGGGTGACGGTCCGACCGTGGCCATAGAAAAGACTTTCACTTTTGCCAATTATTATGAAACTATCAGCTTCGTAAACGCTGTCGCTTTTATTGCAAATGCCCAAGACCACCACCCGGATATGTCGGTTCATTACAACCGAAGCGTGGTTCGATTCAGCACCCACGATGTGAAGGGCATCTCCGCCACCGACTTTGAATGTGCTACCCAAATCGAGGCCCTGCTGGCATGAAGAACATCGCTAAAAAGGCCTCTCACTGATGGAACGCGCCACGCTGTCTCCCGGCTTGATCATCGCCAATTACGGCAGACATTTTTTAGTGGAGACAAAAGAGGGGCAGCGACTGATTTGCCACTCTCGCGGTAAGAAGAGTCAAGGAGTCGTGGGTGACCAAGTGCTTTGGCAAGCCTCGCGCGACGAGGGAACCATCGAAAAAATCGAGCCCAGGCGCAATCTTTTTTACCGCCAAGATGAGGTCCGAACCAAATCTTTTGCAGCCAATCTGGATCAGGTGCTGATTCTGATTGCGGCAGAGCCTGAGTTCTCCAGCAGTCAGCTCTCACGGGCGTTGATCGCCGCCGAGGCGGAACACATCACGCCCATTATTGCGTTGAACAAAAGCGATCTGGTGGTGCCATTTGCTCGGGCTTGGGAATGGCTTCGCCCTTATCGTCAAATGCATTACAGCGTGCTGCCGCTGTCGCTTCGTCAATCCACGGACGTAGATCGCGCTGAACTGTTGAAACTGCTTCAGGGCAAGACCACACTGGTCTTGGGCCCCTCCGGCGCGGGAAAAAGCACTTTGATTAACTTACTGGCACCCGGTGCGCTGGCTCAAACCGGTGAAATCTCGCAAGCGCTGAATGCCGGAAAGCACACCACCACAAGCACCACCTGGTACTGGGTGGATGCGGAAAAAACAACGGCCATCATCGACTCTCCAGGTTTTCAGGAATTTGGATTGAATCACATCGATCCTGCTCAACTTGCCGCCTACATGCCTGACTTGAAGCCCCATGTTGCGCATTGCAAGTTCTACAACTGCACCCATTTGCATGAGCCGACCTGCGGTGTTCGCTCTGCAGTCAAACCAGATGGTAGCCCTGATGGAGTAAGCGCAAACCGCTATAAAATATATAGCGATCTATTCAATGAATTAAGCGAAATCCGAAAATATTAGGCTCAAAACCATCTATCCCAGCAGCCGCGCCAGAGTCAATAAGGCCAACAAGACCATCCACATGACCACCGAGCGCCAAACCAGACCGACGATCACCGCCAAATGTGCGGGCTCCGGAATCTGCCGTTTGTCTGGATTGCCAGTCCTCTCCACGACCCCATAACCGTTCCCAGGCCCAGTCTCATCAGATGAAGGAAAAAGACCTGCAAACCTCCCTAGGCGAATATTCACTGCGCCGGATGTTGCGGCCAGCACGATCCCATCGTTATCGACGTGAGAGCCCAATGAATAGTTGCGCCATGCGTCAATAGCCTCCTCGAAACTTCCCACCACGGCAAAACTGACGGCGGTGATCCGCGCAGGAAGCCAATCGATCACAAACCAAGCTTTGAGAGAAGTTGTTTGCAAAGCGGGGCTGACCGGCTGGTGGTGCTGAACACTCTTATGCTGCCAATAACGGGCGACAAATTCGCTGAGCCGGTACAGCACAGCGCCACTAGGACCTAAGCCTAAAGCGGCCAGTACCGAAAACCAAGCCAACACGCCAAACACATGGCGATGCGCCTCCAATACAGAGTGCTCTATCACGTGGCGAACAATTTCAGTCCGTGGCAATTCACTGGCGTCAATTTGTTGCCACTGCGCCAACAGCACACGCGCTCGGTCCTCATCCGCGTCAGCCAGCGCATCTCTTATCTCCGTAAAGTGAAAGCTGAACTGCCGAAATCCCAATGTGCTGTAGAGCACCAGCACAGTCCAAACCATGGCAACGGGCCATCCAACAAAAACAATCAGAACCCAGTAAATGCCCAGCGATGCCAAAGAGGGACCCAATGCGGCAAATGACCATGCCAACCCCGCCTGGTAGATCTTTCCCGCATCAAAGCTACGACTGGACCAGCGCACCCAGGTGCGAATCGCGGCGTGAATCAGATTGCCTTTTCCAAGGGGACGGGCCTGCTCTAAAAGCAGTGCAAAAAGCAGGGAGATGAAGCTCATCTATTCATCATAGCGGCAGGGTGGTTTCACGCCGACAGCATGCGATAGAAATTGCGGAGCATGCCGGCAGTGGCACCCCAGATGTAACGTTGCACAGATTGATCCTGATAAGGCATGGAAAACCATTCCCTTCGCACCCCTTCCCATTCAAAGCTGTGGCGCTGGTGGTGAGACGGATTCATTAGAAAATCGAGAGGAACCTCAAAAGCATCTGCCACCTCAAAGTCGTTGAGTGCCAGTGTGAATCCCGGCCTGACCAAGGCCACGACAGGGGTGATCAGAAACGCGGAACCAGTGACATAGAGTGGCAGTTCACCTAACACTTGAACAAATGAGGCGGGTAAACCGATCTCTTCAAAGGTCTCTCTAAGCGCAGTAGCGACGGGACTGGCATCATCTTTATCCGCCTTGCCACCGGGAAACGCAATTTGTCCGGAATGCGATGACAAGTGCTTGGTTCGCTCTGTCAGCAGCACTGAAGGGCGGTCTCGCATCACAATGGGAATTAGAACGGAGGCCCGTGAGGGAAGGCGTGACAAAAAACTCGGTTCACTATGCACTTCGGGTTCCCACTGGGGCGGGGAGGCGAAGCGGCACCGTAAAGCGTCAGGGCAAAGCGCTGCCAGAGACACGGCAGGCAAGTGAAAGTCAACGCCGTCAATCGGGATCAACTGGGGATCGAAGGCCGGTAGGACGGATGTCGCCGCGATGGGGTTAAGTGTGCTCAAAAAACTTCTCTCCACAATCTACACGTAAAAAAACCGCCACAAGCATAACTTGGGCGGCTTTCTCAAAACATGCTGAATTAAGCAGCGACTGTCTTAACTTTGCGTGCTGGCAATTTTTCTTTGATTCGAGCCGATTTACCGCTGCGATCGCGCAAGTAGTAGAGCTTGGCGCGACGCACATCGCCGCGACGCTTGACTTCAATGCCAGCAATCAACGGACTGTAAGTTTGGAACGTGCGCTCAACACCTTCACCGCTGGAAATCTTTCGAACGATGAAACCGCTGTTCAAGCCACGATTGCGCTTGGCAATCACAACACCTTCGTAAGCCTGGACGCGTTTGCGTGTGCCCTCAACGACGTTCACGCTCACAACAACCGTGTCGCCGGGGGCGAACTCGGGAATGGTTTTACCGAGACGAGCAATTTCTTCCTGCTCAAGGATTTGGATCAAATTCATAATTACCTCAAATGATCTTGGGTGCGCCTGTGCCGAAATTGACACAATGCCTTCCTGCAATTGCAAAGAAACGGCCACCTAGAGGATCGAATAGCCTTCTATTATAGCCCGCTTAGATTGCGATTTCACTTGCTTCGTTTGTTGAGTAAGGCTTGCGTTTCAAGGAATCGCTCATCCCTTGAGTCAAGAAACTTGGCTTGTCGTGCACTCTCAATTAATTCAGGCCGCCTTTCTTCAGTGATCAGCAGACTTTGTTCACGACGCCAACGCTCAATTTGGCGATGGTGACCTGAAAGCAAGACATCAGGCGTCTTTAAATCATGCCAAACCTCAGGTCGTGTGTAATGAGGACAATCCAGAAGACCATCGAGTTTCGGATTAAAACTATCCTGCTGGTGGCTACCTTCATCATTCAACACGCCGGGCTGCAAACGCGCCACTGCGTCCATTAATGCCATCGCCGCAATCTCGCCCCCCGAGAGAACAAAATCACCCAAGCTGATTTGCTCAGTCACATATTCATCAATAAACCGCTGATCGATGCCCTCGTAGCGCCCACAGACCAGCACCGCACCCTCGCTTGCCGCCCATCGGGTCACCATACCGTGGTTCATTGGTTTGCCAACGGGAGAAAACAAGACGACAGGAGGGCGATCTTGGCGCTGTACTTGAATTTCAGCAAGGCATCGGGACAGTGGCTCGGCCAGCATGACCATACCGGGTCCGCCGCCAAAGGGGCGATCATCAACCCGCTTGTAATTGCCTTCAGAAAAGTCGCGGAGGTTGCTCAAGCGCACGTCGACCAACCCTGACTCGTACGCACGCCGGGTTACGCCGGTGGTCAAAAAGGGAGCAAATAGTTCTGGAAATAAGGTTATGACGTCGAACCGCATGGCGTCACCCTCAATAATCAGCCTGCCAGTCCACAAGAACACGGTGCCCAGCCAAATCAACTTCATCGACATACACGGCAACAAAGGGGATCATTCGCTCTAACAGCTTGCCCTCATGGTCATAGTCAATAACCAAGACAGTTTGAGCTCCTGTTGACAGCAGTTCTCGAACTACGCCCAGGGCGATTCCTTCGCGGTTCACCACACTCAAACCAATCAAATCGACCCAATAGTATTCATCTTTTTTTGATGCAGGAAAGTGCATTCGGGACACGTAAATACGGGCACCGCGCAATGCCTCCGCCGCACTTCTGTCATCTACGCCGTTGGCGCAGGCAACCACCGTACCGGAATGGGTTTTGGCCTCTTTGATGGACATCTGTCCGACGCCCGTAAACGTTTTTGCACCTTTTTCTGAGGGCAAAAGAAACCAATGTTTAGATGAAAAAAGCGCCTCTGAATCGGCGCTGTAAGGCAGGACTTTGAACCAACCTTTGATGCCCCAGGCATCAGCAATGCGCCCAACTTCGATAGCGTCTGCCGGTAAAACAGCAGTGTCGAGGCCAGGCAGCATCACAGTGATCAGGCCGCTTTTTTGGCCGCTTGATTGACCAAACGCTCAACCGTAGGAGAGGCTTGGGCACCCACACTGCGCCAGTAAGTCAAGCGATCTTGCGCAATACGGATGCTCTCTTCGTTGGCCGTTGCGCTTGGGTTGTAGAAACCAATGCGCTCGATGAAGCGGCCGTCGCGGCGGGTGCGCTTGTCAGCAACAACAATATTAAAAAACGGGCGTGCTTTTGCACCGCCACGGGCGAGTCGGATGACGACCATGATTAATCCTTAGGGAGGTGAAAAAATTCACCATTGATTCAGCACAAATCCAGCGCTTGAGACACGCGACATGACCACCCGGCCAGCGACACACTGAATAGCCTTCAATTATAACCCGTCACCTGCAGCGAGCTTGATTCACCATACGCGATTGCAATCGTCCCAGCTTGGCCGAGACGCAGGTCGTCAAATTGACGACGTCACGCTCTGATCAGGAAGTGGGCGAGCAGCATTGCGATTGACAATACCGTCGCACCCTAAAATCATGAATCAAACTTTGACGAAAACAAGCGGTTAATCCCGTCCGAGATACTCGCGCGTGACCACACCCATCAAATACACACTGATCTCCTTTTCATGAAAAAAAAAACAACAGCATGCTGGCTTGCATTTCTCGGTGGTCCGCTGGGCCTTCACCGCTTATATTTGTTTGGTTTTAATGATTTATTGGGTTGGCTATTGCCCTTACCGACCGCCGTTGGACTTTACGGCATCGAACGGGTCAAACAGTACGGCTTAGACGATCAGTGGAGTTGGGTCCTCATTCCAATGCTCGGATTCACCATCGCGGGCTGCGCGTTAACTGCCATTGTCTATGGGCTGACCCCCCCCGAAAAATGGAATGCCAAATTCAATCCAACCTTGCCTCCAGAGGCGTCGCCAGGGAAAACGAAATGGTTGACGATTGGTGCGCTCGTGCTCTCATTGCTGTTGGGGACAACAGCGCTGATGAGCAGTATTGCATTCAGCTTTCAGCGCTATTTCGAGTACCAAGTGGAAGAGGCTCGCAAAATTTCTCAGTAGATAGATGGCAGGATCAAAACAACTGGAGGCTAAGCCAGTACGCGGCTGCGGCCACGATGGCACTGGCTGGGATCGTCAAAACCCATGCCCAAACAATATTACCGGCGACACCCCACCGAACCGCACTGGCTCTCTGAACCGAGCCAACACCAACAATAGCGCCAGTGATGGTATGGGTTGTCGAGACAGGGATGCCCAAAATCGTGGCCAAAAACAGGGTCATTGCCCCACCCGTCTCAGCACAGAAACCACCCACGGGTTTCAATTTAGTGATTTTTTGCCCCATGGTTTTCACAATTCGCCAACCACCAAACATCGTGCCAGCACCGATAGCGGTGTAGCAACAAACAATGACCCAAATCGGTGGGGATTGCTCTGTCACCGTTGAGTAGCCCGTTGCGATCAGCAACATCCAAATGATACCGATGGTCTTTTGCGCATCGTTCCCGCCGTGACCCAAGCTGTAGGCACCGGCGGACAGGAGTTGAAGCCGTCGAAACCATTTGTCCGCCTTCATAGGCCGTACGCGTCGGAACTACCAAGCGACCAGCACCATCATCAAAGAACCCAAGAGGAATCCTAACAAAGGTGAGATGAAGATAAAGGCAACGGTCTTCAAAATGCCAGCACTCAGCAGTGAGCCGGTTCCCGCTTTTGCGACGGCAGCACCCACAATACCCCCAATCAGGGCATGCGAAGAGCTGCTCGGAATACCGTAGTACCAAGTTAAAAAATTCCAGGAAATCGCGCCAAGCAAGGCGCCGAACACCACGTGCGTGTCCACAATACCAGGCTCCACAATTCCTTTTCCCACCGTTGCTGCGACGCTCAAGTGAAAAATGAAAATCGCCACAAAATTGAAAAATGCAGCAAAAAGAACAGCTTGTCCAGGCCGAAGAACGCCCGTTGAAACCACCGTTGCGATTGAGTTGGCAGCGTCATGAAAGCCATTCATGAAGTCGAACAACAGTGCGAGAATAACCAGCAGACCTACTACCCAAAGCGCAGCTTGTACAGTTTCCATCGTCAAACCCGCCTAAATCAGGAATTCTCGAGGATGATTCCCTCGATTAAATTAGCGACATCCTCGCACTTGTCCGTGATCGTTTCCAACAA
>JBAQDW010000436.1:0-5034 GCA_049286445.1 Rhodoferax sp. | reverse complement strand
TGCTCCGGTGTTCCAGTTCAGCGGCGGCGCGCACCGCATCTTTTAGCCCCGGCTCAATACGAAAAGTCAGTGTGGTGGTTTTGGTGGTGGCCATGGTGTTACCCGATACAGCATTTGTACTGTGGATCTACTGCACTGTACAACAAAGCTCAGAGGCGTCCGATGGCGTTGGCTCAACGCTGATTCACCTTTTCAGCAGGGAGACAACATGACCCGTAATTACTCGACTAAAGCCTTTTTCCGGCAAATGCCCAACGCGCTGTTGGCCCGTTACTTTGCTGGGCGCGCCGTGTTTGGCGAGTTCGACTTTGCCGCCATGTCAGAGACCCGGCACGACGACTTGTTTGCTGCCTGGCTGGCATTGCCCGAAGTCCAGCGCAACCCCATGGATGCGGAGTTTCGCGACATCTTTGAGCTGAGTTGCGAGAAAGGTTGTCACGCCATTGTGGACGAGGCCCAATGGCACCTGGCCCAAGACGCCGACCCCAACGCTTCCAATGCCTTCACTGAAAAGCTGGCCGCTATGGCCAACCACTTTGAGCGCGCCATGGTCACGTATCTGGACCACAACCTGTTTTGGCGTGGTGCCATGCACTTCTACCATGCAGACACGCTGTCCCACTGGCGCAAGCGCAAGAACCTGCCGCACAACGCCGCTCAAGTGAATGCCGCCAGCATCCAGAAGCTGGCCAACAGTATCCGCACCTACTTTCACCACACCGAGGGCCGGGGCAACAACTGCGTGGTGGAGCCCTATCGCCGGGGTGAGCGCGACTACTTCTTTGCCTACCCCGAAGACTATTCACAGCAAAGCCCCGAGTGGGAAAACGGGCAGTTTGGCATTCGACCGCACAACCCTGCGTTTGAGGTTGTCTTTGTCTACTCGCAGTCTGAAGGTTCGCTGGACCTGAACTTTCGCGGCTCCTTTAAGGCCATAGAGCCGCTGCAAGCCATGTTTGCCGCTGCCATTCTGCAATTGCCCGAACTGCCGCCCGACCCCAAAGACTCGCGGGTGTATGACCTGGGGCCGTTGATGCAGCGCAATTTTGATTTCACCTACGACCTGGGCAGCGGCATTGAAAGCGTTGTCGTCAAGAAGCTGCGCCTGTCGTCACGGGCCACCCGAGGCGAACGCATCTCGCTGGAAGCCGACACCAGCCAAGACCCGCAAGCCGTTTACGCTTTGCTGGATCGCATCCAAACCGCCATGCCCATGGCCCAGTACAGCGTCACCCAAGTGGACCTCGCCGTGTGCATGGTGGTAGAGGCCGACCGGCCACCCAAGACGGTAAACATCCATATCACCTACCCCAACTCTTGCTCGCTCAAGTACGACGAGCTGGGCCTGAGACTGCGCGACATGCTCAGTGCCTCGGGCATCGAACCGCGCGAGCCCGCTGACCTGGCCACCACAGACGCCGCCACGCCTGTGGCACCTGCACTGGTGGAATGACGCCGCAAGCCGCCTTGATCGAGTTGCTGGGCCGCGTAGGCGCGCGCAATGGCACGGCAACCTTGGTCAGCACAGAAGAATTGAACCAGTGGCCCGCAGCGGCAGTGGCCGCCATGAAGACACAGAACCTGCTGTTGAAAGCACGCCCCGCCAAAAGCGTTGTCTGCCCTGGCTGCGAGCAAGAATGCAGCAGCATGCCCGTGCATACGGTGACACGCGCCAATGCGCCCGCCGCATCCTTCGTGGTGTGTGACAAGCGCAGCGACACCAACCGCGTGCCCATCCTCGCCGCACGGCTGGCCCAATGGCGCTGCGATGCCCAAGCGGTGTGCGGCTTTGTTGTAGCCAGTCTCGGCCTGGTGCAAACCACCGTACAGCGTTCGGAAGACGGTTTGCTGCCCATTGGGATGGCGCGAGGGAACAAGCGCACCCAGATGCTGTGCCTGCGCGTCCACGGGCATTTGGCGCTGGTAGTGGGTGCGGATGCAATGCCGCTGGCGGATGTCATCGGCTTTGAGAATGGCAGCTTCACGCTGGACCCTGCGGTGATTCGCCAATTGGTCGATGCTGCCACCACCGCCGACCCACGCCACACGCCCAGCACGGCCAAGCGCGAAGCACGCAAGATCGACACGCAAGCCATGTACGCCGATTGGCAGAAGGCATACAAGGCGTTGCAAAAAACGCACCCTGATAAATCCGACGTGTGGCACTCGCAGCAGATCGCCAAGACCGCCATTGCGCACGGTCGCAACGCCAGCACCATCAAGAAACACATGCTTTCCTGAAATAGTTGGGCGGAAAGTTTTCGCCCAACTTTCTCGCCTGACAACGCGCCGTCTTGCGCCATTTTGTTCCAGGCAATACGCCCCTCTTTCCCCTCTGAAACACAACTCACGACAGGCCGCCGCGTGGGCCTTTTATCGCCCAAAACGCCCAAACACACTGGCGTCTGAGTTTGTTCCATACCCGTCAAAGAGGACCCAACATGACGACCACCATCCTGCGCATCCCTGCCGCCAAATCCCAATCGGGCTACTCCCGCTCCACCATCTACCTGCGCATTGCACAAGGCTTGTGGACTAAACCCGTCAGCCTGGGGCCGCGCGCCGTCGGCTGGCCGTCCAACGAAATTGAAGCGCTGAATGCTGCGCGCATTTCCGGCAAGACCGATACCCAAATCCGCGAGCTGGTGGAGACGCTGCACACCAAGCGCAAAGAGCTGATGGCAGCTTGGGGGCTGTAGCCATGAAAGCCGCTCTTCATGCCCTCGCCTATTGGCTGGTCCAGTCCGCGCCCTATGCCGTTGCAATCCTCTTGGGTGTTGCGTTGAAAGGCTGTGTATGAACGACCTTATCGACCAATTCCGGTTGGCCATTGCCGCAGCGGGACTGACGCCACCGACTGAAATCATTGACGACGGCGTAATCCACCGTTTCAGCACCAGCGGCAAACCCACCCACAAAAACGGCTGGTACATGCTGCATACCGACGGCATCCCCGCAGGGGCGTTTGGAGACTGGCGCGAGGGCTTTACGCAAAACTGGTGCAGCAAGGCGGACACGTCCATGACCGAAGCGGAACGGTTTGCACACCGTGAGCGCGTCAAGGCCATGCAGCGCCAGCGTGAAGACGACCTGGCACAGCGCCAGCAATTGGCAGCAGCCGACGCACTCAAGCGCTGGACGGCAGCCACGCCTTGCACCCAGCACGACTATCTGACCCGCAAGGGCATCCAGCCCCATGGCGCAAAGATCGAGGGTGACAAGCTGTTGATCCCGATGCGTGATACGGCGGGCACGGTGCACAGCTTGCAGACCATCGCACCGGACGGCACCAAGATGTTTATGTCGGGCGGCAGGGTCAAAGGTTGCTATTTCGGTATCGGCAAACCCAAGGGCGCGCTGATCGTATGCGAGGGGATTGCCACCGGCGCAAGCATCCACGAATGCACCGGCCACGCCGTCGCGGTCGCCTTCAATGCGGGCAATCTTGAGGCTGTCGCCGTGGCACTGCGCAGCAAGTACCCCGCTCTCAAAATCATCATCGCCGCAGACGACGACGACCACCAGACCCCCGGCAACCCCGGCATGACCAAAGCCACGGCGGCGGTGCAAGCAACGGGTGCCACGCTGGCCGTACCGGTGTTTAAGGCGACAACATCATGAACGACATGACCGACTTCAACGACCTGCACCAACTGGCAGGGCCAGACGCGGTAAGGGAGTGCATTGATATTGCTATCAATTCAGTAGCTGCTTACGCACATTCCACGAGGGCTACAGGCCAATTAGGCATATGGCCGGAGCCAAAGGAGATAAAAACCGACCTGCCTCCCGCGCCGGACTTCGATGCCAAGACCTTGTTGCCCCCAACATTGGCCGACTTTGTGCTGGACGAGGCCGACCGCATGCCCTGTTCGCCGGACTACATCGCGGCGGCGCTAGTCGTCTGCCTGGGTTCGGTCATTGGTGCGCGCTGCGGCATCAAGCCCAAGCGTCGAGACGACTGGATCGTGACCCCGAATTTATTTGGCGGCATTGTGGGTGATCCGTCTTCCAAGAAGTCGCCCGCCCTGGGCACGGTGACGCGCTTTCTTGACCGGCTAGAGGCGAAAGAAGCGGAAAAGCTGGAGGATGCCAAGAAGATATTCGCCGCCGAAACCGCAGCCTTTGAGGCGCACCAGTCCGCCGTAAAAGCCAGCATGAAGAAGGCCGCAGGCGGCAAAGGCGACCACCTCAAAATGAACGCCGCCATTGCAGACCTGCAAGACCTGCAACCCCCGGAAGAACCCAAAGAACGGCGTTTCAAATCCAACGACTCCACCGTGGAAAAGCTGGGCGACTTGCTGGTGCACAACCCGCAGGGCATGCTGGTCTATCGGGACGAGTTGATCGGCCTGCTTGCCTCCTGGGAGAAAGAAGGCAAAGAAGGCGACAAGGCTTTCTATCTGGAAGGCTGGAACGGCACCGCCAGCTTCAACATTGATCGCATCGGGCGTGGCAGTCTGCACATCAAAAATCTGTGCATCTCGGTGTTCGGCGGCATACAGCCGGACTTGCTGGAACGCTACCTTGCCGGTATCACCACGTCGCTGGACAACGATGGCCGCATCCAGCGCTTTCAGGTGATGGTGTACCCCAACGCCGTTGCTTGGGAATGGCGCGACCGCTACCCGGTCAAGGGCGCACGCGAGGCCGTGCGTGATCTGTTCGACCGGCTGGCCGTGTTTGACCCTGTGCAAGACGGTGCCACACCCTATGACGACTTTGTGAAGCTGCCCCACTTCTGCCTTGACGACGCAGCGCAAGACATCTTTGTGGAGTGGTGCACGGAGCTGCATACGGTGCACATCGCCAATGAACAAAACCCATTGATGCAGCAGCACTTTGGCAAGTTTGAAAAACTGTTCTGCTCCATCGCGCTGATCCTGCACTTGGCAGAGGGCTCTATTGGCCCGGTAACGGCCACCAGCGCACTGCGCGCAGCGGCCTGGTGCGAGTACCTGACCGGCCATGCGCGGCGCATCTATGGCCTTGTAGAAGCCGCCAAAGTGACCACCGCCCGCATGGTCAGCCGCC
>JBAQDW010000435.1:0-5292 GCA_049286445.1 Rhodoferax sp. | reverse complement strand
CGCACATTCATGCGGCGCCCGTCCAGCGCGTAATTCACCGATTCACTGGAAAACTCCAACGTGCCGTCCCATAAATGGCAGAGCTCCGCCACCATGGGCTCGAACATGTCATCGCGAAAAACATCATTCAAGCGCCCGAGCAACTCTTGCTGACTCTGCGCCGCAAAGATCGTCAAGGTCTTGCGGTTCACCCGCAACACCCGGTAACAGCGCGCGCACTGTTGAGCGCGCTCTGGTGTTTGGTAAAGGTGGGACCGCAGATCCACGACGCCTTGTTCTTGCCAGGTGTTGAACAAGATCTTGAGCGCGCTGTAGTCTTCCAACCACAGGGAAATGGGCGCGTGTTCAAACAAGTGTTCAAACTCGGGGAGCGTAGGCGGGGCGTGCTGCATGAGGCGTGTCCTGAACCATGAGGGTATCAATGGGCTGTGTTGTAGCCTTGAGCGTGTCTTGTCTTGAACGGCTGTTTTCGTCAAGTAAAAACACGCGCCCAAGGGCAGCGCGAAACCACCCCCGTCGTCAGTTGTTCCTTGGGTGGCCCCAAAGCGTTGGCTTTGAACCTCCGGCTTCCTCACCTTTTTATAAGTGGGTCAAATTGGCAGCAAGCCCTTGCCGGAATTGCGTCAGCAGCTACTGAATAAATAGCAAATGTTGCGCTGTCAGTCAGCTGACAAACAGCGGCAAATCCGCTCTTTTCAACGTGCGCAGTACAAAGCTGGATTTGCTGTGGCGAACGCCTTTGATTTTGTACAGTCGCTCGCGCAGCAAGCGCTCGTAGTCTTTGGTGTCTTTGACGGCCACGCGCAAAAGGTAGTCGTATTCGCCAGACACCAAGTAGGCCTCAATCACCTCAGGAATGCTGGCCAGCGTTTCGCCAAATTTTTCCAATGTGTTGTCGGAATGGCTGTCCAAAGTCACTTGCACCATGACCGTGTCACCCAAACCGATGGCTTGGGCGTTCAAGCGAATGGTGTAACCCTCGATCACGCCCGCCTGCTCCATCTTTTTGATGCGCCCCCAGCACGGCGTGCTGCTCAAGCCCACCGCTTGGCTGATGTCTTGCAAGCTGGCCCGGGCGTCCGCTTGAAGCACTTGAAGAATTTTCCGATCTGTTTTGTCCATCAAGTGCAATATAGCTATAAATTTTTAAAATTCAGAAAAATTTTCTTAATTGACTGAAATAGCGCTGAAATTCAGAAACTGAATCTGCGATGCGGCTGGGATACTAAAGCCTGTCAAGACGCGGTTACCGCCGGGTTCTGAGCGGCAAGTGATGGGGCAGTTATCCACAGCCCAATAACTTGGTACGACGCGCCGCAGGGTGTCTCACGAGGACGCGGGCACGAAAAAAAAACCGCTCTGAAGAGCGGTTTTTTCGTTTATCTGAACCCGCTCAAGGCCAGTTCAGACGCTGCGCGATCAGAATGCGTGACGCACACCCACAGCCAACAAGCTGGCATCCGTGTCCACACCTGCCAACGTCTTGGTCGCAGACTGGTAGCCGGTGTAAACCAAGGTCCGCTTGGACAGGCTGTAAGCCGCAGCCAGGCTGTAACCCTTGCGAACCGCATCACCGGCCACCACATTGTCCGAAGAGCGGGCAATGCCACCCGACACGGTCAAGGCGCTGCCCACCGGCACGTCAGCACCCAATTGCCATTCGGTCACTTCAGCGCCAGGTGTCGCAACCCCCGCAGCAGCGCCAAACACGGCGTCCGTGGTGCGGCCAAAACCGATCAAGGCCTTGGCCATGCCAAAGTCATAAGACGCATTCAAACGGGTGAACGCAACCGAGGTCGAAGCGCCATTGGCTTTTTCAGTTTGGTAAGCCAAACCAGCGTAGATTGGGCCGCCTTCGTATTTGGCGTGAACGCTGGTGATGGCGCCCGCGTCAACGGCGGTGGTCTTGTTTTCACCCAAGCTGTAGCTCAAAGCACCGCTGAAACCGCTGAACGCGGGCGTGGCGTAGTACACGGTGTTGCCTGGGTTGCCCTGGTAACCCGTGCTGGCCCACACGCCGTTTTGGGGAGACAAAGCCGAGTCAAAAGCTGCATTGGTCATGCCGCTGATGTCGTCATAAGCCGTGAACACTTTGCCCA
Source organism: Rhodoferax sp. (assembly GCA_049286445.1). Lineage (GTDB taxonomy): Bacteria > Pseudomonadota > Gammaproteobacteria > Burkholderiales > Burkholderiaceae_C > Rhodoferax. Next base: position 3,193 of record JBAQDW010000435.1, on the reverse strand, counting down.
ACTTCACTTCACCAAAGCCACCCGAAAACCCGACATAGGCTTGGCGAGAGAACATTTGGCCTGCCGCCGCCTGGGTGCCGTCGTCCAGATTGAAGCCCTGCTCCAACAAGAAGTTGGCTTTCAGGCCACCGCCCAAATCTTCGCTGCCTTTGAACCCGAAACGGCTACCGCTGACGCCGCCGCTGTCAAGTTTGATTTGGTTAGGGGCGTTGGTGGCTGTGGTGCGGCCAAACCAGACGTCCGCAATGCCATACAGGGTGACGCTGGACTGTGCAAACGAAGCGCCAGAAGCGGCCAAAATGGCCAACGTGATTAAACTTTTTTTCATAACAATCTCTCAGAGGGGGAGCAAGGGTTGAATGTCTGGACTATTCCAGAAAACTAATGGTAAACCCGAATATCAATGTAATCGCAATCGACACCATAAAAAACACCACCCTGCTTCTTTACTTTGGATTTACACGCACAATCCCATGCCAGCGGGCGCTTGACAACGGGTCACTTTCCGCGTGGAGCCCGGTTTGACCCGCCCCCCGCGCCCCTGAACCGCCAATCCCCGCGCAGCACCGACGGTGCGCCTAATGAATAATCCCGTTTGAACCCTTCCCCTACCGCCCCATGAAAAACTACGATCTTTACGCCATTGGCAACGCTTTGGTTGACTCGGACTATGAAGTCACCGAGGCACATTTGCACACCATGGGGGTGGCCAAACGGCACATGACCTTGATGGATGCGGCCCGCCGCGATGAGTTGTTGGGCCATGTGCAGCACTTAAGCGCACGCCGCAACGGCGGTGGCTCAGCAGGCAACACCGTGGTGGCCTTGTCCCAGTTGGGTGGGCGGGCGTTTTACTCGTGTCGCGTGGCCGACGATGAACTGGGCGCGTTTTACCGTGAAAACCTGCTCGACAACGGGGTGTCCAGCAACCTCACCCGGGCCAGCCTGGCCAACGGGCAGACTGGTATTTGCATGGTCATGGTCACCCCCGACGCCGAGCGCAGCATGAGCACCTTTTTGGGCGCCACCGCCGATTTGGACGCCACCGCCTTGCATGCCGATGAGTTGGCCCAGTCCAGCGTTTACTACATGGAAGGCTATTTGTCGGCCTCGCCCACCGGGCTGGACGCCGCCTTGCAAGGCCGTCAAATCGCCAAAGACGCGGGCGTGCTGCTGGCCAGCACCTTGAGCGATGTGACCATGATCAACTTTTGCCGCCCCGGTTTGGAGGCCATGGTGGGCGACGGCTTGGACTACCTTTTTTGCAACGAAGAAGAAGCGCAGGTGTGGTGCGCCAGCCAAGACATTCAGGTCATTACAAATCAAGTCAGCCAATTGGCGCGCACGGTGTGCCTCACGCGCAGTGCTTTGGGCTGCATCGTGCTTGAAGGCGGGCAGCAAACCGCCGTGCCTGCCGCGCCCGTCAAAGCCATTGACACCAATGGCGCAGGCGACATGTTTGCCGGTGCGTTTTTGTACGCGGTGACCCACGGCCACAGCGCGGTCGATGCCGCGTGGCTGGCCAACCAGTGCGCGGGGCGGGTGGTCAGCCAGTACGGCAACCGCTTGAACGCAGACGTTTTGGGCGCGATCAGAACCCGTTTTGAGCAGCGGCCCAATTAACCCGGCCGGTCAAGCTACTCTCATTTTGATAGTAGCTTGCGCAGGTGGGGCAAGGGCTAGCGGCCGTTTTTGTTTAAAACCGGCTTCCAGCGTTTGAGCAGCAGCGCGTTGCTCATCACGCTCACTGAACTCATGGCCATGGCCGCACCTGCCACGACCGGGTTCAAAAAGCCCAGTGCGGCCAGAGGAATGCCGGCCACGTTATAGCCAAACGCCCAGAACAGGTTTTGGCGAATTTTGGCCACCGTGCGGTCTGAAATATCCAGTGCCGCGGCCACCAGCAGCGGGTCGCCGCGCATGAGGGTGATGCCCGCCGCGTGCATGGCCACATCGGTGCCGTTGCCCATCGCCATGCCCACATCAGCGGCGGCCAAGGCCGGCGCGTCGTTGACGCCGTCGCCCACCATCGCCACCGTGTGCCCGCCTTCTTTCAAGGCGATCACTCTGGCCGCCTTGTCGCCAGGCAGCACTTCGGCCATGACTTCGCCTTGGTCTGGGTCCAGCCCGAGGCGGCGTGCCATGGCGTTTGCCGCGCCTTGGTTGTCGCCCGAAATCATCACGGTTTTAATGCCGCGCGCCCGCAGCGTCGCCAGCGCTTCTTTGGCGCCGGGTTTGGGCTCGTCGCCAAAGGCCATTACCGCGCGCAGCGTCAAGCCCTGGGCGGTGCGCTCGGCCAGGGCCGACACGGTGAAGCCCTGTGCTTGCAGGTCGGCGGCTTGGGCGTCCAGCGCGCGGGTGTCCACCTTTAGCTCTTGCATCCAGCGCAGGCTGCCCATCCATACGCTTTGGCCGCCCACGTCGCCCTCGGTGCCTCTGCCGGGCACCGCGCGCACGTTGTCAGCGGTGGGCACGCGCAAGCCTTGCTCGCTGGCGTGGGCCAGCACGGCACGGGCAAGGGGGTGTTCGCTGCCACTTTGCAGGCTGCTGGTCAGCCTCAGAGCGTCTGTTTCGGTGGTGTCTTGGGCAGCAATCAAGCGCGTTAACTTGGGGCGACCCAGTGTCAAGGTGCCGGTTTTGTCAAAAGCCACCACATCCACCTTGTGCGCCAGCTCTAGCGCTTGGGCGTCTTTGATCAAAATGCCATGCTGAGCGGCCACACCCGTACCGGCCATGATGGCCGCCGGTGTGGCCAACCCCAAGGCGCAGGGGCAGGCAATCACCAGAACGGCGACGGCGTTGATCACGGCTTGCTCAAACGGGTGCCCGGTGAGCCACCAGCCCAGCAGGGTAACGAATGCAATCACCAGCACCACGGGCACAAACACCGCACTCACCTGGTCCACCATGCGCTGAATGGGCGCCTTGGCGGCCTGCGCGTCTTCCACCAGCCGAATAATGCCGGACAGCACGGTCTCGTTCCCCACCGCCCCGACTTGCATCACCACACGGCCATCGCCATTGATGGAGCCGCCGGTGAGCGAGGCCTCCAGGTCTTTGTCCACCGGCAGCGGCTCGCCGGTCAGCATGGATTCATCGACTTGGGTGCGGCCCTCCAGCAGCGTGCCGTCCACGGGAAAACGCTCGCCGGGTTTCACCACCAGCTTGTCGCCCACCAGCACCTCGGCCACGG
>JBAQDW010000434.1:0-1879 GCA_049286445.1 Rhodoferax sp. | reverse complement strand
ATAGACGATGGCGTCTTCACCGGTGGCCGCGATGACCTGGAACTCTTCGCTTAAATCACCGCCAATCGCGCCGCTGTCAGCGGCGACAGCCCGGTAAGTCAGGCCAAAGCGATCAAATATCTTGCGGTAGGCACCCGCCATGACCTGGTAGCTGGCCTTGGCAGCGGCCTGATCGCGGTCAAAACTGTAAGCATCCTTCATGGTGAACTCGCGCCCACGCATCAGGCCAAAGCGCGGCCGGCGCTCGTCGCGAAACTTGGTCTGGATCTGGTAGAAGTTTTTCGGCAGCTGCTTGTAGCTGCGCAACTCTTGCCGCGCAATGTCGGTCACCACTTCTTCGCTGGTCGGCTGCACCACGTAGTCGCGCCCATGGCGGTCCTTTATGCGCAGCAACTCGGGGCCCATCTTTTCAAAGCGCCCGGTTTCTTGCCACAACTCGGCAGGCTGGACCACCGGCATGGTCAGCTCTATGGCGCCAGCGCGGGTCATTTCTTCGCGCACGATGGCTTCGACCTTGCGCACCACGCGCAGGCCCATCGGCATATAACTGTAAATCCCTGCCCCCAGCTTTTTAATCAGACCGGCGCGCGTCATGAGCTGATGGCTGACCACTTCAGCGTCTGCCGGAGCCTCTTTGAGGGTGGAAATAAAGAACTGGGAAGCTTTCATCGGTGCAATGTCACGCCTATGGGGAGAAGTCCCCTTGCTGCAGGTAAAGGGCCATGCATAATGACCACAATTATAGATTTTGAGGTTTGATTATGCTTGACCGGGACGGCTTTCGGCCGAACGTCGGCATCATCCTGCTCAACCAGAAAAACCAGGTGTTCTGGGGTAAGCGCATCCGCACCCACAGTTGGCAGTTTCCGCAAGGTGGCATTGACCGGGGCGAGTCTCCCGAGCAGGCCATGTTCCGCGAACTACACGAAGAGGTAGGACTGCAGCCCACCCATGTTCGCGTGGTAGCCCGCACCCGGGACTGGTTGCGCTATGAGGTGCCAGACCGGTATATCCGCCGCGACGCGCGGGGACATTACAAAGGCCAGAAACAAATTTGGTACCTGCTGCAACTGGTCGGTCACGACTGGGATTTGAACCTGCGTGCCACCAACCACCCCGAGTTCGACGCCTGGCGTTGGCATGACTACTGGGTGCCACTCGATGTGGTGGTGGAGTTCAAACGCGGCGTCTATGAAATGGCGCTGACCGAGTTGGCGCGCTTTTTGCCACGCCAAGAACAACGCAACCGTTACCTGCGCAGCGGCATGCGCGCACGCGACCATGAAATGGGCGGCATGCCTGTGCACCGCATGGGTCAGTTGTTGCTGCATCCGGGGGCCGAGTTGCCACCAGGGGCCAGCTTTGACCCCGACCCGCAGACCAGCTTGGTGCATCTCTCAGCGACCAACCTGCCTGCACTGCACGATGCTCCTGAGAAAGACAGCTTACGGCCACCTGCGCCACCGTTCTTACCTGAACACTGAGTCGGGTCCAATCCTTGGCGCCCAGCGAAATGGCGCGCCGGGGCTTTGCTCCTGAAATAACCGATCACGCCCATATAAGCACGAAACAGTGCTCTCATTACGCTAGAGGTCTGCTACGCCTTTGCGCAGGATCATTGACCGGTGAGCACCATGTTGTCGCGGTGCACCATTTCAGACTCGGCCATATAGCCCAGCAACCGCGAAAATTCTGACGAGGGCTTGCGGCACAGCAAGCGCGCTTCGCCACTGGCGTAATTGGCCAGGCCGCGCGCCAGTTCCACGCCGTCCAGGCTGCGAATGGCAATCACGTCACCCCGCGAAAAATCGCCCTCCACCGCCGTCATGCCGATGGGCAGCAGGCTTTTGCCTTCGGCGCGCAGTTTGGCGGCAGCGCC
>JBAQDW010000433.1:0-6835 GCA_049286445.1 Rhodoferax sp. | reverse complement strand
ATGGCCGCCGCCCAAAACGTCACGCTCTTGCCCCACACCCGTGTCGTCGCTATCGAGGCGCAAGCTCATTCGGTGCGCACCGATGCGGGTGAGCACCGCTACAGCCAGCTGGTGCTCGCCACCGGCGCGCAGCCAATTCGTGTGCCGCTGGCCGGAGACGGCGCGGACCAGGTGCTGTCGGTGAACTCATTGAGCGATTTCACCGCCCTGCACACACGGCTCGTTGGCGACAACCAGGCAGAACCCAAGCGCGTCCTGATCATGGGCGCCGGGCTGATTGGCTGCGAATTTGCCAATGACTTGGCCGGTGCGGGCTTGGCGGTCAGCGTGGCCGACCCAGCGGACCGGCCCATGGCCGCGTTGCTGCCTGCCCAGGCCAGTGCGCAACTTGAAGTCGCCCTCAGTGGCTTGGGCGTGGCGTGGCGCTTGGGCAGCACGGTTGCTGCGGTGAACAAAACGAATGAGGCCGTCGGACCTGCGTTTGAAGTCACGCTGTCCAACGGGCACACGCTCAGGGCCGATGTGGTGCTGAGTGCGATTGGTCTTCGCGCTGACTTGGCGCTGGCGCAAGCGGCGGGGCTGGCCTGTGAGCGGGGCGTGGTGGTGGACGAGCACTTGCAAACCAGCACGCCTCATGTGTACGCCTTGGGCGACGCGGTTCAATACGCCGGTGGCCGCGTGATGCCGTATGTCATGCCCATCATGAATGCCGCCAAAGCCTTGGCGCGCACGCTCACGGGAAACCCCACGCCGGTGGTGTTCCCCCTGATGCCGGTGGCCATCAAAACGCCGGCGCTGCCTTTGGTGGTGGCTTCACCGTGGCCTGGCACGCGGGGTCAATGGCAGGCGGTGGACACGGGTGTCTGGCATTTCATGGACGAGGGGGGTGTCGTGCGCGGGTTTGCGTTGGCGGGCCGTGCCACCTCGCGGCGCGCTGAGCAATCCAGCCACGTGCAATCAATTTGAAGCGGCGGAGTTTGGAGACGCGTTGTGAGGCGAGAGAGCAAAGATTCTTGCATTGAGCCATGCGCTGAGTGCATAACCTCATCCATATTGCGCATTATGAAAGCTGCCTCCATCCACCAGAAAATTGGAGGGCCGGCCTACAATCTGCGTCCGACTCGATGCGGGCAATCTCTCCGCGAAGGTCATTTTGACTAGCCCTAGGAGAATCCATGCCGACCTCATCTGTGAATGCTGACGAAAAACGCGCCGAGTTGCGCCGTGCTGCTTTGGAATACCACGAGTTCCCGGTGGCAGGGAAGATCGCCATTGCCGCGACCAAACAACTGGTGAACCAGCATGACCTGGCCTTGGCCTACTCGCCCGGCGTGGCCGCGCCCTGCGAGGAGATCGTCAAAGACCCTAACAATGCTTACAAATACACCAGCCGGGGCAACTTGGTCGCGGTCATCACCAACGGCACCGCCGTGCTGGGCTTGGGCGACATTGGCCCGCTGGCCTCCAAGCCGGTGATGGAGGGCAAGGGCGTTTTGTTCAAGAAGTTTGCGGGCATTGACGTGTTCGACTTGGAGATCGACGAAAAACACGACCTTGACAAACTGGTGGACATCATCGCCTCGCTGGAGCCGACCTTTGGCGGCATCAACCTGGAAGACATCAAGGCCCCAGACTGCTTCTACGTGGAACGCAAGCTGCGCGAGCGCATGAAGATCCCGGTGTTCCACGACGACCAGCATGGCACCGCCATTTGTGTGGGCGCGGCCATTTTGAACGGTCTGAAGGTGGTGGGCAAAGACCCGAAGCAGATCAAACTGGTGACCTCCGGTGCCGGTGCAGCCGCTTTGGCCTGCCTGGGCTTGCTGGTCAAGCTCGGCATTCCCCGTGAAAATATTTATGTCACCGACCTGGCAGGCGTTGTGTACGAAGGACGTACCGAGCTGATGGACGACGATAAGATCGTTTACGCGCAAAAGACATCTGCGCGCACGTTGGGCGAAATTATCGAAGGCGCCGACGTCTTCCTCGGTTTGTCTGCCGGCGGGGTGCTCAAGAAAGACATGGTCGCCAAGATGGCCGCCAAGCCGCTGATCATGGCACTGGCCAATCCCAATCCGGAGATATCGCCTGAAGACGTGAAATCGGTGCGAGATGACGCCGTGATCGCTACAGGGCGCACGGATTACCCGAATCAGGTCAACAACGTTCTGTGCTTTCCCTACATTTTTCGCGGCGCGCTTGACGCGGGAGCATCGACCATCACGCTGGAGATGGAAATCGCTGCCGTGCACGCTATTGCCGAATTGGCCCAGGCGGAGCAGAGCGAAGTGGTGGCGGCGGCTTACCTGGGTGAGCCGCTGGTGTTTGGCCCCGAGTACCTGATTCCCAAGCCGTTCGACCCTCGTTTGATGATGAAAATTGCACCTGCCGTTGCGCAGGCGGCGGCTGACAGTGGCGTCGCGCTGCGCCCCATTCAGGACATGGATGCCTACCGCGAAAAACTGCAAAGTTTCGTCTATGCCTCAGGCACCGTGATGAAGCCCATCTTCACGGCTGCCAAGAGTGCGGCGAAAAAGCGGGTGGCCTATGCTGAAGGCGAAGAAGAGCGGGTGTTGCGTGCCTGCCAAATCGTGGTGGACGAGGGCCTGGCCCGCCCCACACTGATCGGACGGCCCGACATCATTGCCCAGCGCATTGTCAAGTTTGGCCTGCGTCTGCGAGAAGAATTGGACTACGACGTGGTCAACGTTGAGCAAGACGAGCGTTACCGGGATTTCTGGCAGACCTACCACCGTATGACCGAGCGCAAAGGCATGACGGTTCAGTACGCCAAGATTGAAATGCGCCGACGCTTGACGTTAATTGGCGCCATGTTGCTGCACAAAGACCACGTGGATGGCCTGATTTGTGGCACTTGGGGCACCACCGCCATGCACCTCACCTACATTGACCAAGTGATTGGCAAGCGTGACGGTGCCCGCACCAATGCGCCCCAAAACGTGCAAATCTATGCCTGTATGAATGGTCTGATGTTGCCCAATCGCCAGATTTTTTTGGTCGACACGCACGTTAACTACGACCCCACGGCCGAAGAACTGGCCGCCATCACCGTCATGGCGGCAGAAGAGATGTTGCGTTTTGGCATTCACCCCAAAGCCGCCCTGCTGTCGCACTCCAACTTTGGCAGCAGCAATATGCCCAGCGCCATCAAAATGCGCCGAACGTTGGAACTGCTCCAGCAGCAAGCGCCTTGGCTGGAGGTGGACGGCGAAATGCATGGTGACGTGGCCTTGGACGGCGTAGCGCGGGCCAAGCTCATGCCCAACAGTTCGCTGGCCGGTGACGCCAATTTGCTGGTGCTGCCCAATATTGATGCCGCCAATATTGCTTACAACCTGCTCAAAACCGCAGCAGGCGGCAATATTGCAGTGGGGCCGGTCTTGCTGGGGGCTGCCAAACCCGTTCATATCTTGACAGCCAGCACCACGGTGCGCCGAATTGTGAACATGACGGCCCTCACCGTGGCAGACGCGAACGCGGAACGATAAGGCGCAGCGCCTGAGCTAGCGCCCGCTCACGTTAAAAAAACAATGCAAGTATTGCCTGTTTATTGGGCAATCACTTGCATTTTGTTTTCAAATACACGACACTAGCGACCTTGAAATTTCCGGGTAAACCCGGAGTGTTGTGAGAGTATTTTTCATGGTCGGTTTCGGACGCCCAAAGTTGGTTTTGGCCGGCTTGCTGCTGTTACTGGCATCTGCTGTGGTGTGGGTGCAGGCCAAAGGGCCGGTTTTATTTGACAGTCCGACCACAGTCAGTGTTGCGCAATTGCCCGTTGAAGGCGCTGCCGTTTACCGCCTGATTTATCAGGGCGGACCATTCAAGTTTGACAAGGATGGCACGGTATTTGGCAACCGCGAGCGGCTGCTGCCAGGACAGACCCGAGGCTACTACCGTGAATACACCGTCGCAACACCGGGCCTGAATCACCGAGGCGCCCGCCGCATTGTGTGTGGCGGCCCCCCGCGAACACCGGACACCTGTTTTTACACGGCCGATCATTACGACAGCTTTCGCAAGATCGTGCCCTGAGACCGTTTATTTTTCTATTGAAAAGCGCGCCGAGAATGAATATGTCACTTAGTCAAGAAAATGCAGCACTGCAACGTGCCGCCGCCGAGGCCTCAGAACACCCGCCTGTGGACGTGCCCATGAAAGGCATTCGGCCCAATATTGTCCAATCCATTCGGGCATTTCGCGTGCCTCAATTGCAAGACGCTGCCCAAGTGTTGGGTCACCATTTTTTGTACGCTAACCTGGCCACGGCCCAGACCAAACAAGATGTGATAGACCTGATTGGCCAGCAATTCAAGCTGGTCACGCAAGGGGGCAAAAACTTCGACGCTTTGTACGACAGCATGACCGACCCGGTGTACAAGTCAGGTCCTCAGCCTGGTTTCATTGCCGTGCTGGAGCACATTCCTGCCAACGTCAAATTTGACAAAGAAGCGCGCGAGCAATTGCTCGATATTTTCAGGGACACCGCGGACTACTGGGGGGACCGAAAGATACCGTTCCGGTGCTTCTATTCTTTTCTGTAGCCCGTTCTGCACACACCAGCCAAGCAGACCGGGCGAATGAGGCAAAAGGCAGCCACGCAGCAAATGCGTCCGCGCCAGGCATTGAATTGACCACCGACTCAGGTGAGAAGATGCCCACCGACAAACTATTGGATGTATCGCCTTTGGCGCTGCGCATGAGCAGCCCTTTCAATGCAGGCTACTGGACCTCCGCCGCCTGACCTGACAGTGATCGCTAAAACGCGTGAAAGCCTTCAAGCCCAACGGTTTGAAGGCTTTTCTCGTTTTTGGCCAGACCCGCACGAAATAAACCATGACCCCTCCAAAAAACCTAAAAAAGCAATACGACGTCGTTCTTTACGGGGCCAGCGGCTTCGTGGGGTGCCAGACCGTGGCTTACTTTGCGGCCCATCCGGAGGTGCGCTCCAAGCGCCTGCGTTGGGCGTTGGCGGGGCGGACCGCGACGAAGCTGGAGGCGACGCGCCAAGCGATTCCCGGTGCCAAAAAAGCGGGTATTGTGGTGGCCGAAGCGCATGACATTCAAGCCATGGACGCGTTGGCCGCCAGCACGCGGGTGGTGCTGAGCACAGCTGGCCCGTTCGCCCTGTATGGCAGTGAGTTGGTAGCGGCTTGTGTGCGCCACGGTACGCATTACGTGGACATCACCGGTGAGACCCCGTGGGTGCGGGGCTTGATAGACCAGCACCATGCGTTGGCACAACAAACCGGCGCGCGCATCATTCCTTTTTGTGGCTTTGACTCGGTACCCTCTGACCTCAGTGCTTGGCTTGCCCGTGAAGCCATGCAAGCGCAATTTGGCGAAGCCTGTGCCCACGTCAAAGTGGCGTTTAGCTTGCGGGGTGGTTTCAATGGCGGCACGTTGGCGTCGCTGTTCAATATGCTGAACAACGGGCAGTCGGCGCAGATGGCTGACCCCTTCTTGCTCAATCCTCTGGGGTCACGACCGGCGTCGCCGTCCGCCCATGTCGATCCGGTAGCACCGTGCTACGACGCTGATTTTTCCGCTTGGTTGGGCCCTTTCATGATGTCCACCATCAACACGCGGGTGGTGCGACGCAGCGCTGCTTTGCTGGGCTATGGCGGCGACTATGGCTACCAGGAGTACCTGCGCTTGGGTCGCGGACCGGTGGCTGCAGTCGCGGCTACCACGTTGAGTGTGGGCTCGGTCGCGTCGCAGGCGGCATTGCGCTTGCGACCCGTGCGCTGGCTGGCGCAACGGCTTGCGCCTGCGCCCGGTGCAGGCCCCAGCGAAGCCCGTATGGACAGTGGCTCGTTTCGCGCCCGCTGGATCGGCGAAAGTGCCAACGGGCACCAAGTGCGTGGCGTGATCGCCGACCAAGGCGATCCGGGTAACCGGGCCACCACCAAGATGCTGTGTGAATCGGCGCTGTGTTTGGCTTTACAACGTGACGAATTACCCGGCGGGCCGGGACACGGCGGACTGCTGACCCCCGCCAGCGGCTTGGGGGACGTGTTGGTACAGCGTTTGCGCTCGGCCGGCATGACGCTGGAGATTGATTCTCCAAGCCCTCACTCAAAAACTTCACCGACCGGTAAAAAAGCATGACCCGCCCCTCCAAAGCACGTCCCCCCAACCCGCTCGGCACCGCGCTGGTGACGGGGGCCTCTTCGGGCATTGGTGAGGCGTTGGCCCACCGGTTTGCGGCGGCGGGGTTCGATGTGGTGGTCGTGGCACGCAGCAAACCCAAGTTGGAGGCGCTGGCCAAGCAGTTGGCCGCGCAGCATGGGGTGGCAGTGAGTGTCGTGTTGTCCGACTTGGCCCAGCCGGGTGCGGTGAACACCATCCACCACCAGTTGAGCCGGCAGAAGTGTGCGGTGACTGCCTTGGTCAACTGCGCCGGGGTGCTGGAACAAGGGCTGTTCACGTCCATTGCGGCGCCCAGCCACCAGCAAATCATCGACCTCAATATCTCGGCCCTCACCGCCATGGTTCATGCGTTTTTGCCCGACATGGTGGTGCGTGGACACGGACGGGTGCTGAACGTCGCGTCTGTGGCGGCTTTTCAACCGGTACCTTCGCTGGCCAGTTATGCCGCGAGCAAAGCGTATGTGCTTTCTTTGTCTGAATCCTTGGCCGAAGAGTTGCGTGGCACCGGGGTGAGCGTGACAACCTTGTGTCCCGGTATCACCGCGACCGCCATGTTGACCCAAGCGGCAGACGCCAATGGCAAGCTCGGCCAATTGCCTGGTTTTCTGGTGGGGGACGCTGAGCAGGTGGCCAGCCAAGGTTTTGCTGCTTGCATGCGAGG
>JBAQDW010000432.1:0-9733 GCA_049286445.1 Rhodoferax sp. | reverse complement strand
ATGAGGTCGTGGCGTCGCCTGCGCTCAATACGTGGATCGGGGACTTGCTGCAGGTGCTCAAGTAGGTTCACTGAGGTTCTTGTGGGGAAAATACGGGACCACAGTGTCAGCGAAATTTAAATGCGATTGCCCTGGCGATGAACGTCTTTAGCTATGAAAATAATAGCGAATGGAAGCAACCACCGATGCGTTCCAAGATGATTGGGATTCGCCTCAAACACGGTGAGCGCGTGCGACTGGAAACCCCTGGCGGTGGGGGATATGGCGCCCCAGAGGCCAGGTCAACATCGGCCAGAGACAAAGACTTGGCGTTGGGCTATGTGACGGCCCCCGCCCCACTGAAAGGCAAAGCATGAGCGACAAGGCTTCATACATCGTTGGCGTGGACGTGGGCGGTACCTTCACGGACCTGTTTGTGCTCAATGACGCGGACGGCAGTGCCCGCATCGTCAAGGTTCCATCCACCCGAGGCGAGGAAGCCCGGGGATTCATGAATGGTGTGGCAAAAATCACCGACTCGGCAGCAGAAATTGCCACGGTGGTGCACGGCACCACCGTGGGCACCAATGCACTGCTTGAGCGCAAAGTGGCCCGCACCGGCATCATCACCACGCGCGGTTTTCGCGATGTGCTGGAGATGCGCCGCCGCGACCGCCCGCAAACCTGGGGCTTGCGGGGCAGCTTTGAGCCCATCGTGCCGCGCCATTTGCGCTTGGAGGTCGATGAGCGCGTGCTGGCCGATGGCAGCGTGCACACCCCGGTCGATTTGGACCAGGTCAAAGCCCAAGCCCAGGCTTTGTTGGATGCGGGCTGCGAGGCGGTATGTGTCTTCTTTATCAACACCTATGCCAACCCATCCAATGAACAAGCCGCTGTGGCAGCCGTGCGTGCCCTCTGGCCCAACCCCCATGTGACAGCTGCCAGCGAGGTGTTGCCTGAGATTCGTGAGTTTGAGCGCTGCTCGACCGCCACGCTCAATGCCGCGCTGCAGCCTGTGGTGGGCAGCTACTTGAAACGCCTGGAGGGCGATTTACGCACCCAAGGCTTTGCCGGGGAGTTGCTAATTGTGCAAAGCAATGGGGGCGTCATGTCACGCCAAACCGCCTGCGATGTGCCAGTGCGCACCGCGCTCTCGGGCCCGGCGGCGGGCGTGATTGCCTGCGCGGCCATTGCGCGCGCGGCGGGTTACCCCAACGCCATCACCGGCGATATGGGAGGCACCTCGTTTGATGTCTCCTTGGTGGCCAATGGGGAGGCCGCATTGGCGGCGCAAACGTCTATTGAATTCGGCATGGTGGTGCGCTCGCCGATGATTCAGATCGAGACCATTGGCGCGGGCGGCGGCTCGATTGCCTCGGTTGATGCCAGTGGCATGCTGCAGGTGGGCCCGGAGTCGGCAGGCAGCATTCCAGGCCCGGCTTGTTATGGCCGTGGTAACACCCGCCCGACCGTGACCGATGCCAACGTCTTGCTCGGGCGCATTGCCGCCGACCGCCCGCTGGGCGGTGGGCTGTTGGCGGCCATGGATTCGAAAAAATCCAGAGAGGCGATTCAAACCCATGTGGCGCAGCCGCTGGGGCTGGATGTCATGGCCGCAGCCGAAGCCATTTTGACGGTGGCCAACGCCAAGATGGCGGGCGCGGTGCGGGTGGTGTCGATTGAGCGGGGCTATGACCCGCGCCAGTTTGCCTACATGCCGTTTGGCGGTGGTGGTGGCTTGCATGTGTGCGCCATGATGCGCGAAGTGGGCGTGGGCACGGGCATTGTGCCGCGCTACCCCGGTGTTACCTCAGCGCTGGGCTGCGTCATGGCCGACATGCGCCACGACGCCGTGCAAACGCTGAACAAGACTTTGGCCGAGCTGGACGTGGCTGACCTGCGCGAGCGCGTGGCGGCGCTGGCCGCCAGCTGCCAAGCGCGTTTGGACTCTGCCGGAGTGAAGTTTGTACAAGTGCAAGAAATCATTGCGCTGGACATGCTATATGCCGGCCAAACCCACACCGTGCAAGTGCCGGTGCAGTCTGAGGCGCTTAACCATGGCGGTATTCGCACCGCCTTTGAGGCGGCTTACCTCGCCGCATTTGGGCGCGTGCTGGATGGCATTGTGGTGCGCGTGATGAACCTGCGCTACGCCCGCGTGGGCGTGCGTCCCAAATTTGACCTGACCGTTTTGGCGCCACAAACCACCGAGCAACAGCCTTCGCTGGGCGTGCAGCGGGTGTTCCATGCGGGGCAGTGGTGGGACGCGGCCCGCCATGCGCGGCTGGATTTGCCCGTGGGTGCGTGTATTCATGGCCCCGCGATTTTGGAGCAGCCCGACACCACGGTGTGGTTGGAGCCTGGCTTCACCGCCACGGTGGACACGCTGGGCAACCTGCTGGTGCGCGCGGTATGAGTGAGACCACCGCTTTCGATCCTCGCCACACGGCCTTGGTCATCATTGAACTGCAAAACGACTTTTTGGCCCCGCAGGGCGCTTACGCCCGTGGCGGTGCCGTGAGCGCGGCCGCTCTGGCCCTGCCCCCCCGCGTGGCTGCTGTGGCGCAAGCCCTGAAAGCAGGTGGCGGCATGGTGGTGGCCAGTCAGTTCACCTTGTGGCCTGATGCACAAGGCGAGCCCATGGTGTCACCCCACCTGAAAAGCTTGCGGCCGTTTTTGCGACGCGGTGACTTCGCCCCCGGCAGTGCGGGCCAAGCCAACGTGCCGGAGATTGAACCGCATGTTGACGTGTCGGTGTGCAAGGTGGCGTACTCTGCCTTCTTCAACACCCAGCTCGATTGGGTGCTGCGCCGCGCAGGCATCACCACGGTGGCGGTGTGCGGCATTGTGACCAATGGCGGCGTGGCCAGCACGGTGCGCGACGCCCACATGCGGGACTACCGCACGCTGGTGCTGAGTGACGGCTGCGCAGCGTTTCGCACCGACGTCCACGAGACCTCTCTGGCCGACATGACCACGGTCGCCGAGGTGCTTAACTGTGCTGATTTTTCTGCCCTGTTGGCTGCCCCGGCAGCGCCCCGCCCATGACCGGCCCTCGCATTTGTACTGCTGAGCACATGCCCGGCAGCACCGCACAAGACGCCCATGTGCCCGTGGTCGTGGTGGGCGGTGGTGCCTGCGGCCTCACCGCCGCACTCATGCTGCACGACGCCGGGGTGGACTGCGCCGTGCTGGAGCGCGATGCCACCCCCACCGGCTCCACCGCGTTGTCCTCGGGTTTCATCCCTGCGGCGGGCACACAGGTGCAGCGCGCCGCCGGTATTCAAGACAGCCCCGCCCAATTTGCCGCCGACATCACCGCCAAAGCCAAAGGCCGGGCGGCGGAGCACTTGGTAGAGGCCTATTCCCAAGCCATTGGCCCGGCCCTTGACGCGCTTCAAAATCGCCACGGCCTGCAATGGCAGGTGCTGGACGGTTTTCTGTACCCCGGCCACAGCGCGCTGCGCATGCACGCCACCCCGGAAAAGACCGGCGCGGCCCTGATGGGCCGTTTGGCCAACGCCGTGTCGGCGGCCGAAGTGCCGCTGGTGCCGGACGCCACCGTGCGTGAACTCTGGGTCAACGCCCAGCAGCGGGTCATCGGTGTGGGTTACGAGCAACCCGGTGGCGCGATGGAATACCTGTCCTGCGATGCCGTCGTCTTGGCGTGCAACGGTTTTGGTGGTAACGCTGCCATGGTGCAAGCGTTATTGCCGGAGATGCGTGATGCCCTGTTTGCCGGTCACACCGGCAACGATGGCAGCGCGATGGCGTGGGGCCAGGCGCTGAACGCACGTTTGGCAGACCTGGGCGGCTACCAAGGCCACGGATCGTGGGCAACGCCGCAAGGCGCATTGATTTCATGGGCGCTGATGATGGAAGGCGGCATTCAAATCAACGCCAACGGCGAGCGGTTTCATGATGAAACCCAAGGCTACTCAGAAGCTTCGGTGCATGTGCTGGCGCAACCCGGCGGCGTGGCCTGGAATGTGTTTGATGCGCCGCTGCTGGAACTGGCCCGTGGCTTTCCAGACTTTGTCGATGCCGAAGCCGCAGGCGCACTCAAAACCTGC
Organism: Rhodoferax sp.; assembly: GCA_049286445.1. Classification (GTDB taxonomy): domain Bacteria; phylum Pseudomonadota; class Gammaproteobacteria; order Burkholderiales; family Burkholderiaceae_C; genus Rhodoferax. Next base: position 5,681 of record JBAQDW010000432.1, on the reverse strand, counting down.
GACGACGTGCAGGCGTTGGCCGCCACCATCGGTTGTGATGAATCAAAATTGATAGCTGCTCTCGCAGATATGACGGGGGCTAGCGGCATAAAAGGCACTAAATCCCGGGTGTTCAAGCGGCCTCTGCAAGCGCCGTTTTATGCGATCAAGGTCACCGGTGCGCTATTCCACACCCAAGGTGGGCTCGACATTGACGCCCAGTGCCGGGTGCTCAATGCACAGGGCCAGCCGTTTCCCAACTTGCTGGCGGCCGGGGGGGCCGCCCGGGGCGTCTCGGGCGACGCCGTTTGGGGTTATCTCTTCGGCAATGGCCTGCTGAGCGCCGTCGCCGGCGGCTATATTGCGGCCAAAACAGTGGCTCAGTTCCTCGCCCCGCCTTAATCACCCCCGGTTCTGCACCGGTGTCACGGCACCGGGCAGGGCCTTTTGACCTCACTGCCATTCATCGCCATGACCACACCTTCCGCATTTGCCCAACGCCTGTTTACCCCGCAAATCATTCTGGCCCCAGGTGTGTACGACGCGCTCAGCGCGCTGGTGGCCGAGCAGGCGGGTTTTGAGGCGCTGTACCTGTCGGGCGCGTCCATTGCCTACACCCGTTTGGGACGCTCTGATGTGGGGCTGACCACTTACACCGAGGTCGAAGACACTCTGGCGCGCATCACCGAGCGGGTGCGCACGCCGGTCATCGTCGATGCCGACACCGGCTTTGGCAACGCACTCAACACCCAACGCACGGTGCGGGGCTTTGAACGGGCCGGGGCCGCCATGGTTCAAATTGAAGACCAAGGCTTTCCCAAGCGCTGCGGTCACCTGGACGGCAAAACGGTGGTGCCCACGGTGGAGATGTGCGGCAAGCTCAAGGCGGCCGTTGACGCCCGCCACAGTGCCAACACCTTGATTTTGGCCCGCACCGACGCGCTGGCGGTGGAAGGCATTGAGGCGGCGTTTGACCGTGCCGAGGCTTACCTGGACTGCGGGGTGGACGCCCTTTTTATCGAAGCCCTGCGCACGCCCGATCAAATGGACGCGGCCTGCCAGCGCTTTGCGCATCGCACGGCGCTGCTGGCCAACATGGTGGAGGGCGGCAAAACCCCGGTGCAAAGCGCCCATGAGCTGCACCAACGCGGCTTTCGCCTTGCCATCTTCCCCGGTGGCACCGCCCGCGCAGTGGCACGCACCTTGCAAAGCTACTACGCCAGCCTGCATGCCCATCAAACCACCGCCCCATTCAAAGACGCCATGCTGGATTTTGATGGACTCAACGCCTTGATCGGCACGCCTGAGCTGATGGCGCAAGGCCGGCGTTACGAGTCAAATTAACGCTGGCTTGAGTGGCGCTGCAGGCGCTGCGCACACTCTTTGACCAAGGCAGGGCCTTTGTAAATGAGCCCCGTGTAGAGCTGCACCAGGTTCGCGCCCGCCTTGATTTTGCTCACGGCGTCGTCGGCACCCATGACGCCACCCACCCCGATGATGGGATAGTCCGGGCCGAGTGCCGCCCGCAGTTGGGCAATGACGCGGTTGCTCATGACCCGCACGGGCGCGCCTGACAGGCCACCGGTCTCCTCGGCGTGGGCCATGCCTTTGACGGCGTCGCGGCTCAGGGTGGTGTTGGAGGCAATCACACCGTCCATGCCGTGGCGCTTCAGGGTGGTGGCAATCACGGTGATTTGGGCCTCATCCAAGTCCGGGGCAATTTTCACGAACAAAGGGGTTCGCTTTCCATGCTGGTGGGCCAGTGTTTCGCGCTGTTGCGCCAATGCCCCCAACAGCTGGTCCAGCGCCTCATCGCTTTGCAGGGCGCGCAGGTTCTGGGTGTTGGGACTGGAGATGTTGATGGTGACGTAGTCCGCGTAAGGGTAAACGCCGTTCAAGCAGGTGAGGTAGTCATCCGTTGCGTGCTCAATCGGGGTGGCTGCATTTTTTCCAATATTGAGCCCCAGCACCATCGGGGTGGGGCCTGCGCTCCCCGCTTTTTGGCGTTGCCGGTACAGGGCCGAGCGCTTCACATTGGCAATAAAAGCGTCCAGACCCTCGTTGTTGAAGCCCAGCCGGTTGATCAATGCATTCGCTTTGGGCAGGCGAAACATGCGGGGTTTGGGGTTGCCGGGTTGGCCTTTGGGTGTGACGGTACCCACTTCAACAAACCCAAAACCCATGGCACCCAGTCCGTCAATGCAACGGGCATTTTTATCCAGTCCGGCCGCGAGGCCGATGCGGTTAGGAAAGGTCAATCCGGCTAACACCAACGGGTCCTCCACGCGCCCGGCGCAATACGCCAATTGCAGCGGCGTTCCCTGCGTTCCTGCCAGGGCCTGAAGGGTCAAATCGTGCGCAGCTTCAGGGTCCAGGCTGAATAAAAACGGACGGGCAAGGGCATAGGGGACAAGAGACATTGGATAATTCCTGCAAAGTATTTTTCAATCTACGTTTTCGTAACTCACCCGATTTTCCCAGATGACCCACCCAAATTCACCTTCCCCGGCCCCCCTTTCTCAAGATGAACTCAAAACGTTGGTGGGGCGTGCTGCGCTTCAGTACGTGGTCCCGGGCGAAATCGTCGGTGTGGGCACGGGTTCAACCGTCAACAAGTTCATTGACGCCTTGGCCACCATGAAGGACCAGATCAAGGGCGCCGTTTCAAGCTCTGTTGCCAGCACGGAGCGTTTGTTGGCGCTGGGCATTCCTGTTTTTGATTGCAACGACGTGGCGACGTTGTCGGTCTACATTGACGGCGCCGACGAAATTGACGGGCTGGGCCACATGGTGAAAGGCGGTGGCGCGGCGCTCACCCGGGAAAAAATTGTGGCAGCCCAAGCCCGCCAGTTTGTTTGTATTGCTGACGACTCTAAATTGGTGGACACCTTGGGCCAATTTCCGCTGCCCGTGGAGGTGATTCCCATGGCCGCTCAGCAGTTGATTCGGCAGTTCACCGCGCTTGGTGGCGTTGCCAAAGTGCGACTCAAGGGGGGTGAGCCACTGGTGACTGACAACGGGCAGGTCATTCTGGATGTGACGGGGCTCAAGATCTCCGACCCCCTCGCGTTTGAAGCGCAGGTGAGCCAGTGGCCAGGCGTCATCACCGTGGGTGTTTTCGCCTTTCAAAAAGCCCAAGTTTGTTTGTTAGGCACCGCCGGCGGTGTCAAAACAATCATCTACTGATTCCAATTCCATATCAACAGGATCTGTGGTTGCTTCGCCTTGCCGTGCGTCTGCACTGTCTGCGGCTTCGCGCCTAAGCTCCTGTCGATCTGAAAATGGAATGACACCCTCTCGTTCAGAATTTGATGCCTGCGGGGTTTTTGCTGGGGTCGGGTGCGGGGTTGGGTCGAACCGCGGGGGAGACCTTGACTTCTTTCACCTCGGCAGGTGCGGCTGGTTTTTGAATGACCACCAGCGGTGTCGCCGGCGGGTTTCGGTAGGTCGCGGGTAAAGCCGAAGTTTTGGGATAGCCCGCCGCATTCAAAAATTGGGTCCACTCCGAGTCTGAAAAACCTTTGATTTGCTGCCCGCCAATGGAGACGAAGGGGAGGGTGTTGGCACCGCTGATTCGCTCCAGGGCCTCTGCGTCTTCATTGGTGTTGACTGTTTTCTCATTAAAGGGAACGCCCCGGCTCATGAGCAAGGTGCGCCCGGATGCGCAGGGTGCACAGTTGTCGGACGTGTACAAAATGACGGGGTACTTGCCCACCGTTTGACGCAGATTGAAGGGCAGCGTTGAGTTACTCGCATCAGACGCGCTCCCTCTCGCTTCCTGGGTCGTTGCTTTGCCTAAATCTACCGGCGGTTTGTCCGAAAAGCTCACCTTTCCGTCGGGACCGACCACACGGTAAACCGTTTGGGCCGACAGCGGCAAGGTGCTCAATCCCGCGACCAAGCCCACCAGCAATGTGCCAGCGGAGCGAATCTTCCATGTATTTTTCAAGCAGTGACTCCTTGTCAAACGTGTTCTGCCATGCCTTGATGGCGAAGCAAAGCATCCAACGCCGGTTCGCGGCCGCGAAACGCTTTGAACGATTCGAGGGCGGGGCGGCTGCCCCCGGACTCTAAAATCGCTTCCCGGTATTTTCTTCCCATTGCGGCACTTGGCAATCCGTCTGCACCGACGGTTTCTTCAAACGCCGCATACGCATCAGCGCTAAGTACCTCGGCCCATTTGTAGCTGTAGTAGCCCGCAGCGTAACCGCCTGCAAACACGTGGCTGAAGGTGTGGGGCGTGCGACTCCAGCCGGGTGAGCGCAGAACCGCGACATCGTCCCGCACTTGGTTGAGCAAGGACATGACGTCGTGCGCCGGATCATGGGCCGTGTGCAGCAACATGTCGAACAACGAGAACTCGATTTGCCGCAGCGTTTGCATGCCGCTTTGGAAGTTTTTGCCTGCCAACATCTTGTCAAACAACGCGCGGGGCAAAGCTGCGCCGGTGTCAACATGGGCGGTCATGTCTTTCAGCACTTCCCATTCCCAGCAAAAGTTTTCCATGAATTGGCTGGGCAGTTCCACGGCGTCCCACTCCACGCCGCTGATACCCGACACATCGCGCTCGTTCACTTGCGTCAAAAGGTGCTGCAAACCGTGCCCAAACTCATGGAACAAGGTCGTCACGTCATCGTGGGTCAGCAAGGGCGGCTTGCCATCCACGCCGTCCGCAAAATTGCAGACCAGGTGCGCTACAGGGGTTTGTAAGCGATGGGTGTCAGGTCGCATCCAGCGCCCCCGCACATCGTCCATCCAGGCACCGCCTCGCTTGCCTTTTCGGGCGGCAGAGTCGAGGTAGAACTGGCCCAGCAACTGGCCTTCGCGCTCCAAGCGGTAAAACTCGACACCCGGGTTCCAAACGGGTGCAGTGTCACGTCGGATGGTGACCTCAAACAGCGTTTCAACGATTTTGAACAAACCCGCCAAAACCTTGGGTGCCGTGAAGTACTGTTTAACCTCCTGCTCGCTGAAAGCATAGCGGGCCTCTTTCAGTTTTTCGCTGATGAAAGGCCAATCCCAGGGCTGTGGATCGGTTATACCCAGGTGTTCCGCCGCATAGAGACGCAAATCCGCGACATCTTTTTCAGCAAACGGGCGCGCTTTGACTGCCAAGTCGTTTAAAAAGGCGATGACGTGTTCGGGTGACTGCGCCATCTTGGGCGCGACCGAAAGCTCCCCAAAGTTGCGGTAGCCCAGCAGCTGCGCTTCTTCCAGCCGAAGAGCGAGCATTTCGGTGATCAGCGCCGAGTTGTCGTACTGTCGTGTGGATTCGTCAGATTGATCTGACGCCCGGGTCACGTAAGCGCGGTAAATCACCTCTCGCAACGCACTGCTGCTGGCAAACTGCATCACCGGCAAATAGCAGGGCAGTTTGAGCGTGAGTTTGTAGCCCTCCTTGCCTTCCGCTGCAGCCGCTGCTCGCGCGGTGTGTTGCACATCGCTGGGCACACCGACCATCTCTTCGGCACTGGCGTAATAAGCAAAAGCGTCGGTCGCATCCAAGGCGTTTTCGCTGAACTTTTGACTCAGTTCAGCCCCGCGTTCTTGAATAGCGGCAAAGCGTTCACGCGCCGCGCCGGTCAGTTCGGCACCTCCCAAAACGAAATTGCGAATGGCGTAGGTGTGCGCCTGGCGTTGCTCTGCGTTGAGTGAGGTGGTGTCAATGGCTTTGTACTTGGCGTACAAACGCTCATCGGCCC
>JBAQDW010000431.1:0-4114 GCA_049286445.1 Rhodoferax sp. | reverse complement strand
CCATGGAGATTGAATAGGTTGAGTACACACGCCTCGTGGCACTTGACGGGTTATACCCGCTTTTTTCGGGACTTCAGTCAAGAAAACCCTGAGTCATGCCCGGTGTCCAGCCCTGCAGAGCAGTTGCTGCACGCGTATCTCGGTGGTGCCATGGGGAAGGTTGATGCAAGAGTTGATTCAAAAACACCAACTCCTGGTCGGTGTGCTTGACCGTAGGCGCGGCCTCCAGCCTGTCAAATCCACCTTGCGGCGCATCCACCCAAAAAGACTGATGGTGCTCAGCGTGTGATGCTTTGACCTCCCCTTGGGTGATCAACTGCACCGGGCCAAAACAGTTGCAGCAGTATGTGCGACGGTGGGGCGCGGAAACCTCGGTATAAACACCGGCCAGCTTGACGTTGACTGTGACCTGCGGCGTCACAATTCGTGAGGGTGTGGACTGCGCCCAAACACTGACAACCCCACCCTGTTTGACATGCAACTCGCTCACCGTGAGAAAGGTGGCACCTCGCATCACGCTGAGCACCGTGTTTGCACGTACCTGAAAAGCAGTGCGCCCCATCACAAAAATCAAATGTCCGTGAGGTCCTGTTTCGACGGTGTCACCGGTTTGCACCGATTGATTGGGGAGCAAACGATCACTGTTGAGCCAAACCTCGCCAGAACGTTCCACAACATTGGATGAAGGACCCGCTGTGGCCAGAGGGACGCTACACGCCAACCCCCAGCTCACCGAGGCCTGTAGAACTTGCCTGCGCCCAAGCCCCTTGTTTTTTGGTGCTGCGGCGTTCGCCATGAACTGGTCCGTCGGCCCCGCGCGCTTGGTCAGACAGGCTGGGTATCAATGAAGCTGGTGCGCAGCATGAGTTTGTCTTGTAACTTGGACAAGTTGGCGTAATCAGCGCGCCAATTGATTTCCGGAAAGCGAAAATCAAGGTAGCCCAAAGCGCATCCGACCGAGATGTCCGCCAGAGTGAGGTGAATGCCCGCACAAAAAGGCTTGTCGCCCAAGCCTTGGCTCATGGCTTTTAACGCCGACTTGACCTTGCCCATTTGACGGTCAATCCAAGCCTGGCTGCGTTGAGACGCATCCCGCCCGCTCCAAGTGGCCTCCAGCCGCGCCAAAATGGAGGCGTCCAACACGCCATCTGCCAGTGCTTCCCAGGTCTTGATTTCGGCTCGGTCGCGCCCCTGCACGGGAATCAGCTTTCCTACCGGGGACAGCGTGTCCAGGTACTCCACAATCACGCGCGAATCAAACAAGGCTTCTGCCCCTTCCATGATCAGGCAGGGCACCTTGCCCAAGGGATTGGCCTCTCCAATGGTGGTCTGCGCCGACCACACATCCTCCCGCACAAAGTCGCAGTCGAGTTTCTTCTCGGCCAAGACAACGCGTACTTTTCGCACATAGGGGCTAGAGGGTGAACCGATTAGTTTCATGGGGCATCTGGAGTGACAAGACCGGTGATTCTAGCCACGGGGGTTGACCAGACGCTGAACGCGGGTCTCCCTGAACGTCCATCCTACAATCCGACCATGACTTCCTCTGCCATCTCCGCTCTTTCCCCACTGGACGGCCGCTACGCCGCCAAGCTTGCCAAACTCCGCCCCGCCATGAGCGAACTGGGCTACATGCAACGCCGCGTGCAAGTCGAGGTGTGCTGGTTCATCGCCCTGAGCGACTGCGGCTTTGCCGAATTCAAGCCGCTCTCACCGGGTGCGCGGACTTACCTGATGGGTTTGGTGAAGCACTTCTCCGAAGCGGATGGTGAGGCCATCAAACTGATCGAAAAGAAGACCAACCACGACGTCAAAGCGGTGGAGTACTGGATCAAATCAAAATTTGAAGCGCGTCCCGAACTCACTGCCGCAGGCGAATTCGTTCACTTCGCCTGTACCAGCGAAGACATCAACAACACCAGCCACGCCTTGCAGCTGAAAAACGGGCGCGACCAAGTGCTGTTGCCCGCGCTGGACGCCATCATTTCCAAAATGCGGGAGATGGCCTTGGCCTTTGCTGATATTCCCATGCTGAGTCGCACCCACGGCCAAACGGCCAGCCCAACCACGGTGGGCAAAGAAGTTGCCAATGTGGTGGTTCGCCTGGTTAATGCCCGCGAGAAAATTACCAGTATCCCGCTGATGGCGAAAATGAATGGCGCCGTGGGCAACTACAACGCCCACCTGTCGGCCTGGCCTGATTTCGATTGGGAAGCCTTCAGCAAGAAGGTCATTGAAACGCCGGAGCCCCTGGGCTTGGGCCTGACCTTTCAGCCTTACAGCATCCAAATTGAACCGCATGACTACATGGCCGAGTTGTTTGATGCAATCGCTCGCACCAACACCATCCTGATTGACTGGTCGCGCGACGTCTGGGGCTATGTGTCCCTGGGCTACTTCAAGCAAAAGTTGAAAGATGGTGAAGTCGGGTCCTCCACCATGCCGCACAAGGTCAATCCGATTGACTTTGAAAACGCAGAGGGCAACTTGGGCCTGGCCAACGCGGTACTTCGGCATTTAAGCGAAAAGCTGCCCATCAGCCGCTGGCAGCGCGACCTCACCGACAGCACCGTGCTGCGCAACATGGGCGTGGCATTGGGCTACGCGGTATTGGCGTACCAGTCACTGCAAGTGGGTCTGGGCAAGCTGGAACTGAACGAATCGGCCATTGCCGCAGATTTGGATGCCTCATGGGAAGTGCTGGCCGAGCCGATTCAAACGGTGATGCGCCGCTTTGGCCTGCCTCAGCCCTATGAGCAGTTGAAAGAGTTCACCCGTGGCGAGCCCATGACGCGTGAACTGATGCAGGGCTTCATCGCCAAGCTCGCACTCCCTGAAGAAGAAAAAGTGCGCCTGCTGGCCATGACACCTGGCAGCTACACCGGCAAAGCCGCTGAATTGGCGCGCCGCATCTAGCATGGCCATCAAATCCACCATCTTCAAGGCCAGTCTGCAAATTGCCGACATCGACCACGCCTACTACGCCGACCACGCCCTCACGTTGGCCCGCCACCCCAGCGAAACCGATGAACGCATGATGGTGCGGCTGTGCGCCTTGGCTTTTCAGGCTTACAAGCTGCAGTCCGTGTGCAACGGCGACGCCACGCTGGCGTTTGGTGCGGGCCTGTCTGACCCAAACGAGCCCGATGCGTGGTTGCGCGACTTCACCGGGCAAACTCGTCTTTGGATAGAGGTCGGTCAGCCTGAGGACAAGCCGCTGCTCAAAGCCTGCGGCAAGGCGGATGAAGTGGTCTTGTACTGCTTCAACCATGCCGCCGAGGTCTGGTGGCGCACGATGGAAAACAAGCTGTCACGGCCCAAGAACCTGAGTGTGTTTCGCGTGCCCACGCTGGCCTCGCAAGCCCTGATTCCCTTGGCACAGCGCAGTATGCAGCTGCAAGCCACGATTCAAGAAGGGGCGCTGATGCTGAGCGACGGCAGCACCACCGTGGACATCGAACCCGTTCGCTGGAAATAAGCGCTTAAGTGGAATGGCACTTATTTAGGCGTTAAGCCTAAGGTTTCAGCGATTCCATGCGTTCATGGCTGATGGGTGTTTTCGGCCTTCATCCCTTGCTGTACTTGCGCGAGAAGCTACCGAAAATGTAGCAATTCTTGCGCTGCACCCCCACTCTCACCCCCACTCCACCCCCAACCCCTCTCCCGCCCCGCCGGGCGGGAGAGGGGGGCCAACAGCCGTATGTGGCCGCGTTTTTAAAGGTGTGGGGTTCATGGTGTTCTGTCAACCTTCAAAGTGATTGATTTTCATCAGCCGTTCCTGACACTGGTGTGGTTCCCGGCGAGTTTGAACGTTGGCGTCTGCGCGTGAACGCCACCCCAGACAAAGCGTTGGCCGAATACGGCTGTTGAGCTCCCCTGATCCCCCCGGCGGGGGTGGAGAGGGGTTGGGGGAGAGGGGGGGAAAGAACAAGACCTTGAAACTTCTGCAATCTCGTCCCGCAAGGCCTTTGCATGATTTTGAATGGTTTTTGGGCCGCTAGCCCTTATCCCAAATTTCCCATTAGCCCTAATTTCTAATGGAAGCCATTAGCGCAAGCGATTGATTTTGTTGAAGAATTGGCTGATTTTTGGGTAAAGTAGCTGATCTCGATTT
>JBAQDW010000430.1:0-10504 GCA_049286445.1 Rhodoferax sp. | reverse complement strand
GGCCATGTTTTTCGAGACCGACACCGCTGATGCGCCTTGGACTGTGATCAAAAGCGATTGCAAAAAACGCGCGCGCCTGAACGCCATGCGCTACCTCCTGCACAAGCTGCCCTACGCCAACAAAGACGTCAAAAATGTAGGCCAAATGGACTCGCTCATCGTGGGCCGCGCCCACGTGGTGTACGAGGTGGGCGAACGTCCAGGCAGCGCGCTTCTTTGACTGGCTGTGGCACCCCCTGCAGCCACGGGCTGGGGATCGCACTTAACGGGGGAAGGTTCTGAGCGTGTCAGTCGCCTGGGCGGGGTGAAATGCTTGGGGAAATCACCCAGCCCAATCCCCGTTCAGGCCACCTCAGCCACCAACGCCTCGGCCAGTTGGGCTTGGGTAGATTGGCTGGCGGCCAGGCGCTGGCGCAGGTCGGTTAGCCGGGTGACGATGCGCATTGTTTAGCGAGGTTGCAGGTGAGAGCGCGAGTGCATGATAGGACGGTACTCAGCTCCCCGAGCGGTCGGCATGCCAATGTCGCGCTTCAGGAAATAAACTGAGATTCCACGTGATTCCACTGGAGTGTGCGACTGCGCCAATGACTTTCAATCGCTTGCGTGAAGTCGGCGCGGACCAATTTTGCACGCTGCTCCAACCAATCGCCGTTTTCACGCCGTATGACCAGGCCCTCCAGCGGACCATGGCGAAACTGGCTGTGCCTGACATGCACCCATTCCCGCAACTGGTGCATATTGACCTGTCCGGTGTGTAACCTGGGCACGGTCATAAGCCCCAGCTGAGCCGCCCACGCATTGCGCCGCGCCGTACTCCAAAACTGCCCAGTGGTGCGGTCGTACACATCAAACACCAACCACCAGTCCGGCAGCGACACGTAATCCAGCGAATGCCGGGCGGCACACCATTCGCCAAAGGCGATCAAGTGCGCGCCGAGCGCATCAAATAGCCGATCTTCGTGGGCGGCCAGCCACGGTCCCAAACGGGAAAACTGCCCGTGAAAGGGTTGAGGCAAGTACTGCCCCCGGTTTTGCGCGTGCAAAACGCCATCTGGCGAAACCGACAACCCCAGATTGGCGCCGTCCAGCTTTTCTTCAATCACCACGTCGCCCGCCAACAACTCGGCAGCCTCGTCGGGCGACAACACCTTGTCGTCGCGCGGCGCACCCGAAGCAAGCCACGCGATATGGGGGGTGTGGGGAAAGCGAAAGAAGTCGGTCATGGCAAAGCAGGCAACGGTTTTTTGGGAAACTTTTTCTTATAGAACCCGCAAACATCATCCCCACAAAGAAAGGTCACATCCACACCGTTTGCTTTGAGTTCGGACCACCAGTCCAACCATTTGCAATCTGCAGCTTGCCAAATAGTGGGTTTATCGGGATGTGCGTTGGCAACGGCGGCAAATTTTCGATCAGGCCGATCAAAAACCGCCTCCAGGGAAGCTACCGGGAACTCTGCAAATTGATCTTCACCCAGTTCAGTCAACGAAACCTGTTGGACGCGCTGTGCATCTGTCAATTTGGTGAATATCCACTTGATAAACACATCGCCCACCCCTTTGCCCTTTCGGGGGTTGGTCTTGTGCTGGTACTCACCCAAGATGCGGTAAGCGTCGTCAATCGCAATGGAGCCGCTTTGCATCAGCTGCTGCAAACGATAAATACATTCGAGAACGCACTCTGGCGAGACATCTGGGTGTGCATCGTTTGCCACCAAAATCACATTGGTATCGACGATTACCGTCATGGAGCACTCTGTGCGCGTTCGGCCATTTTGGTCTTCATGGCTGCGGTGGTGCGTGCTACCGCGTCCTCCATCTCATCACCAAAAAAGTTGTCCGGCCAGTTCAGGATATTTCCATACAGGTCTAGCTCCAACGGCTCCAGTTCCGCCGACTTGCCTGAACGTTTTGCGAAATAGATTGCAATGTCTTTAGGAGCGATGACGCCTTCTGCCACGCGACGCTGCAAACGGTTGAGGAAATGCTCAGAATGGCTCTCGACGATCAGCTGCACGTTCCGAGGCTGCCCCCCCTCCCACGCCTGCACTGCACAAATAAAGGCATCCGCAAGGTGAGCTTGCACTTGGGGGTGCAAATGAATTTCTGGCTGCTCCATCCAAACAGTGGCGTTTTTGGGTGCATAAAACGCCTCAACCAATGCGGGCATCACCTGCGACACGCCAAAGCCCACATCGGTCAACTTGACTTCTGGCGCATCAGCGTGGGTTTTCAATAGCACCTCGTATTCCTTGCGGCCGGCGGCCACTGGCTCCACTTTGAAGCTATGAATGACCCCCATGGTCTTAAGCCAGTCGGCTAAAAACTTGGCAAAGGTGTCTTGTTTGCGGCCTTTCCCTCGACTCAATTTTCGTGCTTCCGCCTCAGCCGCCAACACAGCTGCAACGGAGAACTCCCCTTGCATGCCCACGTCTGGCGGCGTTTCGCCCGACCACGAATAGATTCGCTTGGGATGACTCCGAAGTGGGCCAAGGTAATAAATGGAATTGAGCACGCGCTCAGTCTCCAGTGCGAAGTCCGTCAGAAACCGGGCATTTTGAAAGCGCGCCAGGGTCGCGTCTGAGAATCGGTAGAACTTCTCTGGGGCGTCTAAGGGCCACACACGCCCTGTCACTTTGACAAGGTTCAGCGGCTTGGCCTTCAAAGTCACTTTTGAATCCAGGTGGGTATGTTCTATTTGCAAAGGGATAGTGTCACCGTCCAGCAGTGAATACTCCAGCTTCTCGACCTCGGGTTGATTCGCCTTGCCCGTTTTGAAAGTGACGTTCAGAGCGATCTCTTTACCCTTGTATTTTTCTTTAGGGTCCAACGAGTTGACTACGTTTAGGAACTCGTTGGTTCGCCACTGCAGCGCGAACTCCATTTTGCGACTGATGTCGTGGCCGTAAAGGCAGTCCTGATAAGTGCCCAGATCCACCAGCGACGTGGGATCGCCAACATGCAACGCGCGTTTGCGATCGGAAAGCAAAGCCGTTTGCTTTAAGGCGAGTAACAAATGCCCCAAACTGCTTTTACCCGCACTGTTGCCACCGAAAATCACCGTGAGCGGTGCCAACCGAATGTCGCCCGTATCCCGCCAGGCTTTGAAATTCTTAATTCGGGCTTTGGTCAGCATTCTTGTTTCCTGGTTTTCGCAAACATTGTCTTAAACGACATTTTGTACCAACGCCTCGGCCAGATGGGCTTGGGTGGATTGGCTGGCGGCTAGGCGCTGGCGCAGGTCGGCGCACAGGCGGCGCAGCTGGGCTACGCGGGTGACGATGCGGGATTGTTCGGCGAGTGGTGGAAGCCCAAATGTCAAAGATCCGATATGCCCTTGATTGACGGTCTTCTGACCCGCAGTAGTGGTGAACAAGTTTTTTATGCTTGCGCGAATGAGTTCGCTTTCCCCAAGCAGTGCGCAAAAGTCCGGTGCAATCCAGCGCCTATCAATACGCATTCGGATGAAATGATCGCAATAGATTGCATTGAAGGCTTGGTCACACAGATTGAACTGCCCAACGATGTCGGCGCTTCCATTGACCCGCGTAATCAGTATGTCGCCCTCGACGAGCTGATACTTTTTGATGTCCACTACCTTGATCTGAATTTGGCGAGTGTCGGCGAGAGAGATGCGGCGGCCTTTTATATCGGCAAGTCGAAGAACCGTTGTTGACTGACCTCCAGCGTCGCCTCGGCTCGAAGCCCCATTTTGAAACTCGGGCATCAGGTCAATCAAACGCACGAACTCCCATCCATGCGGCAGTACAAACGGCTGTTCATCTTCTGTAATCGGCGGCAAGGGGGCTCCGCGTTTGATCTTGCCCTCGGCGATGAGTTTGTCTTTCTCGGCGCGGATTTTCTTGAGCAGTTCGCTTGCGGGTTCGTCTTGCGGGTCTTGGGGGACGAGCAGGCCGCGCACTGCGAGTTGGAGTATGGTTTGCTCTAGGGCGTCTACGGCTGCGGGGCGGTCCAGCAACAGGTCGAAGTGGGTGGCGATGCGGTGCCAGTTCTCATTCAGTTGCGCGGGCGTTTCGCGCTCAGAAAGCGTGGCCAGCAGGGTGCTGACGAGTTGGGCGTGTTGCGCGGCTTCGAGCTGGCCTTTGGCTTCGAGCGCGTCGCACAGGCGCATGAGTTCTTCGACGCGGGTGACGATGCGGGATTGTTCAGCTTCCGGCGGAAGAGGGAACGGCAGAGGCCGCAGCTTCGCCAATGAAACGTTAGCAATGTTTGTCGTTTGGCTTGAACTGTCGATCAACAGCGACCGTGCATAGGGCGTGCGCAGAACGGCCATTGCGTAACGTGGGTCAATTTTGCGTGGGCGCAAGACTCCGAGAAAGCCACCAAACGTTGCTTCGGCATGGGGAATGTGCTCGATGAGCGCCACCTTGCCAACTAACTCACGGCTATTTGCCATCGACATCACGATGTCGTGGTGTTGGATAAGTTGGTCTTCGCGGCCCATGAACGAACGGTCCACGAATAGCAGGTCTTCCCACTCGATGGTCTGTTGAACATTCGACGTGCGCAGGCAGGCGATTCGCCCAGGCGCAGCTTCCCTTGTTTTTTGCGTCGCTGGGAAAGTGATGCCGCGAACAATGTCGATGACTTCGCCCAACGCAGACCAAGACCAAGAGACAGGCAAGGCAAAAGGCAGCGCGTCCTCAGTTAAAGCTGGCTCGTCCTTTTCGCGCTTCAATGCCTTTGCCGCAATCAGTCGGTCTTTCTCCGCCCGAATCTTCTTCAGCAGTTCGCTGGCAGGCTCATCGCTGGGGTCTTGGGCAACAAGCTTGCCCTGCACCGCCAGCGTCAAAATCAGCTCGCGCAAACGCGCCACGCCATTCGGGGCTTTCGCCAGTAGGTTTAAATTTGATAGCAGCATGCGCAGGTGGATCAAGGGCTAGAGGGTGTTTTGACGTTCAAGACTAGTGGGTCAGCAAACTCAGCAGGAGCGGGGAGCGTGGGTTGGCAAAGGGGTCCACCACGGTGACGCCGCGCCAGGTAAAACCACTCTGAACATCTTCACTCACCAGCAGTCGGCAGTGGTTTTCAGCTGCCACGGCGAGGATGAGGGCATCCCACATCTGCAGTTTGTGATCGACTACCAGATCAAGGGCCGCCTGAAAGGACGACCAATTTGAATCGACGACCTCAAAGCTGTCCGCCCAGCCGAGTACGGCCTCGCGGGCGGCTGTGGGCGTGCGCTTGGCTTTGCCTGTGAGAACCCGCATCAATTCCCCAAGCGTTTGTGCAGGCAGCAAGACTGAGGCCGGGCGCAGCTGTTCGATCAGTTGCAAGGCGGCGCTACAGCGAACCTCGTCACCCAATCCTTCGGCGTAGGCCAGGATGTTGGTATTTAGGGCAACTCGCATTAGTTGCCCTCGTAAAGTTCATCACGGGTCCAGCTGCGAGCTCCGGTTGGTTTTTGCTGGTGCAAACGCTTCAGCAAACTGAGTTTGGCGGTTTCGCGTTGACTGTTCTCTCGCCCAGCTGGGGAAATGGTGGCCACAGGCTTGCCGCGGGACAAAACAGTGATGACCTCGCCCCTGGCCACATCGCGCAGCAACGTGGAAAAGTGGCGATTGGCATCCGCCGCAGAGATGGTTTTCATTTGAAATTTTTGATGTAGTGATAAACACTACATTGTTGCTATTGAGCGCAATTCGTCAAGCCTTAGCCAGTGATTTGGCTAATATTTCTTTCAACTCATCACGCAAGCGCTGCGCGTCTGCTTGGGCGGCGGCGTAGTCGGCCAGCAGTTGTTCGGGGTCGTGGCTGACCACCTCGGCGGCGTGCGGGTTCTTCTGGTCGAGGTTGTAGTTGGCGGCGCGCAGGGTGTCGATGCTGACCTTCCAGGCCTGTTCGTTTTCTTGCCTGGAGGCAAAACCATCGGCCTCGCTGCCCCACCACGCCTTCTCTGCCTCGAATTCTTCAATGCGAATCGGCTTGGTTTTGTTGTAGTTTTTCACACCCACGGGGTAGGGGTGCTCGTAGTACCAAACAGCTTGTGTGGGGGTGCCTTTGGTGAAGAAGAGCAGGTTGGTTTTGATGCCGGTGTAAGGCGCAAATACGCCGTTGGGCAGGCGCACGATGGTGTGCAGGTTGCATTCGGTCAGCAACTGCTCTTTGATGCGGGTCTTCACGCCTTCGCCAAACAGGGTGCCGTCGGGCAGCACCACGGCGGCGCGGCCATTGACTTTGAGGATGTGTTTGATAAGCACCAGAAACAAGTCAGCGGTTTCTTTGGTGCGCACGTCACTCGGAAAGCCTTGCTCAATGCCGGGTTCCTCCACGCCGCCAAACGGCGGGTTGGTGAGCACCACGTCCACCCGGTCCGCCGCGCCCACGTCGCGCAGCGGGCGGTTCAGGGTGTTGCCGTGCGTGATGTTGCTGGGCACTTCGACCCCGTGCAGCATCAGGTTGGTGACACACAGCATGTGCGGCAGCTGCTTTTTCTCGACCCCGCGAATACTGTTTTGCAGCACGGCTTCTTGCGCGGTGTTGTTCACCTGTTTGCGCAGGTGCTCAATGGCACACACTAAAAAGCCGCCGGTGCCGGTGGCCGGGTCCAACACCACTTCGCCAAGCTGGGGGTTGACCATGTCGACCATGAACTGGGTGACAGCGCGCGGGGTGTAAAACTCGCCTGCGTTGCCGGCGCTTTGCAGGTCTTTGAGAATCTTCTCGTACAGGTCGTTGAACTGGTGGCGCTCGGTTTGGCGGTTGAAGTCAATCGCGTTGAGCTTGGTAATGACTTGGCGCAGCAGGTGGCCGCTCTTCATGTAGTTGTAGGCGTCTTCAAACACGCCGCGCACCACAAAGCCACGCGGGTTGCGCTGGGCGTCACCGGGCAGGCTTTTGAGAGTGACAAACAGTTCGTTGTCCACAAAGGAAAGCAACTCGTCCCCAGTGATGCCCTCGGCATCCGCCGCCCAGTTGCGCCAGCGCATGGACTCGGGAATCGGGCTGGTGTAGTGGTCGCGGGTGAGCTCCAGCTCTTCTTCCAGCGCGTCAAACACTTTCAGAAACAACAACCAGGTGAGCTGCGAGATGCGCTGCGCATCACCATCAAGCCCGCTGTCTTGGCGCATAACGTCTTGGATGGATTTGATGACGGAGGAGAGGTTGGACATGGGTTTGGGATTCTTATATGAAAAATAGGGCTCTAGCCCATATGGAGATTGCGCAAGCAGCTATTAATAATATAGCAAATAGGCGCTTGGTTTAACGGTTTATTCCTGCAGCCAGTCGAAGGCTGGGCTCACCGGCGGCCAAGTTCCGGCTTGGAAGCGCTGGGTGAACCAGCGCAGCATGGCCGCGTCTTCCACAGCGTATTCGCTGCGGGCGCTGGCCAAACAAGGCAAAACCTTCCGACAAGAGGGCCTGATTCATTGAGGTGAGCCGCTGAGCGAAGGCGCATACAACGCACTCTCCAACGCACGCAAAGCACTCAGGTACTGGGCGCGCCCGCCGAAGCTTTTGACGAGTTCGCTGGCGCTGCCCAGGTGGGTGAAGGGTTGGACTTTGAAGACCTCGTCGCTCTCAATGGTGGTGATGCCCTCGTCGGCGTATTTGTCCAGCAGTGCGTCCATCACCTTGCGGGCGACGGTGCCGTATTGGGTGAAGATGTTGCGCTTTTTGACACGGCTGGCGCGCTCGCGCCGGGTCAGGGGTGGCTGGTTGTAGGCTACGTGCAGCAGCAAATCAAACGGGTCAAGCGCTTTGCCGGGCTCGCCGAGTTCGTCCGCCAAGGCGTCAAAGAAAACGCCTTGGTTTTCCAGTTCTTGGATGAGCGCGGCTTTGCGATCGGCACTGTTCCAGGCTTGCAAAAACTGGTCCAACGACTCGTAGTGTTTGCGCAGGTTGATGCGGGTGTAGTCGCGCAGGCTTTCGGTGATGAGTTGGCCCTGAGCGTTGAGGTATTGCACGCGCTCACGGGCCACGGCCACGGTGACCATGCCGCCCACCACGTACCTTTTGGGCGCGTCGGGGTCGCCACTGCCAGGGGCAAAAGGGGCAAAAGGGCCAAGCGGGTCTTGGGGGTCTGCCGGGTTGAAGGGGTCGCCGGGCTGGCCGGGGATTTCTGGGGCCTCGTCGGGCGGGGCCACGGGTTCGTCGGGGCCGGGTTCGTAGATTTGCACGGGTTCGCCGTCAAAGTCTTTGTCGGCAAAGAGCTCGGTGGCGCGCTTGAAGTCCAGAATGGTGAACCAGGTTTTACCGGCCTGCTCATGGATGCGGGTGCCCCGGCCAATGATCTGCTTGAACAGCGTCATGGATTGGATGTTCTGGTCCAGCACGATGAGCTTGCAGGTTTGGGCGTCGACCCCGGTGCTCATGAGCTTGGAGGTGGTGGCAATGACCGGGTAAGTTTTCTCGGGGTCAATGAAGTGGTCGAGCTCGCGTTTGCCTTCGGGGTGGTCGCCGGTGATGCGCACCACGTAGCGCGGGTGGGTGGCGCAAATGTCGGCGTTGGCGTTGGAGAGTGCCTGGCGCATGCGCACGGCGTGGTCAATGTCTTCGCAAAACACAATGGTTTTGGCGTACCGGTCGGTGGCCTTGAGGTACTCGGTGATTTTGCGGGCCACCACGTCGTCGCGGTTTTCCAGCACCAGTTTTCGGTTCATGTCGGTGCTGTTGTAGATGCGGTCTTCAATGACGTGGCCGTGCTTATCGAGCATGCCCGCCGTGGGGCGCCAGCCAAAGGTGTCGCGGTCCAAGTCCACGCGCACCACTTTGTAGGGCGCGAGGAAGCCGTCTTCAATGCCTTGCTTCAGGCTGTAGGTGTAAATAGGCGCGCCAAAGTAATCGCTGTTGGAGATGGCTTTGGTTTCTTTGGGTGTGGCGGTGAGGCCGACTTGGGTGGCGCCAGAGAAGTAGGTGAGAATTTCGCGCCAAGCGGAGTCTTCGTCGGCGCTGCCCCGGTGGCACTCGTCCACCACGATCAGGTCAAAGAAGCCGGGGGAAAACTGCTTGTAGATGTTTTGCTCTTCTTCTGTGCCGCTCACCGCTTGGTAGAGCGAGAGGTAAATTTCAAAGTTTTTGTTGACTTCCTTGGTGGCTTTGTTGACAGCCAGAGGAATGGCCTCAAGGGTGACTTGGCCTTGGGCGTCGACCCGTTCCACGCCTTTGGCGTTGGGGCTGAGCTTGGCCATGGCGCCTTTGAAGGGGCTGAAGTCGTTGACCATGGTTTGGTCAATCAAGATGTTGCGATCCGCCAGAAACAAAATGCGCTTTTTGGCCTTGCTCTTCCACAAACGCCAAATGATTTGGAACGCGGTGTAGGTCTTGCCTGTACCCGTGGCCATGACCAGCAGCACGCGGTTTTGGCCGTTGGCAATGGCAGCAACAGAGCGGTTGATGGCATTGAGTTGGTAATAGCGCGGGGTTTTACTGGGCGAGTAATCAAACGCGGCCACACGGCTCACCTCGGGCGTCCAGCCTTTCCAGGCACAGTAGCGACGCCATAACTCGGCGGGGCTGGGGAATTCGTCCAGGGTGATGTTCTTTTCCAGTACGCCCTCACTCAGGGTGGCATCGCGAAAAACAAAACCGTCGCCGTTGCTGGCAAAGCTGAAGGGCACGTCCATCAACTCGGCGTAGTGGATGGCTTGCGCCATGCCGGAGCTCATGGACAAGCGCGATTTTTTGGCTTCCACCACGGCCATGGGGATGTTGGCTTTCAGAAACAGGGCGTAGTCGGCAAACAAGACCGTGCTCTTGTCGCGCTGTGCCCGCTTGCCACGCACCACCACGCGGCCGGCGCGCAGGGGGAACTGGGCGTAAATTTGGTCCATGCCATTCCACCCTGCACGCACGATGGCGGGGCGAATGAATTTGTCGCCAATGTCGCTTTCAGATAGTGTGTTCTTGTCCAAAACCCCTCCCAGAGTTGTTGACGGCGAGAAGCCGGTGGTGGGGTCTATTTTGAGGGCATTTGGGCAAGCCACCGGTGTCTTGAACAGCACAGGGTTCTTGTTGGGGCATTGACGCTTTCTTCCAGGGTGGTGGGTGGCCTGGCCAGAGAGCAGCCAACGAAGGCGTGTCAAGCGGCTAAGCCTTTCAACCCATGGGGACAATGCCTGATCGTTCCAAATTTGAGGTGGGCCAAGTCCTTAGACTGCGCGCCTTTCTCTCTTTTAAGTGACCCATGGACTTTCTGTTTGACCCCAATATCTGGATCGCCTTTTTTATGCTGGCGGCGCTGGAAATCGTGCTGGGCATCGACAACATTATTTTTATCAGCATTTTGGTCGGGCGCCTCCCGGCCGAAAACCGGGATTTGGCGCGTCGACTGGGCTTGGGCTTTGCCATGGTGTCGCGGATTGGCCTGTTGTTCAGCCTGAGTTGGGTGATGACGCTTACCGACCCGATATTGACCGTGTTTGCGCAGGAAATCAGTGGTCGTGATTTGATTTTGCTCGGGGGCGGACTGTTTTTGCTCTACAAAGCGTCAAACGAGATTTTTCTGGAAGTGGAGTCCAACCACGCGCACAACCCCAGCCCCA
>JBAQDW010000429.1:0-4690 GCA_049286445.1 Rhodoferax sp. | reverse complement strand
GTGGTTGGCTTGGGCTTGACGATTTATTACATGGCCATCAACGCAATGCCGGTTCGCCATTGGCTGGGATTGCAGGGCAACGGCATGTGGTTTGACATACAACCCATATCGGCAGGCGTGTTTGGCGGTCCTGCCGGGGTTGCCGTCATCGTTCTGGTGAGCCTCTTTGGGCCTGCAAGATCGGTGTCGGGGCGTTAGCAATCAACGAAGCAAGCCAGTCTGGCATATAATTGTCGGCTTCGCCTTGCCGCACCTCAATTAGACGCTGAGGGTGGCTTTTTCTTCGCCCATACTGGGGCTATCCAAAAGGAGTATCAATGCGTCACTACGAAATCATTCTCATGATCCACCCGGATCAGAGCGAGCAGGTTCCTGCCATGCTTGAGCGTTACAAAGGCATGATCACTGCCGGCGGCGGTAAAATCCACCGCGTCGAAGACTGGGGTCGCCGCCAGTTGGTCTATATGATCAACAAATTGGCCAAAGCGCATTACTTGTGCGTCAACATTGAAGCTGATCAGGCGGTCATGGCTGAACTTGAGCATGCATTCAAGTTCAATGATGCCGTCTTGCGCCATTTGACTGTTCTCAAGAAAAAGGCCGACACGGGTCCTTCTTCAATGATGAAAACTGTCGAGCGTGAAGACGCCCGTAAAACGCAACAAGCTGAATACCAAGCGTAACCACGCTGCCCATCGCGAGGCGAGTGAATTCATCCTTCAATCACCTTGTTTTTTCGGCCTGCATTGAAGAGTTTGACGCTTTGCGTTACACCCCAGCAGGGCTTCCCGCGTTAAACCTGAAATTGACTCATGAGTCGAGTGTTCAGGAGGCGGGTCAGGAAAGGCAAGTGAAAGCAACTATCAAAGCAATTGCTTTCGGCGTCATTGCCGAAAGGCTTGTTCAACAGGCGATTGGTAGCGGATGGAAATTTACAGGGTTTTTAGCAACCCCTCGCAATGGCAAGCAAGTTGTTTTGCATATTCAAGAGTTTCAGCAAGATTAACGAATTCGTAAAAATTTAAGGAGTCCATCATGGCCGGACCAAAACGTTTCAATAACAAAGACAAGCGCCCCAAGCGCCCAGCCCAGAACCTGCTGTTCAAGCGCAAGCGTTTCTGCCGCTTTACAGTGACTGGTGTTGAAGAGATTGACTACAAAGACATCGATACCCTGCGTGATTTCATTGCTGAAAACGGCAAAATCATCCCAGCTCGCCTGACTGGCACCCGTGCCATTTTCCAGCGCCAGCTCAACACCGCTATCAAGCGCGCGCGTTTTCTCGCGATGCTGCCTTACAGCGACCAGCACAAGATCTAAGGACTACGACCATGCAAATTATTCTGCTCGACAAGGTCGTGAACCTTGGCAATCTCGGTGAAATCGTTCGCGTTAAAGACGGTTACGCTCGCAACTTCTTGATTCCTACTGGCCGTGCACGTCGTGCAACCGCGGCGGCTAAGGAGCAGTTTGAAGTTAAACGGGTTGAACTGGAAAAAGCAGCTGCCCTGAAGTTGGCTGAGTGCCAAGCGATCGGCGAAAAGCTAAGTGGCTATGTTTGCAAACTGACTCAAAAAGCAGGTGTGGACGGTCGTTTGTTTGGTTCAGTGACGAATGCTGACATTGCAGAAGAACTGAACAAGAATGGCTTCAAAGTGTCCAAAGCTCAGGTGCGAGTGGCCGGCGGTCATATTAAAACGGTGGGCGACAGCACCGCCACCGTTTCATTGCACACTGATGTCGCTGTTGAAATCACAGTGTCTGTTTACGGCGAATCTGCGTAAGTAAAGCGACTGTCATTTGGAAGCCGCCGGGATGTGAGTCTCGGCGGCTTTTGTATTTTCGGGCTGACTTTGCCCTGGCGTGTCTCTCTGTTTAATAGGTTGTCGAGATGTATTTTTACCGGAGGCTGCGATGTGGTTTATCAAAGCTGAACGGTGAAGTCAAAGGATTCCTAAATGTCAACGAACTTCCCCTCGCAATTTGAAGAGTATGCAGGAGTCGATGCGCAAGTGGCGCAACTCCGCATTCCACCGCACTCGATCGAGGCCGAATCCAGTGTTCTAGGCGGACTTTTGCTCGACAACGGTGCCTGGGATCGTGTGGGTGATTTGCTCAAAGACGGTGATTTTTACCGCTACGAGCACCGCCTTGTCTTTGCCGCTATCGGCGTGTTGATCAATGGCTCCAAACCCGCGGATGTCATTACGGTTTTTGAGCAATTACTAGGTCAAGGCAAAGCCGAGGAAATTGGAGGGCTGGCGTACCTGAACTCTCTGGCTCAATATGTACCGAGTGCGGGCAATATTCGCCGTTACGCCGAGATCGTGCGAGATCGCTCGATCCTTCGAAAACTCGTGGCCGCCAGTGATGAGATTTCCACCAATGCGTTCAACCCCAAAGGTCGTCCTGTGGCGACGATTCTGGATGAGTCTGAGCAGAAAATTTTCAACATCGGCGAGGAGGGCGCGCGTACCAAGCAAGGTTTTCAGTCGATGGACACCTTGGTGGTTGATTTGCTCGACAGAGTCCAGGAAATGGCTGACAACCCCAATGACGTGACGGGCGTGCCGACTGGGTTTTATGACCTTGATCGAATGACCTCAGGTTTTCAAGCGGGTGACATGATCGTTTTGGCGGCCCGGCCCTCAATGGGGAAAACGGCTTTGGCGATCAATATTGCTGAGCACGTGGCCTTGAATGAGGGGCTGCCCGTTGCCGTCTTCTCCATGGAGATGGGCGCGGCTCAATTGGCTGTGCGTATTGTGGGTTCAATTGGACGCATTGATCAAGGCCATTTGCGCACGGGAAAGCTAACGGATGAAGAGTGGCCCAGGCTATCGGAGGCGATTGAGAAACTGCGCACGATTTCATTGCATATTGATGAATCGGCCGGATTGACATCAAGTGAATTGAGGGCCAACGCAAGACGCCTGTCTCGGCAGTGCGGAAAGCTCGGGTTAATTGTGGTTGATTATTTGCAGCTGATGAGTGGCTCTTCAGGCGACAACGAAAACCGGGCGACTGTTTTGGGAGAGATCTCTCGTGGACTCAAAATGTTGGCGCGGGAGCTTCAATGCCCCGTGATTGCGTTATCGCAGTTGAATCGAAGTGTGGAGCAGCGCCCTGACAAACGGCCCATGATGAGTGACTTGCGCGAGTCTGGGGCCATTGAGCAGGATGCTGACATCATCATGTTCATCTACCGTGACGAGTACTACACCAAGGACGCTTGCAAAGAGCCGGGCGTGGCGGAAGTGATTATTGCCAAACAGCGTAACGGCCCCACTGGGACGGTTAAGTTGGCTTTCTTGAATAACATCACCAAGTTTGAATCATTAGCCCATGGCGGACGTGGTGATTTTTGAATAAAACCAATGCTAGCCCTTGTCAAAAATGATTATGTTGCTATTTAATTTATAGTAAATTATAAAAAAACCCCATTCACGCAGAATGTGAACGGGGCTTTTTTTGATCGGTAATCGTTCTATAAAACTTCGCTGGCGAAGTCCGCCAATCGAGAGCGCTCACCTCGGGCCAAGGTGATGTGACCGCCATGTTGCCAACCTTTGAACTTGTCCACGGCAAAGGTCAGTCCGGAAGAGCCTTCGGTGAGGTAAGGCGTGTCAATTTGTGCCAAATTTCCCATACAAATGATCTTGGTGTTAGGACCTGCTCGGGTAATCAGCGTTTTCATCTGCTTGGGAGTCAGGTTCTGCGCCTCATCAATGATGACGTACTTGTTGAGAAACGTCCGACCGCGCATGAAGTTCATGCTTTTGACCTTGATTCGACTGCGAATGAGTTCGCTCGTGGCGGCGCGGCCCCATTCGCCCGCGCTGGTGTCGGTTTTCCCGAGCACTTCAAGGTTGTCTTCCAATGCGCCCATCCACGGCCCCATTTTTTCCTCTTCGGTGCCCGGTAAAAATCCAATGTCTTCGCCTACGCTGACGGTCGCGCGGGTCATGATAATTTCGGTGTAGCGCCTGTCATCCAGTACCTGGGTCAACCCGGCAGCCAGCGCCATTAGTGTTTTGCCGGTGCCTGCTGTACCAGTGAGCGTGACGAAATCAACCTCGGGGTCCATCAGCAAATTCATGGCAAAGTTTTGCTCCCGGTTGCGGGTGGTGATGCCCCAAACTGAGTTTTTAAGGTGTGTAAAGTCTTTCAGCGTCTTGAAGACTGCTGTTTTTCCCCTGATTTCGGTAACGCGCGCGTACAGACTGGGCTCGCCGGGAGACTCAAAATAGACAAACTGGTTCATCTGTAAGCTCGGGACGATGGGGCCGCTGACACGGTAAAAGGTATAGGCGCCGGTTTGCCAGCTTTCAATCGTTTTACCGTGCGTTGTCCAGAAATTCAGCGGCAGGGCCAGTGCGCCCGAATAGAGCAGATCGCCGTCTTCCAGCACCTTGTCATTTTGGTAGTCATCTGTGGCCAATCCCAAGGCTCTTGCTTTGACGCGCATGTTGATGTCTTTGGACACCAGAACCACTTCGCGTGGGGCATATTGAAGACGCAAGGCATCCACTACGCCCAGAATTTGGTTGTCCGCTTTTCCTTGCGGCAAGCTACTGGGCAGTGTGTAGTTGAGCAACTGGGTTTGGAAAAACAGCTTGCCCCCGGCTTGACGATGACCTGTCGTGTTCAACGCCAGTCCAGTGGCGATGTCAGATCCATGCTGACCCGC
>JBAQDW010000428.1:0-1828 GCA_049286445.1 Rhodoferax sp. | reverse complement strand
AGGCAGTTC
The DNA here is from genome assembly GCA_049286445.1 of Rhodoferax sp. Taxonomy (GTDB): domain Bacteria; phylum Pseudomonadota; class Gammaproteobacteria; order Burkholderiales; family Burkholderiaceae_C; genus Rhodoferax. The sequence continues at coordinate 1,819 of JBAQDW010000428.1, read as the reverse complement.
GCCCGGCGAACTCAAAATGCCCGCGCCATAGGCACGCAAGCCGTTGTTCTTGCGGATCAGGCCGAACTCGATGGTGTACCAGTACAGGCGGCTCAGCATCTCGCAAGACCCCAGCCCCTGCGCCTTCAGGCCGCCCTGTCCATAGCGCTGCACATAGTCGGCGAACACCGGGTTGAACAGCAGCGGCACATGGCCGAAGAGGTCGTGAAAGATGTCGGGCTCGACGATGTAGTCAAATTCTTGTGGCGTACGGATCCAGTCCGTCACCGGGAACTGGCGGTTGGCCAACAGCGTGAAGAACGGCACCTCGGGAATCAGCCCCGGCACGGCCACGATCTCCCAGCGCGTGGCGCGGTACAGGCGCTCGTTGATTTCCTCGAAGCGCGGAATGTGGTCCTTGATGCCCAGCGAGGGCAGGGCGGCGATGAAGGCGTCGCAGGCCAGGCCTGGCAGCAGCGCCGACTGGCGCTCGTACAGGCGCCGGTAGGTGGCGTGGTCGGCCGCGCTGTACGCAGCATGGTTTTGCGGGCAGGTGTAGTCGCTGCCTGCGCGCGCGTAGTCACCGCGCGGCGGGCGCGTGCTGGCGCCATAGACAACGGGTTCGACAGCCATGGTGGGCCTCTCTTTCAGCCTTGCGGGGCTTCGAGCACGCCCCGGCGTATCTGGTCCAGCTCGATGCTTTCAAACAGCGCCTTGAAGTTGCCATTGCCAAAGCCGTCGTCGCCCTTCCTCTGGATGAACTCGAAGAAGATCGGCCCCAGCTGGTTTTCGCTGAAAACCTGCAGCAGCAGCTTGCCCGCCACGCCGTCGATCAAGATCTTGCGCTGCTGCAAGGCTGCAAGCGGCTCGCCATGGCCGGGAATGCGCTTTTCCACCAGTTCGTAGTAGGTGTCGGGCGTATCGAGCAGGCGCACGCCCGATGCGCGCAGCCGGTCCACCGTGGCGTACAGGTCGTCCGAGCCCATGGCAATGTGCTGAATGCCCTCGCCGCCGTACCGGTCCAGGTATTCCTGGATCTGTCCGGCCTTTTCTTTGCCTTCTTCGTTGATGGGGATGCGGATCTTGCCGCAGGGGCTGGTCATGGCCTTGCTTTTCACGCCCGTGACCTGGCCTTCGATGTCGAAGTACTTGATTTCGCGGAAGTTGAACAGGCGCTCGTAAAAACCGGCCCACTCGCCCATGCGGCCCCGGTGCACGTTGTGCGTCAGGTGGTCGATGTAGGTCAGGCCGTGGCCCGGCGGGTGCAGCATGTCTTCGTTGGAAATGCCCGGCAGCGGCACGAAGTCCACGTCAAAAAAACCGATGTTGCCGATGTCGCCCGGCTGCGCGCCGCCCTTGCCACGCCAGCGGTCCACCAGGTAGATCAGGCTGTCGCCAATGCCCTTGATGGCCGGCATGTTCAGCTCGCCCGGCCCGGCCGAGCCGGCGTAACCCCAGGCGCCCAGGTTCAGTGCGCGCCCGTACGCCGCCTTGGCGTCGTGCACGCGAAAGGCAATGGCGCAGACGCTGGGGCCGTGCAGGCGGGCAAAGCGCTGGGCAAAGGAGTCGGGTTCGGCATTGATGATGAAGTTGATCTCGCCCTGGCGGTACAGCGTGACGTTCTTGTGGCGGTGGCGCGCCACCGGCTTGAATCCCATGGCCTCGAAAGCGCGGCCCATGGCGGCTGGGTCGGGGGCGGCGTATTCGATGAACTCGAAGCCGTCGGTACCCATGGGGTTGTCCCAGGCGGCATTGCCTGCGGGGCCGCCAGCGGGTTGCGTGGCAGCATTTGCGGGCGGCGCGGTGTTGTTGAGAATGCTGTTGGGGGTGTCGTTCTGGA
>JBAQDW010000427.1:0-4173 GCA_049286445.1 Rhodoferax sp. | reverse complement strand
AAGACATCGTGCGAGCGCTCACCCCCGTGGCGGGCAAGTTTGAGAAGTTTGACGAGCATTTTGAGAACGACACCTACGTGGTGACGAGTGCGGTGGGCCATCTGGTGGAAATTCAGGCGCCCGAGGAGTTTGATGTCAAACGCGGCAAATGGAGTTTTGCGCACTTGCCCGTGATTCCGCCGTACTTCGACTTGAAGCCGATGGACAAGACCAAGACCCGGCTCAATGCCATCGTCAAACAGGCCAAACGCAAAGACGTGGGTGCCATCATCAATGCCTGCGACGCGGGCCGCGAAGGCGAGCTGATCTTTCGCCTGATCCAGCAGTACAGCAAGGCCAAGTTGCCGGTGCAGCGCCTGTGGCTGCAGTCCATGACCCCACAAGCCATCCGGGACGGCTTTAACGCCTTGCGCAGTGATGCCCAAATGCTGCCGCTGGCCGATGCCGCGCGCTGCCGCAGTGAGGCCGACTGGTTGGTGGGCATCAACGGCACGCGCGCCATGACGGCGTTCAACTCGCGCGATGGCGGCTTCTTCTTGACCACTGTGGGCCGAGTGCAAACGCCCACGCTGTCGGTGGTGGTGGAGCGGGAAGAGAAAATCCGCAAATTTGTGAGCCGCGACTACTTTGAAGTGCACGCCACTTTTGGCGCTGAGGCGGGCGAGTACCACGCCAAGTGGTTTGACCCGGCCTGGAAGAAAGCAGTTGCCAATGCCGCTGCCGGCAACACCGAAGAGCCCGATGCCGAGTTGCGAGCTGACCGGCTCTGGGAGGCGCAGGCGGCACACGCCATTGCCAATGCCGTGCGTGGCCAAAAGGCCAGTGTTACTGAAGAGAGCAAACCCACCACCCAGACCTCGCCCCAGCTGTTTGACCTGACCAGTTTGCAGCGCGAGGCCAACGGCAAGTTTGGTTTCTCTGCCAAGACGACACTGTCCATTGCCCAGAGCTTGTACGAGCGCCACAAGGCCTTGACCTACCCGCGTACCGATTCACGCGCTTTGCCGGAAGACTATGTGCCGGTGGTGAAAGACACCTTCCAAATGCTGGCCAACAGCGGCATGCGGCATTTGGCACCGCACGCCTTGACGGCCCTGAATGGCAACTACATCAAGCCGAACAAGCGCATTTTCGACAACGCCAAGGTGAGTGACCACTTTGCCATCATCCCCACGCTGCAAGCGCCCAGCGGCTTATCGGAAGCCGAGCAAAAACTGTATGACCTGGTGGTGCGCCGCTTCATGGCGGTGTTTTTCCCCAGCGCCGAGTACCAAATCACCACGCGTATTTCCAAAGTGCAGCAGCACCACTTCAAAACCGAAGGCAAGGTGCTGGTGCGTCCCGGCTGGCTGGCCATCTACGGCAAAGAGGCGCAAGACGAAGTCAAAGACGGCGATGAGAAAAATCCCGCCAACCTGGTGCCCGTGAAGCCCGGTGAGCGAGTCAACACCGTGGCCGCCGACGCCAAAGGCCTCAAAACCCGCCCCCCCGCTCGCTACTCAGAGGCGACTTTGCTGGGCGCCATGGAGAGTGCCGGCAAGACCGTGACCGATGACGAACTGCGCGACGCCATGAAGGAAAAAGGCCTGGGCACGCCAGCGACCCGCTCCAGCATCATTGAAGGCTTGATTGCTGAGAAATACATGCTGCGCGAGGGCCGCGAGCTGATCCCCACCGCCAAGGCCTTCCAACTCATGACCCTGTTGCGCGGTTTGGGGGTCGAAGAACTCTCCAAAGCCGAACTGACCGGCGAGTGGGAGTACAAGTTGTCGCAAATGGAGCTGGGCCTGCTCAGCCGCGACACCTTCATGTCGCAAATTGCCGCCATGACCGAGCGCATGGTCAAAAAAGCCAAGGAGTACGACCGGGAAACCATTCCCGGCGACTACGCCATTCTCAAGTCACCTTGCCCCACCTGCGGCGGTGTGATTCGCGAAAACTACCGCCGCTACACCTGTATGGGCAAAAATGGGCAAGAAGACGGCTGCGGTTTCTCGTTTGGCAAGTCGCCTGCAGGGCGCACCTTTGAGGTGGCTGAAGTGGAGCAGTTTCTGCGTGACGGCAAGATTGGTCCCTTGGACGGCTTCCGCTCCAAAGCGGGTTGGCCGTTCACGGCCGAGATGGTCATCAAGCTGGACGAAGAAACCAAAATTCACAAGCTGGAATTCGACTTTGGAGATGACAAAAAAGCCGAAGAGTCAGGCGAGTTGATCGACTTCACGGGCAAAGAATCGTTAGGGGCCTGCCCCAAGTGCGCCGGTGCCGTTTACGAGCATGGCAAAAACTATGTCTGTGAAAAAGCCGTGCCCACCCTGGCCCAGCCCACGCCAAGTTGCGACTTCAAGAGCGGCCAGATTATTCTGCAGCAACCCATTGAGCGCGAGCAGATGAGCAAGCTGCTGGCCACTGGCAAGACCGACATGCTGGAGAAATTTGTCTCCATGCGCACCCGCCGGGGCTTCAAAGCCATGCTGGCGTGGGACGCTGAAGCGGGCAAGGTCAACTTCGAGTTCGCGCCGTCCAAGTTTCCACCGCGCAAAACAGCGGCAGGCAAACCCGCTGTGGCCAGCAAAAGCACAGCAAAAACTGCCGCCAAACCCACGAAAGCACCGGCTAAAAAGACCGCTGCAGTCAAAGTCGCCAAGCCCAAAGCGCCGCGTAAAACCACCGCTGCCAGCGGCAAACTGCCCAGTGCCGAATTGGCGGCGGTGATTGGCAGTGAAGCCGTGGCACGGCCCCAGGTGATTAAAAAATTGTGGGATTACATCAAGGCCAACAACCTGCAAGACGCTGCCAACAAACGCGCCATCAATGCCGATGACAAGTTGCTGCCGATTTTTGGCAAGCCGCAAATCACGATGTTTGAGCTAACGGGTATCGTGGGAAAGCATCTGAGTTGAATGGTTGCTTTTTATACAAGAAAATGAGCTCTAGCCCTTATCCTGTCTGCGCAAGGTGCTATTTATTTGATAGCGTTGAGCTGGCGCTTCTTCGGACTGCGGCCTGAATGCGAACCGGCTCTCACCCCATGTTGACCTTTCGCAACGCTGTTGCCATGGTGGCCCTGCTGGCGGTGGTGTGGGGTGCTTGGTTGGCACCGCTGGACGCACCGGCCACAGCGCAGGTCGAGGCGGGGTTGAAGCGCGCGTTGATCAGCTTCGCCGCTGCCCGGGCGCTCAATGGGGTGATTTCAGTCGCGCAAGGCACGGAGGTCTCTGTTCAGCCGCTGGGCGTGGGTGTGACGCTGGCGCCGGGCCAACTGCTGGACCCCATCAACGATTTGATTGAGCAGTTTTCCAACCTGATGCTGGCGGCCAGTGTCGCGTTTGGGGTGCAAAAGGTGCTGATTTCCATTGGCGCATATTGGTTAATTTCGCTCTGGGTCAGTGTCGCTGCCGTGGCTTGGACCTTGTGGCACTTGCGCCAACCCCGCGTGCCGACGTGGCTCACCGGCTTGCTGGTCGCGGGACTGATGTTGCGTTTTGCCATTCCCGTGGCCACGCTGGGCAGTGACTTTTTATGGCAAAAGTTTCTGGCCAGTGATTACGAAGCAAGCCAGCAAGTCATCCAAACCGCCACCGGTCAGGTGGTGGCGCTGAATCCACCGGAGGCCAAGGCGGCCATCGATCCCGGCTGGATCGACCGTTTGAAAGGCTGGATGTCGCAAAACGGCGATGTGAAGCTGCGTTTTGAAAAGCTAAAACAAGCCGCAGAGCAAGCCGTTGACCACATGATCAAACTCATCGTGATCTTTACCCTGCAAACGATGGTGATTCCGCTGGGCCTGATGTGGGGCCTGCTGGCGCTGGCTAGAGCGACGTTGCGCGGACCGTTTCGCCCCACTTAAGCGGAATGGTCCTGACTTAATCGGATGACGCTTTCGACTAACCCGACCTACAACTGGGATATTGAAAGTCACCAGCGTAAGAATTGCTACATTTTGGGTAGCTACTCGCCCAGGTCTAGCAAGGGCTAGAGGCCTAAAAGGCATTCAAAGGCCTTGCAGGACGAGATTGCAGAAACATCACAGCCTTGTTCATCCCAACTTTTCCATTAGCCTGTTCCAGTCGGGTGATGGGCGGTGAATTTGACCGGCAAATCGAACTGCGTGGCCTCCTCCCAAAGCCCCTTCATCCACTGCCTGTGCTGCATGGCCATAGCCAAGTTCAGGAT
>JBAQDW010000426.1:0-5928 GCA_049286445.1 Rhodoferax sp. | reverse complement strand
TTGGGGCGGGCGTTTTCTTCGTTGATGCGCCGCTCAATCTCGGCCAGCACTTTGATCAGTTGGCGACGCCGCTCTTCGCGTTCGATTTGTTCCGGCGAGGCATTGGGCTGCTGCAGCTGGGGTGGCGGCAGCTTGGCGAGTTCACGTTTGATTTGGGCCAGCATCAAGCTTTGCTGCTGCTTCAAATTCTGCAACTGCCGCTGGGTTTGCTCTTCAACATCGTCCCCCGCTTTGGCCACCAGCGCGGGAGGCAGGGGGCTGGTGGCGCGGCCTTTTTCCGCCTCGCCACCACCGGCCATAGAGGCTTGGGCCAAGGCCGTGGCTTGCTCAGGCTGCTCGCCCGTTTTCGCGTTAACCAGAATGACTTCCAGCGGCGTGTCCTCAAAAACCCGGTTGAACGCCTGCGGATCGACAAAGAGCACCGTCAGCAAAGCCGCATGCACGGCCACCGAGACCCCCAGGGCAATCTGCAGTGTGCTGAAGGATCGAAGGTTCACGGTGCTGCGGTTTCGCCAGAGGGCAGCTTGTCATCGGACGCGCCCTCACTGGTGTCCATGGCAATGGCGATGGGGCCAGAAATGGCGTCATCATCGTCCTCAGCGCCGCTGTCGTCTGCGTTGTCATGGGCATCATCGGGCGTGTCCAGACGTTCAATCACGGTCCCGACGATGTCAAGCGACACCTCGTCAATGTCCCCCAGCCGAACCCGAACGCGTGCGTTGCGTGGCAGGTCTTTGGCACCCACCACCGGCAGAACCAGCGGCAGGTGGTCGGCGCGCACCAGGTTTTCCTTGAACAGCGTGGCCTCGATTTCGGTCAAGCCCTGTTGCTGCACGTACTTCAAAATCCAGAAGCGCTCAATGGCGCGCTGGTAGTCGTTGTAGGCAAAGTAGGTCGCATCAAAGCTGGAGATGATGGAGAACAGGTCGGCATCCTTGGGTTTGAACGGTGCCACCAGCGCAGCCGTTTTGCCATGGCGCGCGCAGGCAATGATTTGCCACTGGTTGACCAAATCGGTGTAGCGGCGCAGGGGCGAGGTGCTCCAGGCATAGGCTTTCACCCCTAGCCCGGCGTGCGGCAACGCCCGGGTGCCCATGCGCACTTTGACGCCGGGCAGCATCGAGGCTTGGCTGCGGTAAATGCCGGGCACGCCCAGCTCGGCCATCCACAGACCCCAAGTGCTGTTGGCCAGAATCATGGCCTCGGAGACGATCAAGTCCAGTGGAGCACCGCGCTCGCGCACGCTGATTTGCACCTCTTCGGTGCCTTCAGGCGCTGCACCGTCGTTGCCAATCAGGCGAAAGTTGTAGTCAGGGCGAGAAAAGCTCTCGGGTTTGCCGCGCACCACTTCACGACCGGCCTTCAGGTGCTCCGCCAAGCGGTGCAAAAATGAGAGCGGCGCACGCTCTGCCTGTAAGCGCTGGGGGTCGTTTTCATGGTTGAAATGGGGATCTTGCAGCCACTCGGTGGTGACCACCGCGTCGAGCTGGTCGTGGCGCAAATTGGCGGCAATCAGCACCCGCTCCAAGCGGGTCTCACTGCCCTTGATTTCCAGCGTGGTCTCGTCCAAGGTCACGTACAAAGAGAGGGCGGGGCATTCTCGCCCCTCTTCCAAGGTGTAAGCCTGCACCACGTCGTCAGGCAGCATGGTGATTTTGTAACCGGGCATGTAAACCGTGGACAGGCGGTTACGCCCCACCTGGTCAATGGGGCTGCCCGGCAGCACCGCCAAACCGGGTGCCGCGATGTGAATGCCCAGCACCACGGTGCCCGTCCCCAGGCCTTGAACCGACAACGCGTCGTCAATCTCGGTCGTGGCCGAGTCGTCAATCGAGAACGCCTGCGCGGTGGACAGCGGCAATTCGTCTTTGATCTGTGGCGCGTCCAGCTTGGGAAAGCCGGTGCCCTTGGGAAAGTTTTCCAGCAGAAAGCGTTTCCAGTGGAACTGGTAGGGCGAGTCAATCGCGCCCGCTTTGATCAACAGCTCCAGCGGGCCCAAATGGGTGGCACGGGAGGCCTCGACCACGGCCTTGTACTCAGGTGCATTTTTGTCGGGTTTGAACAGAATTTTGTACAGCTGCTCGCGAATCGCGTCGGGACACACCCCTTCGCTCAGGTCCTTGACCCACTGCTCGACTTGCAACGCCAACTGTTTCTTTTTCTCAATGGCGGCCAGCGCCTGCGCAATGATGTCAGCCGCCGCCTTGCGAAAGCGCCCTTTGCCGGCACGGCGAAAGTAATGGGGTGCTTCAAACAGGCGCACCAGCATGCCGGCTTGCTCTTCTTGGCTGGCTTTGTCACTGAAATAGTCGCGGGCCAAGTCGGCAAAGCCAAACTCTTCGTCCGGCGCAAACTCCCAAGCCATTTCCAGCTCAATGGTCTCGCTCAAAGCTTGAGCCCGCGCCATGAACTCGGCGGGCGACGGTTTTTCGAATTTGATCAAATAGTTGGCCGCCTTCACCTTGACGCGCTTGCCACTGTCCAACTCCACCTGCGCAGACGATTCCGCCTCCGACAGCACCCGACCGGCCATGAATTTTCCGGCTTCTTCAAACAATAAAAACATGGGGGGCATTGTCTCTGCAAATAATAGGGGGCCAAAAAATAGTCGAATCGACGGGTTAGCGCAGGCCCAAAAAAGCCATGATTTCAGGAATATAAAGCGCGAAATCGCCCAGCGCATGGTCCCCGCCGTCCAGCAGACGCACGCGACTCTGAGCGTAGCGCTCCTGCATTTCACGCCAGTCCAGCACCTCGTCGCCTTTGGCAATGAGGGCCCAATAGCGCTGTGGGTCGGACAGCGCACCGCAGTGAAGATCAACCAGTTCCTGCACGTACTCGGCCTGGAAGAAAAAGTGCTCGTCCGGGTCATGCCAACTGGTTTGCTCGCCGATGTACTTGGCCAAATCACGCGCCGGGTTCACCGCCGGGTTGAGCAACACGGCCTTGCAGCCGGTGCGCTCGGCCACGGTGGTGGCGTAAAAGCCGCCCAGCGAGGAGCCCACCACGGCCATGGAGGTGCGGGGCCAGTGCTGGATGCCGTCCATCACCATCGCCATTGCGGCGTGAGGCGAGGGCGGCAGCTGCGGACACCACCAATGCACGGTGGGATGCCGCGCCGCCATGTGCTGCGCCATGAGTCGGGCCTTGGCGGACTGGGGCGACGAGCGAAAGCCGTGCAGGTACAGGAGGTGGGTCAATGGGGGCGTGTGGGGTGCGGCGGGCATGGCCCGAATGATAGAGGCTCCGTCTGCATGGCGCCGGGCCGTGCCATGGGTTGGCGGGATAATTCAGCCATGGCGCAAAAATTTGGAAAAATACACCCCTTGCAGCAAATCCTGCCCTGGTTTCGGGGTTTTGACGGGCCGCTGGCTTTCGCGGTTTTTTTGCTGGTCTGCGCGGGTTTGCTGACGATGTACTCAGCGGGTTTTGACCACGGCATGCGTTTTGAAGACCATGGACGAAATATGCTGATTGCGGGAGCCATCATGTTTGTGGTGGCGCAAATCAACCCCCAGCAACTCATGACCCTGGCCGTACCACTCTATGGGGGGGCCGTGGCGCTGTTGGTGGCCGTGGCGCTGTTTGGTATCTCCAAAAAAGGGGCACAGCGTTGGCTTAATGTGGGGGTGGTCATTCAACCCAGTGAAATTTTAAAAATTGCCATGCCGCTGATGCTGGCGTGGTGGTTTCAAAAGCGAGAGGGTCAGTTGCGCCCGCTGGACTTTCTGGTGGCGGGCCTGTTGTTGATGGTGCCGGTGGGTTTGATCATGAAACAGCCCGACCTGGGCACGTCCTTGCTGGTGTTGGGGACCGGTATTTCAGTCATCTTTTTTGCTGGTTTAAGCTGGCGCTTGGTGCTGCCACCCTTTCTGATTGCGCTGATCGGCATCAGTTTGGTGGTGTATTTTGAACCTGAACTGTGCGCGGAAGGCGTGCGTTGGTCGGTGCTGAGGGATTACCAGCAGCAACGCATTTGTACCTTGCTGGACCCCGGAAAAGACCCTCTGGGCAAGGGCTTTCACATTATTCAGGGAATGATTGCGATTGGCTCAGGGGGCTTTTGGGGCAAGGGTTTCATGCAGGGCACGCAGACCCACTTGGAGTTCATTCCGGAACGCACCACCGATTTCATTTTTGCGGCATTTTCAGAAGAGTTCGGCTTGCTGGGTAATTTGCTTTTGATCGTGGCTTTTCTCTTTTTAATCTTGCGCGCCATGATGATTTCGATGGCCGCGCCGACGATGTTCTCGCGCTTGCTCGCCGGGGCGGTGGCCATGATGTTCTTCTCTTACGCCTTTGTGAACATGGGCATGGTCAGCGGCATCTTGCCGGTCGTGGGGGTGCCCTTGCCGTTTATCAGCTACGGTGGCACGGCGATGGTGATTATTGGTTTGGGCTTGGGCATTTTGATGTCGATTTCCAAGTCCAAGCGGCTGGTCCAGTCTTAAACCGAGGTTCTTCATGGGGCGCACTTTCGCCACGCCCTCGTGCCCTCATGGCCATTCCCGGTGAAACGCCGCTGTGAACGCGGCGTCTCCGGTCGCCAACTGAGCAGGTCGCTGCCCCGGCAGATTTTGAATGCCTTTTAGGCCGCTAGCCCTTGACCAGCCTGCGCAAGGCGCTATTGATTCAATAGTATAAAGCGTGCGTTCGCCTGGGTGATTGCGTGGGCCTTGGCGCTTGATCCAGCCGGGTGAATGACCGGGGCACGGATAGCGCTTTTCCCAAGGGGTTAAGCCACGCCGCCTAAAATGGCGTCATGATCTCTCGCGAACCCACCCTTGAACGCTTGGCCATCGCCAAGTCCCTGCTGCTCACCCCGTTTGGTCTGGATGAGTCCCACCTGGCCCGCGCTTTGGCTGAAATCAAGGCGCACCAGGTGGACGAAGCCGACCTGTACTTTCAGTACACCCGCTCCGAGGGCTGGAGCTTGGAAGAAGGCATTGTCAAAACCGGCTCTTTCAGCATCGACCAAGGCGTGGGCGTACGGGCGGTGAGTGGTGAAAAAACCGCCTTCGCCTATTCGGACGATATCTCTGAGGCCTCTCTGCTGGATGCCGCGCGCACGGTGCGCACCATTTCCAACGCGGCTCAGACCGGGCGACAAAAAGTGCCCGCCAAAAAGATTGCCTCGGCGCGCGCGCTGTACCAAGGGCTCGACCCCATTGCCACACTGGACAGCACCGCCAAGGTCAAATTATTGGAACGTGTCGAACAAGCCGCGCGTGCCAAAGACCCGCGTGTGGCGCAGGTCATGGCGGGCTTGGCCGCTGAATACGATGTGGTCATGGTCGCCCGCGCTGACGGCACCTTGGCCGCAGATGTTCGCCCGCTGGTGCGCTTGAGCGTGACCGTGATTGCAGAACAAAAAGGGCGTCGCGAAATGGGCTCTGCGGGCGGTGGCGGTCGTTTTGGCTTGGCTTATTTTGATGACGATTTGATCGCCAAGTACGTGGGTGAAGCCGTGCATGCCGCCTTGACCAACCTGGACGCTCGCCCCGCGCCGGCGGGTGAAATGACCGTGGTGCTCGGTTCGGGCTGGCCCGGCATTTTGTTGCATGAGGCGATTGGTCACGGCTTGGAAGGCGACTTTAACCGCAAGGGCTCCAGCGCCTTCAGTGGGCGCATTGGCCAGCGCGTGGCCGCCAAAGGCGTCACCGTGTTGGACGACGGCACGATTCCCGACCGCCGGGGCTCGCTCAATGTGGACGATGAAGGCCATGCCAGCCAGCGCAATGTGCTGATTGAAGACGGCATTTTGAAGGGTTATATCCAGGATTCGATGAATGCCCGGCTGATGGGGGTTGCGCCCACGGGCAATGGCCGGCGCGAAAGCTACGCCCATGTGCCCATGCCGCGCATGACCAACACTTATATGTTGGGGGGCGACAAGGCGCCTGAGGAAATTGTCGCCAGCATCAAAAA
>JBAQDW010000425.1:0-6390 GCA_049286445.1 Rhodoferax sp. | reverse complement strand
GTCTGGTGTCGCTGTTGTCGTACTTGCAGCGGGAAGAGTCATGCTCAGGCTGTAATTTGAAACGGCGGCGTTATAGGGATCGACTTGAACGAAATAGGTCTGACCTGCAATGATCCCTTGGCTGATGTTTTCGCTGTTGGCGCCTCCGTTAGTCGAATTGCGCATGGCTGTGCCAGAACTGTTGAGCAGTATGAGATCGATATCCTGGCTCAGTCCGGTCAGGGAAAAGGTGGCTATGCCGGTGCCTGGTGCGACAAACTTGTAGTAATCATTGGTGTCGCTGCCACCGACTGAGCCCGTGATGCTGGTAGTGCCGCTGGCGCCACTCAGGACGTATGCGCTGGTTGTTGCGCTGCCGGCATCGGTAATGCTCGTGCCGTTGACTTTGTCCGGCGTCGAATCTGGCATATCTTTATTCCCTAAGGTAATTCTGGATTTCTTGTAAAAATTCGTAAGACAGCAATCGAATCATACATTCGGGAAGTAAATGCCTTGGTTAAGTTGTCTATTTTTTTAGACAAATCAATAAATTGTTGTTTTTTGGACATCGGCAGCGGGTCAACCGCTAAGCTGCGCCCTGCCGCACCGCCCGGCATGCGGGTCTGCACTGGTGGTATCGACGTACGCCGGCACATCCGCCCCCCCCTTGCATCCCACTGCGCCACGTTGCATCAGCATGATGTCCCGTCAGCGTTAGTTCGTTAGTTGTGATTCGGACTACCCATGAGCGGACGTTGCAAAAGGACCGTACCGGCTGACTTTGGCTTCGACAATCCGGTAACGTATGTCAGTAATCGCGCTTGCTTGACTTACCAAAGTACCGCGTGAAATACTGGAACGGGTCTTTGCTGAGCGAAGCAAGTCAACCTCACCTTTGAAAGAGTGTTCAAAAATTGGTCCTTTTGTTGACACTCCCAACGGGGCCTGAAAAGCCCCGTTTTTTGGCTCAAATGTGTAAACTAACTGATCCATAAATCAACGTTTATAAAACGTATGAATAAACGAATAGGTTATGCCCGTGTTTCCACAGATGACCAGAACCTTGACCTGCAGCGTGATGCGCTCACACGCGCAGGTTGTCTCACAATTTATGAAGAGACGGCTTCGGGCAAGTCGTCCAGTCGCATTGAGCTGGAGCATTGCCGTAAAGCCCTACGATCCGGCGACACCTTAGTGGTGTGGCGGCTGGATCGGCTGGGGCGGTCACTGTCTGACCTGGTGAAGATCATTGGCGACCTGGAGCGCGAGGGCATCACCTTTGAGAGCTTGAGCGAGAAGGGGTCGTCTCAGAAAACGGAAAATAAAGCACGTTAAGCGCCGTCACGCTGGCACTATCTCAGCAAGAGGGTCGGAATAGTGGACGAGCGCAGCAGATCAGCTGTCTTGCTTCCGAACAGCAGACTGCGCAGCCGTGAGTGACCGAATGCACCCATGATGAGCATGTCGATGGACTGCTCCTTTACCGTCTTGGCAATGGTGCTTTCGGCATCTCCTGGAGTCAGCAACGCTGTGACTTCAAAGCCTGCGGTTTCCAAGGTGGTCTTGGCCCAATCAAGCTGCCTGTGGGCATCCTGACTTTCCTTGCCCGACATCAGCAGGTAGATCGGCAGGCCACGGAACAGCGGGCTGCCAGCGACCATCTCGACGCCGCGCCGGGTCACATTGCCGCCGTCAAAGGCGATCATCACGCGCTGCGGCTCCTTGAAGCCTGCGGTCACGGTCAGGATTGGCTTATGCACGGCACGCACTACGTGCTCGACGTTGCGGCCAAGGTCGCGTTGAGTCGTTTCAGCGGCTTCGCCGCGGCGACCCAAGACTAGCAGGCGCACGCCTTCCGCTTGTTCGGCCAGCGTTTCCTCCAGTTCGCCATGCCGCTGGCGAACATCGACCAGCGCGGCCCCGGAAGCGAAGGCCCTCTCACGCAGTCGGTTGAGGAAGATGCGGCCTTGCTCGCGGGCGTTCTTAGTGCGGGCCTCGTCGTCAGCGGAGAGCTTGGTCAGCAGATTTTCTTGGGCGTCGATGCCGATGGCCCCACTGTGATCCTCGCCCGATCCCAACTCAGGATGGCGGTCGATGACATGCAGGAACTCCAGCGGCGCATCCATGCGACGGGCGGCCCAAGCTGCATAGTCGGCTACATGGTCTGCGAAGTGCGATTGATCTACGCAGGCCAGCACTTTGTTTTCGTTTTTCATGGGTGTTCTCCTCTCAGTGGCCCATCAGCATGTCTTCGGCACCGATCTTTGTCGGCGCTTGGCTCTACTTATCTTTATTAGCCTCCGTAATAGGTTTCGGTTTATATCTACAGTTGGTCCAAAAAGTGGGGCTTGCCAAGGCCTCGTACGCAACTGTTCTGTTCCCTGTAGTAGCCTTATTGGCATCATCGCTATTTGAGGATTTGCATTGGACAAATACCATGTTTTGGGGCATTGCATTAGTATTTATTGGCAATATCGCTTTAGTACAAAGTAAAGTCAAAGAGTCATAACTTTTGTATCGGCATAGTTTCAAATTATCTACGCAATTGTTATTCTGACAATTGTGAAAAACGTCTTCAAGGATTGGATGGTGTAGAGCTAAGAACCAAGGTTCAGCACTGCATTAATTTTTAAAATGGTTGATTTTCTTCTCATCAATGCCGGCAATTATGAAGCCAATTTAATTTACCCCTATGCTTTCGTGCAGGTTCGCGCGATTGCGAAGGTTCATGGATTGGACTATGCGTGTCATGATCTTTTTGGGCTAAATGCAGAAGAAACTAAACAGCGTCTAGAGTTTCTCATCAGCAAGTACAACCCGAAAATGGTCGGCCTGCATATACGTCAGGCAGACTCCATTTTTTTAAAGGATTACACCTCCCTTCAATTTGGTTCAAATGGGTACTTCCCACTGAACAATGCGAAATTTGTAATTCAGAACTTGCGTTCGCTTACTTCCGCACCAATCGTAATCGGAGGCTTTGGATTCACTACATATCTAGAGCCAGTTTTACGCTACCTTGGGGCCGATTTCGGAATATCTGGTGAACCAGACGATTTGTTTGAAAAATTCGATCTTGCGCTAAGTGGAGGTTATGACAAGATACGAAACGCCGTTTGGATAAAAAATGGTAGTTTTGAACAAACGGAGCGATATTTTTTTCCACCGCTACCAACTCCGGAATATGATGATGAAGTTTTGGACGAAATGGAAAGATTCTATTCACGGACAACCTTATATGGAAAAGGTCAGCCAACGGTGGCAGTGGAGCTGGCTAGGGGATGCCCATTTAGTTGCTATTTTTGCTCCGAACCTAACGTAAAAGGCCGGGAAGTACGCCAACGCAATTTGGATGTCGTAATGACCGACGTAGAGTTCCTAGTCTCTCGCGGAATTCGCCGATTTTGGTTGGTTTGCTCTGAACTCAATATCGGCAACAACAATCTCGCTCTAGCGGTTGCAGATAGATTTCAAAGCTTAAATAAGCAACATTCAACACAGCGAATCACGTGGCAGGCGTATCACTTGCCTCGATGGTTAACACGTGAAGATATACAGAAACTATACGATTCAGGATTTGATGGTGGCTGGAACGATTTTCCTTCACTCGATGATGAAAATCTAGTTAAATGTCGAGTTCCTTATCGAAGCGACGATGTAGCATTTCATCTAACTGCAAAGTCAGAAATCCACAATTTCGGCCCGAATGGCACACCTCCATATCTTTCTCTCTTTCTCGGCAATGCCTATGCGACGCCTAAAACTATCTCTGCGACATTGCAACGACTTCATTCAGCGGGTTTAGGAGAGCGATACCCGACAGCAGAAGTGGGAGTTGCTACGCGACTTTTTCCATTTCATCTGACTGGTAAATATCCACCACCTCCGGGTACATTCGAAGCATTTAGTATGCTGCCGGATGGAACTAAAAAATCATCCGATATTATTTTTCCGACTTTTTTCTATGCGCCGGCGATCCGTAAAGAGTTTGCCACTGATCAAGATTTAGCGGAGTTCATGGAGTATCTGAGCGACACACTTCTTTCCAATCACTATGTGCAAAAACGGGATTTGCAGAAGTTTCATTTCAATTCAATGCAGCGACCTTGGTACAAAGCACAATGGAAACTTCAGGCAGAAGCCTCGGAGCGAAATCTCGATAAAACCTTGCCAGAAATATTGGTGCTCTTAATTCAACAGCCGTCATTAATTTTTAATAATTTCCTTGAGTCGCTGAATCTTCGGCTGCTGCCGGAAGAAACACCATATTACGTTTTGAAGACACTACTAAAGAAGTGGGAAAATCTTAATGAGCTCTACTCAGATTTTCAGCGCGAAACAGAATTGAGTGATAGTTCCCGAGAAATTTGGATGCTAGATTATTATCTTTTTAGATTAAATATAAAATTAAGTCCGCAGCTTCGGAATTTTATTCTTTAATTGAAGGATTCAATGAGTCTGTAGGTATGAGCAACTCATGTTCTTGATCAAGAGACGTAACTAACCCTACAACTTATACACTCATGGAATGAATAGCACTACGCAGCACAAAATTTTCGAAGGTGGTTGTCAATGTGGAAAGGTGCGCTACCAGGTGACTGGTGAGCCGCTTACTTTGTTCGCATGCCATTGCAAGGATTGCCAGCGACAATCCTCTAGTGCTTTTGGCATGGCACTGTGGGTGCGCTTGGGATCAGCGGAGTTGCTTAATGGGAGATTGCGCGACTGGGTGCGGATCACACCAAGCGGCAATCAAATGCTATGCCAATTCTGTGAGGAATGTGGTACACGAATATTCCATCGTTTGCTTGATCAACCAGATGTTTTGAGTATTAAACCTGGAACATTGGATGACACTAAAAACTTGTCACCCGTCGGTCATCTTTGGGTATCGGGTGTGCAACACTGGCTTAGCCCAGCCATTCAAGGAGTTTGCTTTGCTGGAAATCCAGACCACGGATTTAATCAACTTTTTCAGGCGTGGTTACTTCAACAAAATAACGAATCATCTATTGCGGGCAATTCAGCAAACGAAGGCAGTTAAAGTTGGTGAGCCGGAATAGGAGCCCGGAATGAGTCGTGAAATTTGTCGTAATTTACACTGTAAATGTCAATCGTCCGCAGTGGTATTTACCGATTGTGATTTTATGTTCGGTGATTGTGATAATTTATCTATTAGTACCCAATCTTGCCAGCTGATCTTTGATCCTACAAATTCAGTTTCCTGCAATATTGTTTTTCATTGAGACATCGCACATATCCATCTTTGCTTTTCTCCATCCATTTCACAAATTGCAACCTCTCTAGTGACGACCAGATGTGGAATATTGTCAGCGCGAAGATCGTCCCAATATGACCATGCCGATTCGGCCTCGTGTAGCGGTGTAACCGGCATCAATGGATATCCCGGTGTTTGGCAAAGAATGGACAGGGTCTGAAGCATGCTTCTCGCATATCCCTGTTTCCGATAAGCAGGCGCTACCTTAAGGTCACCCACGTAGATTCGATCATTGAGTGGTGAGATGCCATATTGGGGTTCCACGCCGGAACCGCCGAAAATTCCGCCAAGGGGTTTGTAAGCCCAAACCGGCGGACTTTGTCCATTTCTTGAACTCGTCAGCTACTTCCAGTCAATTCCCGCCAATCAGCGCTCTTCGCGCGTGTGCCAGACCCGTAAGATGAAGACTGTCGATTCGACCAACTCGTAGCGCATTTCGTAGTTGCCGACGATGATGCGACGCACCTCGCGCGGCAAGTATTGTTCCAGTTGTCGGCCGCTTTGGGGACGATCAAGTAGCTGCCTGGGTGCCACCGTCAAGGTTTGTGCCGCGCGAGCAGCGGCGGTCGGATTCATCTTGGCCAGAAAGTCGTGGAGCCGCGCAACATCGGCTACAGCTTGGTTGGACCACTTCAGCTTCATTGTTGCGGCACGGGCAAGGGACTACCGGTTGCCAGGCTCGCTGCCCAAGCCTCCACATCCGCTTGGTCAACCACTCGACCAGCGGTGACATCGGCCATACCCTCCATGGTCAAGCGGTGGCGTTCTTCTTCCTCGCCCACCCAGGCAGCCAGGGCCTGCTTGACGATCCAGGCTCGTGGGCGATCCAGTCGTGCGGCCAAGTCGTCAATCTTTCTGGCCAGTGGCAGCGGCACATGGGCAGTAAGCACTTTCGTATCCATCGCGTGTCTCCATTTCAATCAGACTCAATCTTAGTGATTCAATTTGATTAATGCAAGAGGATGTCAAATTGAGGTATACCCTAACCTGATGTCAGATGCTTGGTGCAAAGCACGTCAGAATAGAGTTGTAGTTTGTATTTATTGACACAAGCCGCCAAGGGTAATAGATTTCATCCTGACACTTTTACCTTTGGAGGCACCTTGCAAGGTCAACGCATTGGCTATATCCGC
>JBAQDW010000424.1:0-24374 GCA_049286445.1 Rhodoferax sp. | reverse complement strand
GCTTGAAGGCATTTGACTACAAGCTGATCGACCAATCTGCCGCTGAGATTGTTGACACTGCCAAGCGCACCGGCGCGATTGTCAAGGGACCTGTGCCTTTGCCAACACGCATGAAGCGTTTTGACATTCTGCGTTCACCGCACGTCAATAAAACCAGTCGTGATCAGTTTGAAATTCGTACGCACCAGCGTCTGATGGATATTGTTGATCCCACAGACAAAACGGTAGATGCGTTGATGAAACTGGACCTGCCCGCAGGTGTGGACGTCGAAATCAAGCTGCAGTAAAACAACAAAGCCATTGCGCAGGCAATGGCTTTGTGAGAGTTTGGGTAGAAGTCAACTTGATGAAAAGTTGAGTTGGTTATATACTCAGCGGCTCTGCTGGAATTGCCATGCAATTTCAACAGAGTTTTATTAACAGTCTTCCATGTCAAAAACATTGTGGCCAATTGCAGTCGCAATGGTGGAAGTTACGGAGAAAAAAATGAGTCTTAGCAATCGCTTAGGGTTGCTGGGGCGCAAGGTTGGCATGATGCGCCTATTTACCGACGAAGGGGATGCGATTCCCGTCACGGTAGTAGATGTTTCCAACAACCGCGTGACCCAGGTTAAAACCCAAGAGAATGATGGCTATGTCGCCTTGCAGGTGACATTTGGCGCGCGTAAAGCTTCGCGCGTTACCAAGCCCATCGCTGGACACCTTGCAAAAGCAGGTGTTGAGGCTGGTGAAATCATTCAAGAGTTCCGTGTCACAGCTGATGCTGCTGCTCAATACCAAGCGGGCGGATCAGTTCCTGTCGCTGCCGTATTCGCAGTGGGCCAAAAAGTGGATGTCCAAGGCACCACCATTGGTAAAGGCTATGCAGGAACCATCAAACGCCACCATATGTCTTCGCAGCGCGCATCGCACGGTAACAGCCGTTCGCACAATGTGCCTGGTTCCATTGGTATGGCACAAGATCCTGGTCGCGTGTTTCCTGGTAAACGCATGACTGGTCACCTCGGTGTTGATCTCGTGACGACGCAAAACCTGGATGTCATCCGCATCGACGAAGCTCGTCAATTGCTGATGATCAAAGGTGCTATTCCTGGTTCGGCTGGCGGTTTTGTGACCGTGTTGCCTGCCGTCAAAGTTAAAGCAAAAAACGCTGATGCAAAAGGAGCGAATTGATGCAGATCGATCTCCTGAATGAACAAGGTCAATCGACCTCGAAATTTGAAGCGTCGGAAGCGGTTTTTGGCCGTGCTTACAATGAAGATCTGGTTCACCAGATTGTTGTTGCTTTTCAGGCTAACGCCCGTCAAGGCACTCGCGCTCAGAAAGACCGCGAACAAGTCAAGCACTCGACCAAGAAGCCGTTCAAGCAAAAGGGAACTGGTCGCGCTCGCGCCGGTATGACGTCCTCGCCTTTGTGGCGCGGAGGCGGTCGTATTTTCCCGAACATGCCTGACGAAAACTTCACGCAAAAAATCAACAAGAAAATGTACCGCGCCGGCATGGCCGCCATTTTCTCGCAGTTGGCGCGCGAAGGCCGTTTGGCTGTGGTTGATTCGCTCAATGTTGAATCCCCAAAAACCAAAACACTGGCAGCCAAATTCAAAGCGATGAATTTGGAGTCTGTGATGGTGATTGCGGATGAGGTTGATGAGAATCTGTACCTCGCATCCCGCAACCTCGTGAATGTTCTGGTCGTCGAGCCACGTTATGCTGATCCAGTTTCACTGGTTCACTACCGTAAAGTGCTTGTGACCAAGGCTGCAATGGACAAACTCAAGGAGATGTTTGCATGAGCCACGGACCCAATACAAGCAAATTTGACGAAGGTCGATTGATGCAGGTTCTGGTCGGTCCTATCGTGTCTGAAAAGGCAACGATGGTCGCTGAGAAGAGCAATGTCGTCACCTTCAAGGTGCTGCAAG
The DNA here is from genome assembly GCA_049286445.1 of Rhodoferax sp. Lineage (GTDB taxonomy): Bacteria > Pseudomonadota > Gammaproteobacteria > Burkholderiales > Burkholderiaceae_C > Rhodoferax. Next base: position 22,452 of record JBAQDW010000424.1, on the reverse strand, counting down.
ACGCAACCAAATACGAAATCAAGGCCTCTGTGGAATTGATGTTCAAAGTTGAGGTAAAAGGCGTCTCTGTGGTGAACACAAAGGGCAAAACCAAGCGCTTTGGCAAGTCTGTTGGCCGTCGCGACAACGTTCGCAAAGCCTACGTGACACTGAAGCCTGGTCAAGAGCTGAACCTTGGCGGGGAGGCTGCGTAATCATGGCTGTTATCAAAATGAAACCAACCTCACCAGGCCGACGTGGCATGGTGAAGATTTCGCGTGACCATCTGCACAAGGGTGAGCCCTATGCACCATTGTTGGAGCCACAGTTCCAACACGCTGGTCGCAATAACAACGGTCACATCACGACTCGTCACAAAGGTGGTGGCCATAAGCATCACTATCGCGTTGTTGACTTTCGCCGTACCAAGGATGGAATTCCAGCCAAGGTCGAGCGTATCGAGTATGACCCTAATCGTTCTGCGTACATCGCTCTGATTTGCTATGCAGATGGTGAGCGTGCTTACATCATCGCCCCCCGTGGCCTTGAAGTTGGCGCATCCATCATGAGCGGTGCTGAGGCTCCTATTCGTGTTGGCAATACATTGCCAATCCGCAATATCCCGGTCGGCTCCATCGTGCATTGCATTGAGTTGCAAATCGGCAAAGGCGCACAAATCGTTCGCTCCGCTGGCACCTCCGCTACGCTGTTGGCTCGTGAAGGCATCTACGCTCAAGTTCGTATGCGTTCTGGTGAGGTTCGCAAGATCCACATCGAATGTCGCGCCACTTTGGGCCAGGTCGCTAACGAAGAGCACAGCCTGCGTCGTTTGGGTAAAGCGGGTGCAACTCGCTGGAAAGGCATTCGCCCGACCGTTCGCGGTGTTGTTATGAACCCGGTGGATCACCCACACGGTGGTGGCGAAGGTAAGACAGGCGAAGGCCGTCATCCAGTCGATCCTTGGGGTAATTTGACCAAAGGTTACCGTACCCGCAACAACAAGCGCACGCAGGTCATGATCGTGTCGCGTCGCAAGAAGTAAGGGGTAGGTAAATGACTCGTTCTCTCAAAAAAGGTCCCTTTGTCGACCATCATTTGGTAGCTAAAGCCGATAAGGCTGTTGCCAATAAAGACAAAAAGCCGATTAAGACTTGGTCGCGCCGTTCCATGATCTTGCCCGATTTTATCGGCCTGACCATCGCAGTGCACAACGGCAAACAGCACGTGCCAGTCTTTATCACCGATCAAATGGTTGGCCACAAGTTAGGTGAGTTTGCGCTCACCCGTACTTTCAAGGGTCATCCAGCGGACAAAAAAGTCCAAAGAAAATAAGGAGGTGACCATGGAAACACGTGCAACCCTTCGTGGCGTTCGTTTGTCGGTCGATAAAGGCCGTTTGGTCGCGGACTTGATCCGCGGCAAGAAAGTGGATCAAGCCTTGAACATTTTGCAGTTCACGCAGAAAAAAGCTGCTGTGATCATCAAGAAGGTTCTGGAGTCCGCTATCGCTAACGCTGAGCACAATGACGGTGCTGACATCGACGAATTGAAGATTACTTCGATTTTTGTCGAGCAAGGTGCTTCGCTCCGGCGCTTCACGGCCCGCGCAAAAGGTCGTGGCAATCAAATCAGAAAACCCACGTGCCATGTGTACGTGACGGTTGGTAACTGAAAGAGGCCAGGAAGATATGGGACAAAAAATCCACCCTACCGGCTTTCGCTTGTCGATCAGCCGTAACTGGTCTTCACGTTGGTACGCTAGTGATCGCGATTTCGCGGGCATGCTGGCTGAAGACATCAAGGTGCGTGAGTACCTGAAAGCCAAACTCAAGAACGCATCAGTTTCTCGCGTTCTGATCGAACGTCCTGCCAAGAACGCTCGCATCACAATTTTCTCGGCTCGTCCGGGTGTTGTGATCGGTAAAAAAGGCGAAGACATTGAGAACTTGAAGCGTGAATTGGGGCGTCAACTGGGCGTTCCAGTGGCAGTTAACATCGAAGAAGTGCGTAAGCCGGAAATCGATGCCAAGCTGATCGCTGACAGCATCACACAGCAATTGGAAAAGCGGATCATGTTCCGCCGCGCCATGAAGCGTGCGATGCAAAATGCCATGCGTTTGGGTGCCTTGGGCATCAAGATCATGTCGTCGGGTCGTTTGAATGGTATTGAAATCGCTCGTTGCGAGTGGTACCGCGAAGGTCGCGTGCCACTTCACACCTTGCGTGCTGATATCGACTACGGTACATCCGAAGCCAGCACAACCTACGGCATCATTGGTGTCAAGGTGTGGGTTTACAAGGGTGACACGTTAGGTCGTAACGATCTGCCTGCCGCTGTTGAGCCCCGTGCTGACGATGAGCGCCGCCCACGTGGCCCACGCCGTGATGCCCGCCCTGGTTCTGATCGTCCCGCTTCCCGCGGTGCACGTCGCCCAGCCGGATCTAACGCGGCTCCCGCCGACGGCAGCGACAAACCTGCAGAAGCTCTTGGAGCGGATGCCACCAAACCCGCCGTTCAGCGCGTCCGCAAGGTAGCCGCGCCAGCTGCAGCAGCTGACGGTAAAGGAGAATAATTATGTTGCAACCCGCTCGCCGGAAATACCGCAAAGAGCAAAAGGGCCGTAACACCGGTATCGCTACTCGAGGAAGCTCAGTGGCATTTGGTGATTTTGGTCTGAAATGTACGGATCGTGGTCGCTTGACAGCGCGTCAAATCGAGGCGGCTCGCCGTGCGATTTCACGTCACGTCAAACGTGGTGGTCGTATTTGGATTCGTGTGTTCCCCGATAAGCCAATTTCCCAAAAACCTGCAGAGGTTCGCATGGGTAACGGTAAGGGTAACCCCGAGTATTACGTTGCTGAAATTCAGCCCGGTAAGATCGTTTTTGAAATCGTGGGTGTTTCAGAAGAGTTGGCACGTGAAGCGTTTCGTTTGGCAGCTGCCAAACTGCCTTTGCGCACGACCTTTGTCGCACGCATGATTGGTCAGTAATCAGGAGCACATGATATGAAAACTACTGAATTACGCCAAAAAGACGTTGCCGGTTTGCAAACAGAAGTCAAAGCTTTGCAAAAAGCACATTTTGGCCTCCGTATGCAAAAAGCTACGCAGCAACTTAACAACACCGCTACATTGCGCACTGCGCGCCGTGATATTGCTCGCGCCAAGACGATTCTTGTCGAGAAGCTAAGCGCTGAAAAATCCGCCAAATAAGGAGCACATATGACGGAAGCTAAAACATCCCTCAAGCGCACCTTGGTTGGCAAGGTTGTCAGCGACAAACGGGCGAAAACAGTGACAGTTCTGATTGAGCGTCGAGTGAAGCACGAGCTTTACGGAAAAATTATTGGTCGTTCCAGTAAATACCACGCGCATGATGAAAAAGGTGAGTTCAAGGTGGGTGATGTCATCGAGATCACCGAGAGCCGCCCTATCTCCAAAACCAAAAACTGGGTAGCAACCCGTTTGGTTCAAAAGGCAGCTTTGGTCTAAGCCTTTATCGGCGACAGACGACCTGTCCTTTAGAAACGGCTCACAATGTGAGCCGTTTCTGTTTGTGCAATCAAATCATTCATATTGGAGAAGTAGATGATCAAAGTCGGCGACAGCTTGCCCGCTACCACATTGATGGAATTTGTTGAAGTCGCTGGTGAGGGCTGCAGTTTGGGTCCGAACCCCGTGTCTGTGACCGAGGCTAGTGCGGGAAAGACCATTGCTTTGTTTGCGCTTCCAGGCGCGTTCACACCCACCTGCTCAGCTCAACACGTACCCGGTTTCATTTCGCAATTGCCTGAATTGACCGCCGCTGGCGTTGACGAAGTCTGGTGCATCAGCGTCAACGACGCCTTCGTCATGGGTGCCTGGGCGCGTGAATTGGGCGCCAATGGCAAAGTTCGCATGCTGGCGGATGGTGATGCCACCTTCACCAAAGCAACCGGCTTGACGCTTGATTTGACCGGCAAAGGCCTGGGCCTGCGCAGCAACCGCTACTCCATGCTCGTCAAAGACGGCAAGGTGGTGACATTGAACATCGAAGGTCCCGGCAAGTTCGAGGTCAGTGACGCAGCCACCCTGTTGGAACAAGCCAAAGGCTAAGCCGCCCCCTGCTCTGGGCGTTGCCGCGCAACGCGGCGCTGCCTAGAGCTGAACTTTCAAATAGTGCGCGCCCTCAATCGGGTTAAAGTAATACGGCGGAATTTCTTCGAAACCAAGCTCTTGGTAGAGGGCACGCGCTGTTTCCATGTCATTCAAAGTGTCGAGCAACAAGCAGTCGTAGCCGGCTATGCGGGCCAGTTCCATAATGTCTTCTGCCAGGTGGCGTCCCAAGCCCAAACGTCTGAATTCAGGTCGCACAAACAAGCGTTTCATTTCACACGCATTCGCGTAGTCCACGTTGTCCAATGGCCGCAAGGCACAGCAACCGACTGGCACACCATCTACCGTTGCCATTAACAGCGCCCCCCGTGGTTCGGTGTAATCGCCGGGCAGGCCTGCCAGCTCCGTTTCAAAATTTTGAAAACAAAGGTCAACACCCAAGCCGGTTGCATAGTCTTGAAAAAGTGACCGCAGTGCGACCAGGTCGTCAGGAAAGGCCGGTGGGGCGATGACGATCGTGTGAGTATTCACCGGTAAGACGCTTCCTAAACGATTGGCGACCCGGGCTTTGAACACGACCTAGGACGCGAGATTAACCATTGCCGCCACAAGAGACGCGCAAATCACAAAAATAACCAGCGCCAGCCCGCGCGAAGCAGCATCGTCACGCGACGGCGTCGCCAGTATGTCCGTGGCCTTGTCCCCACTGAGCATCGGGCGAACCAAATTGGTTTTCTTTTTAAACACGTAATAAGCAATCGCTATCAAGTGCGCCACGATCAGGGCGAGCAGCATAAATTTGCCGACGTTGGTGTGATAGAACGTGGCGCTCTCCACGACCCCATTGGACACAAACTTGCCCAATGGCCCGGAGGCAGAAATATCGTCATCGCTGAACAGACCGGCGGCCACTTGCAGCAGCAAAAACACCAAAATGCCAAACACCGACAGCGCGCCTGTGGGGCTGTGACCAATGGCATGCTCGGGGAGGACCTGTCCCGTCAGGTAGCGCCAAAGCGTGGCCGGTGAATAAAAAAACGTCGAAAACCGCGACCAATGTCCGCCCACGACGCCCCAAACCAGTCGAAACAACAGCAAGCTCAGCACCGCGTAACCCAAGCGGAAATGCCATTCCATTGCCGTGCCGCCCACATTGGCGCTGATGAGCGAGCCAATCACCGCACCCGCCAATAGCCAGTGAAAAAGCCGTGTTGGCAAATCCCAAACCCTAATCTTGCTGCTCATGCTGAATCTCCGCCTTGATATGGATAGAGCTTACCAACAACTTCTTCTATGCTTTGAATTGACCGCCATAGGGAAATCAAGCGAGTACAACAATGGACTTTTAAGTACACTGATTTGGCCAGTTTAAATCCCCCCGTTACCAAGGAGTTCTGATGAAGCCCCTCTTGTCACTTGTTCTTATTGCCGCCGCCGCCGTTTACGGCCCCGCGCATGCCCAGTTTGCCAAGGCCGAAGATGCTGTCAAGTACCGCAAGAATGCCTTGTTCGTCATGCAGCAAAACTTTGCCCGGGTAGCTGGTATGGCTGGCGGCAAGATTGCGTTTGATGCCAAAGTGGCGGCAGAAAGCGCCGCCGTGGCCGAATACGTCAGCCGCCTGCCGTGGGCCGCGTTTGGCGAAGGCACCGACAAAGGCGATACCCGGGCCAAGCCAGAGATCTGGAAAGAGCGGGCCAAATTTAACGAATATGCTGACAAGATGCAAACCGAAATGGTGAAGCTGTCTGCCGCAGCCAAAACCGGCAACTTGGACAGCATCAAAACCGCTGTCAACGCCACTGGTGGCACCTGCAAAACCTGCCACGACGCTTACCGCAAGGAATAGGCAATCGCACCTGGCGTTGGCCAAAACAGTTCTTAGCCCATAACCACGTTTCGTTCTGGAACAGTGGAGTGGGTTATTAAATTTAATCAGGCCCGCGCGTCGCTCCATCGCAAATTGCAGTTGTCGTCACCGCGGTAAAACGTCTCGCCCTTGTTTTGAACGCAATAATCAGGCGAAACAATCATGTCTTTGAATACCATCCCCTCTCCAATCCGTGTGTAGTCAAACAACACACTGCATTCGACCGTGGCCCCAGCCCTAATGTGGCTACCGTGACCAATCCACGTAGGGCCGATGATGCGTGCATTTGGCTCAATCTTCACACTGGACCCTATGTAAACCGGTCCCTCAATATGTACATGTTCCCAATCAATGCGGGTGTTTAATCCCATCCGGACACCGGGGCGTACCTCGCGACCAGGGATCTTCATGTTGCCGACCTCGCCGGCTAACACCCGTTGCAGCACCGACCAATAGTCGCTGACTCGCCCAATGTCAATCCAGTTGAAATCTCGGTTTTGTACATAAAACGGGAGGTTTTTTTCGACCAATAGAGGAAATAGCTGGGACCCAATGTCAAACGTCTCCCTTGAAGGAATCAGATCGATGACACTAGGCTCCATTAAGTAAATACCCGTGCTGGCCAGGGTTGAGCGAGCTGCCTCGGGCATAGGCTTTTCTTGAAAAGAGCACACTCTTGCGGACGCATCGGGCACCACAATACCGTAATGCTGCACCTGATCGCGTGCGACATTCAGAGCCACCACGCTGGCTACAGCGCCTTTATCGTTGTGCTCTCTCACTGCTGAAGTGATGTCCAAGTCCACCAGCGCGTCGCCGCAGACTACCAGCGTGGTTTCGTCAAAGAAGCCCGAAAAATCTTGAATGTGGCGCATGCCGCCGGCGGACCCGCGCGGCTTAGGCAGGATGTCGCCATTGTCCAAAACACCCTCGTAGGAATACCCTATTTCCACTCCCCAGCGACTGCCATCACCAAAATAGTCTTCGATCTTGCGGTGGTGATAAGCGACATTCACCATGATCTCGCAGACGCCGTGCCGAGCCATCTGCTCTATCAGGTATTCCATCACGGGTTTGCCCAAAATGGGGATCATCGGCTTGGGTAAGTCGCGCGTTAGAGGACGCACCCGTGAGCCTTGTCCAGCCGCCAAAATCATGCCTTTAGTCATTGTGTTTATACCGTTGTACCTAAATTTAAAAACGTGATGCCGTTGCTTTCGCCCGCAGGTCCACTATAAGCAGCCTCCAGGCGCTTATCGCTGCGCGGCGACATAACATCGTGAGCTTTTCGAATCATTGGGTGGTACCGCGTGCGCCAACGAATGACGTCCTAATCTGCGTAGCCAACAGGGTTCTGACGTTGCCAGCGCCAAGAATCCAAGCACATGGTCTGCAGGTTGCGTACGGCCTCCCAGTTTAAAAATTGCTTGGCAAAGGTCGGATCGGCGTAGCAAGCGGCCACGTCACCTGGGCGTCGGGCTTGTATTTTGTAGGGTACGGGCTGGCCGCTGGCTTGCGCAAAGGCGCGCACCATGTCGAGAACGCTGTAGCCCACACCTGTGCCCAGATTGACCGCCGTGCAAAGACCGCTCTCGGCTTTGTCTAACGCTTCGAGGGCACGCAGGTGGCCCAGCGCCAAGTCGACCACGTGAATATAATCCCTCACGCCCGTGCCATCTGATGTCTCGTAGTCATCGCCCCATACATTCAAAAACTCGCGCCGACCTACCGCCACTTGAGCCACAAAAGGCAGCAAGTTATTTGGAACACCCTGTGGATCTTCTCCCATCAAGCCGCTCTCATGGGCGCCCACTGGGTTGAAATAGCGCAAGATGCCAAAGCGCCAACTTGCATCAGCCGCAAAGGCGTCGCGCAGCATGTCTTCCACAACTAGTTTGGTGCGCCCATAGGGGTTGGTAGCCGATAGAGGGTGGTCTTCGGTAAGCGGCAGGCACTGCGGCGCACCATACACGGTGGCAGAGGAGCTGAACACCAGCTTTTTCACACCGCAAGTCTGCATAGCCTCCAGTAGCCGAAGCGTGCCAACCACATTGTTGTCGTAATAATGAAGCGGGATCTCACCTGATTCGCCCACCGCCTTCAGCCCCGCGAAATGGATGACCGCGTTGGCATCGCTTTGGCGCAGTGCCTCTACTATTGCGGCGCGCTCGCGCACATCACCCCGAATGCGGTTCAGTGACTTGCCGGTCAGGCGCTCCACTCGGTTAAGTGACTCAGGCTTGCTATTGCAGTAGTTGTCGAACACGGTCACGTTGTAACCCGCCTCAAGCAGCGAGACACAGGTGTGGCTGCCAATGTAGCCAGCTCCTCCGGTGACCAAGATATTTTTGCGATTTATCATAAAACGGGCGTCCCGACCCTAGCTCAATATTTGTGGCGTTTGAATGCCAAGCAAAGCGCAGCAGTACAAGCTAGGGGCACGTATCGTCAATACCACTGCCTACCTGTCAACTCGGGCGCGAACGCACGATGAGCGCCTGTCTTTTGTTGGCAGACCATCACGCCTCTCATCGACTCGCGGCATGGAATCAGGCCTCTGCCAGCAGTTCTTCGATCAACTGGTGAAGTTCTGCAAAATTGGGTTCGCCCACGTAGCGCTTCACAATCTCGCCGCGCTTATTGACAATGAATGTGGTGGGCGTCAGCTTCACATCGCCCCAAGCCTTGGCCACGGCACCGGTGTTGTCGATGGCCACGCTAAAGGGAAGCGCACGGGTTTGCGCGAAATTGACGACATAGGCGGGGGGGTCGTAACTCATGGCCACCGCGATGGTATCGAACCCCTTGGGCGCGTATTTCTCATAGGTTGAAATAATACGGGGCATTTCTGCAACGCAAGTCACACAACTGGTGGCCCAAAAATTCACCAAGGTAACTTTGCCTTTGAAACTTGAGGTATCTTGTTTGGATCCGTCCAACATCACAAACGAGCTCGGGGGCGCCATTGGCGCACTGTTGAGTTCGTAGGCTATACCACCGACAGCCAAAACACCGGCGAGTGCGGCCAGGTAAATTATTTTCTTCATATGAGGGTCCACCGTGAATCGTCGTCAGTTTAGTTCTATTCCATTGCCCTTGATGGCCGCTGCCATTTTGATGGCGCACCAGCGTGCCCATGCACTCACCTTGGGAGACCTCACGCAGGCCGAGGCATCCCAGGGTTTGAAAGTGGCATTGGAGAAAGGGGCGCTTGCCGCTGTCAATCTGCTGGGCAGACCGGGTGGGTTCCTGAATAACGAAAAAGTTCGGATTCCTTTGCCGGGTTATTTGGACGATGCGGCAAAGTTTTTGTCCATGTTGGGTCAAGGCGCACGGGTTGAAGAGTTGATTACCGCCATGAATCGCGCAGCAGAAGCCGCTGTGCCCCTGGCGAAGAACCTGTTGGTTGGGGCCGTCAAATCCATGAGTGTGAACGATGCTAAAAACATCTTGAGCGGTGGCGAGACCTCCGTCACGGCTTTTTTCGCCGAGAAAACCCGGCAACCCTTGGCGGTTCAATTTTTGCCGGTGGTGACGAAAGCCACGGCCCAAGTCGGCATGGCCGACAAGTACAACCAAGTGGCGGGCAAAGCAGCGAGCCTGGGCTTGCTGAAAAAAGACGAAGCCAACATCGAGCGTTACGTTACTGCCAAGTCCCTGGACGGCCTCTATTTGATGATTGGCGAGGAAGAAAAGAAAATTCGCCAAGACCCGGTGGGGACGGGCAGCGCCTTGCTCAAAAAAGTGTTTGGGGCACTCAATTGAATAGCACGGGTTCAGCGTATTTTTTGAAGGCAAGTACGATAGCGCTGCTGCTTGCCCTGCAGGCCTGCAGCCCTGCCTTGAACTGGCGTGAAGTGCGCGTTGAGTCCACGCCTTTGCTCGCACTGTTTCCCTGCCGACCTGACCAAGGCGTGCAATCGGTGACGCTGGGGGAGCGGGCGGTGAAGATGACGATGATGGGCTGTGAGGCGGGCGGTGCGATGTTCACTCTGGCGCAAGTAGCCCGCAGCGGCGCTGACGATGACGCTGCCTTGATGGCGTTGTGGCGAACCGGTACGTTGGCCAGTATGCAAGGGGTTCAGACCCGTGAGGCCCCCTTTTTGTTGAAAAAAGTGAGTGCCAGCCCGGCCCCTCAACAAATACACGCTGTTGGAAAGCGAGCGGATGGCTCTTCCGTGGTGTTGCGGGCCGCCTGGTTTGCCGTGGGTGGGGCCGTTTACCAAGCGGCTGTCTATGCAGACCGTGACAACGAAGCGGTCGTGGAGATTTATTTTGATGGGCTGCGGGTGGATTAGGCCCCAGTGGTAGAAGCCCAAAAGCCACGCCCAACTCGGGTGGGGCAGGGGCGTGGGTCATCTCGTACGCGGTACCGATTGCTTTCTGTAAGCGGCCATAATCACAGCAAACAGGGATGGAAAAGTCGAACGGCACGTCGAGTCAGGACGCATGGCCCCCAAAGTAGTACTCATGAAAAACGGCATTCTCATCATCGCCCACGCCCCGCTGGCCAGTGCGCTGCGCCAGTGCGTGCTGCATGTCTTCCCAGACAGTGCGGACAAGGTAGGGGCGTTTGATGTTCATCCCAACGTGCCGCCAGAAGAGTCGCTGGCGCGCGCGCGCTTGGCATTGACGCTGCTCCACACGAAAGACGTGCTGGTGTTGGCCGACATTTTTGGTGCCACGCCCTGCAATGTGGCTCAGAAACTCATTGATGGCATGGGCACCCGGTTGGTTGCAGGTGTCAACTTGCCTATGCTGCTGCGCGCTGTCACTTACAGCCATGAAGCACTGGAGTCCATGGTGACCCGTGCCCTGGCGGGTGGAACCCAGGGCGTGATCGCCATTTCTGCCACGGCCCCTCAAAATCAACGAAGAAAGACAAATGATCAAGACGACCACGACCATCAGCAATAAGCTGGGCCTGCATGCCCGCGCTTCTGCCAAGCTCACCAAGCTGGCAGGTAGTTTTCCGTGTGAAGTCTGGATGGCCAAAGGAGAGCGCCGCATCAATGCCAAAAGCATCATGGGCGTCATGATGCTGGCCGCTGGCATGGGCAGCACGGTGGTCATTGACGTGGATGGCCCGCGTGAGGACGAGGCCATGGCTGCATTGTTGGCCTTGATTGAGGACAAGTTTGGAGAGGGCGAGTGACTTTCTCCATTCATGGGTTACCGGTTGCACGCGGCATTGCCATTGGCCGCGCCGTGTTGGTGGCGTCAAGCCGGGTGGACGTGGCGCACTATTTCATCACCGCAGACCAAGTCGCGGCTGAAATTGACCGGGTTCGGGTGGGTCGGGATACGGTCATGGATGAGTTGCATCGACTGCAGGCCAGCATTGCGCACATGAGTGCCAAAGAGGCCCCGCAGGAACTGACGGCCTTGCTCGACGTGCATCTGATGCTGCTGGAAGATGAGGAGTTGATCGGTGGTGTCAAGCACTGGATCACCGAGCGCCTGTACAACGCCGAATGGGCCTTGACGACGCAACTGGAAGTGGTGGCCAGGCAGTTTGACGAGATGGAGGACGAGTACCTGCGCGAGCGCAAGGCCGATTTGGAGCAGATCACGGAAAAGGTGCTGCAGGCCATGAAAGGCGTGGCCTCTCCCATCAGTCAGCCCGTGGGTCGGCCTGCGCGCAACACCTCCCAGCAAGACCTGCTGCTGGGCGACACCGTTGATGTGCCCTTGATTTTGATTGCCCACGACCTGTCGCCCGCTGACATGCTGCAGTTCAAGCAAAGCGTATTTGTCGGTTTTGTGACCGATGTGGGCGGCAAAACCTCCCACACGGCTATCGTGGCGCGAAGCCTGGGTATTCCCGCCGTGGTGGGTGCCCGCTTGAGCAGCCAGTTGGTGCGTCAGGACGATTGGGTCATTATTGATGGTGATGCAGGCGTGATGGTGGTGGACCCGTCTCCCATCATCTTGGCGGAATACGGCTTCAAGCAACGCCAGCACGAGCTGGACCGGGGTCGCTTGTCGCGCTTGCTGCACACCCCGTCGGTCACTCTGGACGGAAAAAAAATTGATTTGCTGGCCAACATTGAAATGCCAGAAGATGCCGTCGGAGCGCTCAAGGTCGGTGCCGTCGGTGTGGGCCTGTTCCGAAGTGAGTTTTTGTTCATGGGGCGTCAAGGCAAGCTGCCCAATGAGGAAGAGCAGTACCAGGCCTACCGCCGCGCGATTGAAGGCATGCACGGTCTGCCCGTCACCATTCGCACGGTTGATGTGGGGGCCGACAAGCCGTTGGACAACTCCGCCAAAGAAAACGCGCACCTGAATCCGGCGCTGGGTTTGCGGGCGATTCGCTGGTGTTTGGCCGACCCCGCCATGTTCCGCACCCAGCTGCGCGCGATTCTGCGAGCCGCGGCCCACGGACAAGTCAATCTGCTTATTCCCATGCTGGTGCATGGCAGCGAGATTCGTCAGACGTTGGCACTGGTTGACCGCGCTCGTGCAGAACTAGACCAGCGCGGCGCGGTTTATGGGCACGTGAAGATGGGTGCCATGATCGAGATTCCGGCAGCGGCGCTCATGATCAAGCTGTTTCTGAAGTATTTTGATTTTTTATCCATCGGCACCAATGACCTGATTCAGTACACCTTGGCCATTGACCGGGCGGACGAGTCAGTCGCCCATTTGTACGACCCCATGCACCCCGCCGTGCTGCGTTTGGTGGCGGACACCATCGCCGAGTGCCAGGCGCAAGGCAAACCGGTGAGTGTGTGCGGCGAAATGGCGGGCGACGTGACCATGACCCGCTTGCTGCTGGGCATGGGTTTGCGCAGTTTTTCCATGCACCCCGCTCAAATTTTGGCCGTCAAGCAGGAAATCTTGCGCGCTGACACGGCAAAACTCACGCCTTGGGCGGCGCAGGTACTGGCCGATGAGGACCCCACAGCGCACATGGCACAGTCCTGACACCGTCAGAGCCCCCTCCAGAGTGTGCAGAGTGCGCCTCAGAACAGTCGAAAAAGAAGCGGCATGAGTAACGAGGCCAGCACCACTTGGAAGCCCAGCGCCAGTCCCGCGTAAGCCCCCGCATCTGCATTCACCTGCAAAGCCCGTGCGGCGCCAATACCGTGGGCAGCAGTGCCCAGCGCAAAACCACGGGCCTGCCAGCCCAACTCATCGGTGGGTAGTCCTAGCAGGCTGAATAAGTACTTGCCACTCAACGCGCCCACCATTCCGGTGACGACTGCAAACACCGCAGCCAGCGCGGGAACGCCGCCAATCTTGTCCGCAATGCCCATCGCGACAGGTGCCGTGACAGATTTGGGTGCCAACGACAGCACCACGTCAACGGGCAAGCCCACCGCCCACCCCAGCGCCAACGCCGAGACGCTGGCCGCTGTGCCGCCCGCCAACGCCGCCAGCAAGAGTCCGCCCCAGCGTTGGCGCAGCGCCACCCGGCGTTCCCACAAAGGCCAAGCCAGTGCCACCACAGCAGGGCCTAACAAGAAGTGAATGAACTGCGCGCCCGCAAAGTAGGTGGGGTAGCTCACGCCGGTGCAAAGCAGCACAGTGGCTAACACCACCACGCTCCATAAAACAGGGTTCGCCCATGGGGCCTGCTGCAATTGGGTGTAGGCGGCCTGCGCCAGCACGTACACCACCAGCGTGGCCGTCAAGCCAAACAGCGGCGTGGCCGAGAGGTAAACCCACAGTTCCACAAAGTCAGTCACCGGCTCGTCCTTTCGTCTTGTGCAACACCAAGGCGGTGACGGCCAACCCAATCCAAGTCGACAGCACGATCACCAAGAGCATGCGCACACCGTATTGCCCCAGCAAGCCCAAATGCGTCATCACCCCCACGCCCACGGGTACAAATAACAAAGAAAGGTGCGAGAGCAAAAATTCAGCGCAAGCGGCCACCGGTGCGCGCACGGCAGACCAACGCAGGGCCAGCAGCAGCAACAGCATGCCCACCACCGGCCCCGGAAAAGGCAGGCTCAGCCCACGGGCCAACAACTCGCCCACCGATTGCAAGGCCAGTAACCACGCCAGACCGCGCAGACCCATCATGGCGGCTAGTACCGGGGCAGGTCAGGGTGCTTGATCTTCCCGCCCCGCACCAGCATTTGGCCATACTCGGCACAGCGGTTCAAAGTGGGAATGACTTTGCCAGGGTTGAGCAAACCCTTGGGGTCGAAGGCGCGTTTGACGCCAAACATCTGTTCATTCTCAAGCGCGGTGAACTGCACACACATGGAGTTGATCTTCTCCACCCCCACGCCATGCTCCCCCGTGATGCTGCCACCCATGGCCACGCTGGTTTCCATGATTTCCGCGCCAAACAACTCGCAGCGGTGCAATTGGTCCGCATCATTCGCATCAAACAAAATCAGGGGGTGCAAATTGCCGTCGCCCGCGTGAAACACGTTGGCGCAACGCAGCGCGTACTTTTTCTCCATGGCCTGAATCGCCAGCAAAATGTCGGCCAAGCGCTTGCGCGGAATGGTGGAGTCCATGCACATGTAGTCCGGGCTAATGCGCCCGCTGGCGGGAAACGCGTTTTTGCGTCCGCTCCAAAACCGCAAGCGCTCGGCCTCGTCTTGGCTCACCGCAATGGCGGTGGCGCCGCAGCGGCGCAACACCTCACTCATGCGCCCAATTTCTTCCTCTACCTCTTCCGGCGTGCCGTCGCTTTCACACAGCAAAATGGCTTCAGCGCTCAGGTCATAGCCCGCGTGCACAAAGTCTTCCACGGCGGCGGTCATGGGTTTGTCCATCATCTCTAGTCCAGCCGGAATGATGCCCTCGGCAATCACCGAAGCCACCGCATCACCCGCCTTGCGAATGTCATCAAAGCTGGCCATGATGCAGCGCGCCAGTTGCGGCTTGGGCACCAGCTTGACCGTGATCTCCGTCGCAATGGCCAGCATGCCCTCAGAGCCAATCACCACACTCATCAAATCCAAGCCCGGCGCATCCAGTGCCAAGGCACCAAACTCCACCGGCTCCCCGGCCATGGTGAAACCCTTGATGTGCAAGATGTTGTGCAGCGTCAGCCCGTACTTCAGGCAGTGAACGCCGCCTGAGTTCTCGGCAATATTGCCGCCAATCGTGCAGGCAATCTGGCTCGACGGGTCGGGCGCGTAATACAGCCCAATGGGCGCGGCCGCCTCGCTGATGGCCAAGTTGCGCACGCCGCACTGAACCAGGGCCGTGCGGCTGTGCTTGTCCAGCTTCAGAATCTTGTTGAACTTGGCCAAGGACAGCGTGACGCCCAGCTGATGCGGCATGGCCCCCCCCGACAACCCCGTGCCCGCGCCCCGCGCCACCACCGGCACGTCCATGGCAAAACAGGTGCGCAATACACCTTGCACCTGCGCCACCGTCTCCGGCAAAGCCACCACCAGCGGGCGCTGGCGGTAAGCCGTCAAACCATCGCACTCGTACGGCGTGGTGTCTTCGCGGTGCCACAGCAAGGCGTGGGCCGGCATGAACGCCTCCAGCGCCTTCACCACTTGCGCTTGCCGCTCGGCGCGTTCCAGCAAAGCCTGTTGTTCAGAGGTAGGGTTCTCACTCATGGCGGTTCCGTCTATTCAGTTAATGACACCCTTTGACTGTACGGCCAAGCGGTGACATTCGGGTTGAGCAAATTTGACAAGTCGTTTGAAAATGGCAATGCTCTCAAATAAATAGCTGGTTGCGCAGTCTGCATAGGGGCTGGAGGCCAATTTCTTATAAATTCTTAGCCAATGCTCTTTTTCAGCCAATCCGCAAAAGCGGCGCATTCCCAGCGGTCCATCATGCCGGTGCATCGTCTGCTTGTGTTTGGGGTGCGTTGTGCGCTTTGGCAAAGGTCAGAATCACTTCCCGGATTAGCTTGCGCTGCGGGGCCGGCAGCTTGAGAAAGGTGTCAAAGGTTTCTCGTTCCAGGTAACCAACACCTTCATCCCAGCGCTGTTGGCGTGCTTTGAGGGATTGGCGAATGTCCTCTCCAAAGCGCAGGACTTCCGGTTCAATTTTCAGCACCTCGGCCAACACCAGCAACTTGTCTTGTCCGGGAATGGATTGCCCACGCAGCCATCGAGACACGGCCTGGAAGGTGACTGACCTTCCCCAGTAGTGGGCATTGAACAACGAGAGCAGTACGCCGGGGCGTGGTTCCAGTCCCGCTGCCACCATGGCGCGTTGCAGGCGGTCGGCAAATTCCAGCTTTTGATCCATCGAGACAAGTTAAATTCTGCTTTCATTTTTGTTGAACTTCGTGTTGTACTATCAGTTCAATTTTCTATTGAACTATTGCTTGAATGGCGCCTGAAGTCCCTGGGAGGGGGCCATGCCCATCTGCAACACATCCCATGCCCAAATCCCTGCTCGAACAACTCCCGGAAATCGTGGCCCAAGGCCGCAAAGAGGCTGAAAAAATCTTGGAAGGCATTGAAAGCCGCCACCGCGTCAGCCTGCAAACCCGCGAGGTGGTGTTACCCGCCAAAGACAGCGCGGTACAGGATTGGGTGACCGCGCACAAGCGCTCAGCGCAGCGTGAAGTATTTGCGCCTGGGCAGACCAGTTTGATTGAGAGCCCGCAACCAATGTTGGGTGAAGCCATCGCTGCCGGTCACCCTGTGCCGGTTGATGGGCAGCCGTGGGCCAACCGCCTGATCTACGGCGACAACCTGCTGGCCATGGCCGCCCTACTGGCTGGGGATGACACCACGCCCAGCCTGCGCGGCAAGGTGGATTTGATCTACATCGACCCGCCGTTTGACAGCAAGGCCGACTACCGCACCAAGGTCACGCTACCGGGCATGGAACTGGAGCAAAAGCCCACCGTTATTGAGCAGTTCGCCTACTCCGATACCTGGAGCGACGGTACGGCCTCCTATTTGGCCATGATCACGCCCCGACTGATCTTGATGCGGGAACTGCTGGCGGATACCGGGTCCATCTATGTGCATCTGGACTGGCATGTGGGGCATTACGTGAAGATCGTGATGGATGAAATATTCGGGCGCAACAACTTTGTCAACGAAATTGTGTGGAAGAGAAAGTTCGGGAACGCTGCTGAGAGTCAACGACTTGGCGCAGCGTACGACACGCTCTTTTTCTATTCCAAAACAGAGAACTATTACTTCAATCAACTGCGCGACAAAACCTCTGACCACGTCCAAGAGTACATAAAAAATAGATTTACCCGCATCGACTCCACAGGTAAGCATGCAGGGAAGAAATGGATGCCTTATCCGCTTGCCAATCCAGGAAGCCCCACCCCGAACCTTGTTTACAACTACAAGGGCTATTCGCCGCCACCGAAAGGCTGGCGAATGGTGCAGAGCAAGTTGGAGGCGCTGGACAACGATGATCGCTTGTATTTCCCCGCCGAAAAAAGTCAGCGGTTACAGGAAAAGAAATATTTGGATGAGTATGAAGGGCAGCCCATCAACAGCTTGTGGCAGGACGTTTTTGTTATAAATTCACAAGCTACCGAGGCATTAGATTACGGCACGCAAAAGCCCGAGCAATTGCTTGAACGCATATTGCAGTTGTCTTCGGCGAAGACACACCTTATCTTGGACATTTTTGGCGGTTCTGGCACAACAGCCGCTGTCGCAGAAAAACTGGGTCGTCGCTGGATCACTACCGACCTCGGCAAACCCGCCTGCATGATCATGCGCAAGCGGCTGATTGACCTTGATGCCAAGCCGTTCCTTTATCAAGCCATCGGCGACTACCAGGTGGAAGCGGCCAAGGCCACGTTGGGGAGGGACTTTCGCATTGGCGATCTGTCCAACATCGTGCTGTCGCTCTATGGCGCGTTGCCCCTGCCGCTGGACGTGAACCCACAGCGCAACCTAGGGCAGATTGCCAGCATCGATATCAGTGGCACGGGCAGCCGCAAAGGCAGCAAGACTTTGGTACTCGCCGACTCACCCAACAAGCTCACTGGCGCGGCCACGCTCAAAAAAGCCATTGCCCAGCGCGACAACCTGATGGGTGGCTGGGACCGCGTAGTGGTATTGGGCTGGAATTTTGAGCCGTCCATTGGCGAGACGATCACTGCGCTGAACGATTCGCGGCTTGAGGTGCTGGTGATACCGCCCGACCTGATGGACCGCCTCAAGAAAAAAGGCGGCATCGACAAGCTGCGCGGGCAGGTGCGTTTCTCGTCGCTGCAGTATTTGACGATCCACCCGCTTGAACGCAAGACGGTTGCCGACGCGCCCGATGGTGCCGCGCAAGAAACGTTGACCGTCAAGCTCAAGAACTACGTGCTGCTCTCGCCCGAGGCCATCAATCTGGACGACGCCAACCGCATCAAGCTGCAAGCCATTGCCAACCAAGAGCCGCTGGCACTGATCGAGTACTGGGCCGTGGACCCGGACTACGACGGCAAGGTGTTTCGCTCGGTGTGGCAGGACTACCGTGGCAATACCGCCAATGATGCCGATGCGCTGCGCGTGGTGACGCAGGCGGTGGTTACCACGCCAACCCAGAATGGCCCGCGCCGGGTGTGCGTGCGGGTGGTGGATGTGTTTGGGTTTGAGGCGGAAGTCATCGCGACTGTGGGAGCGGCGTGACGTGCGGACAGAACTCTTGCGCCTAGCTGGGTCAGGCCAGCGACAGGAGTCGCACGGCCTTGAGGCTGTCTTTCATTTCAAGCTGCGCCATCTTCAGGTCATAGGTCGTCTGCAAATTCAGCCAGTATTGTGGGGTTTGCCCCAGTGCGCGGCCAAGGCGCAGCGCCAGTTCGGCCGTCACCGGGCGGTCACCTTTGAGCAGGTGCGACACCCGCATGGCCGACACACCAATCGCATCGGCCAATGCGGCTTGGGTCAGCGCCATGTCATCCAGCGTTTCACGCAGGAACTCACCGGGGTGGATGGGCGGCAATCCATTGGCAGGGGTTTGGGCTTTCATCTCAGTTACTCCTTAGTGGTAGTCCACGATTTCAACGTCAAAGGCATTGCCACGCTCAAACCGAAAGCACAAACGCCAGCGGTCGTTGATGCGAATGCTCCATTTGCCAGCCAAATCGCCGCTCAATGCCTCCAGCCGGTTGGACGGTGGCACACGCAGGTCGTCCACTTCTACCGCAGCATCCAGCTGGGTCAAGCGCATCACAGCACGTTTGAGAATGTCTGGTGGCAGGCGACGCGATTTGCCAGCCGCAAACAAGCGTTCGGTTTCTGCGCTGGCAAAGCTTTCAATCATGAAATGTAATTATAAACAATTTGTTTACTAGCAAGTAAACACAGGGAAACCCGATGCCTGAAATAGACCCCCAACTCGCCCTCTGTGCTGGCCTCACCGCCAGAACGAAACAACTCTGCCTGGGTCTCGAATCCGGCGCGGCCGACATTCTGGAACGGGTTACCCCTACCACGGCGGAGCTGCTGCTGTGGTGGTTTGGTGAAGACATGGTGCTGGCTAGAGGTGGGCTGAACTTTCATGCCGGGCAGAAGCAGGCGATTCTGAATGCCATCGTGGCACACGAAGTGCTGACCCTTGACAAAGCAGACCCAACCCACTGGACGCTGCTGGATCTGTACCAAGCTTGCGTGCCCGATGCGCTGTTGACCGGTACGCGCCTGAACGAAGTTGCCGCGCCCAAACACGCACACCCCAAATACTGCTTCAAGATGGCCACCGGCACGGGCAAGACCTGGGTGCTGCAGGCGCTGCTGATCTGGCAGATGCTCAACAAAACGGCGGCACTGGCCGAGGGCATTGATGACGCCCGCTTCACCCGCTATTTTCTGGTGGTGGCGCCGGGGCTGATTGTGTATGAGCGGTTGCTAGATGCGTTTTGCGGCAAGCTGGTGGAGAACGGCAATGGCTCGCGTGACTTTGCGACGTCGGACATCGCCTGTTTTGCCGATTTGTTTATTCCGGATGCCTACCGCGACGCGGTTTTCGCCTTTGTGCGCGGCAATGTGTGTAATAAAACCGAGATCGGCCTCAAGGCGACCGGCAACGGCATGATCGCCATTACCAATTGGCACCTGTTGAATGACAGCGATGTGCCCGAGGCTGTGCAAGAGGTGGAAGCACTGGGTGCCCCGCTGGACCCGCAGCAGGTTATCAACGCCGTGCTGCCGCTCTCGCCCGGCCGCGCCACTGGCAACAGCCTGGACGTGCTGGACCGCCGTTATGCGCGCGGCAACGTGCTGGAGTTTCTGGCCGGGTTGCCTGAGCTGATGGTGTTCAATGATGAGGCCCACCATATCCACGAGTTCAAACGCGAAGGCGAAACGACCGAGGTAGAGTGGCAAAAAAGCCTGTCAAAAATCGCCGAAACCAAGGGGCGGCGCTTTGTGCAGATAGACTTTTCCGCCACGCCTTACAACGATGTGGGCGCGGGCAAGAACAAAAGCAAGGTGTACTTTCCGCACATCGTCACAGACTTTGACTTGAAAAGCGCCATGCGTGCCGGGCTGGTCAAGTCCTTGGTGCTGGACCGGCGCAAAGAAATTGGCGCCCTCCCTCTGGAATTCAAAGCCGAGCGCGACGAAGCAGGCAACCCGGCTTTGAGCGAGGGCCAGCGCGTGATGCTGCGCGCAGGCCTGAAGAAGTTGCGCAAGCTCGAAGCAGACTTTGCCCGGATCGACCCAACACGCCACCCCAAGATGCTGGTGGTGTGTGAAGACACCACAGTGTCGCCTCTGGTGGCCGCGTTCTTGCAAGAGCAGGAAGGGCTGCAAGACGACGAGGTGATGACGATCGACTCCGGCAAGAAGGCCGAACTGGGCGAGAAGGATTGGGCGCCGGTGCGCCAACGCCTGTTCAGTGTGGACCACCACGCCACCCCGCGCGTGATCGTCAGCGTGCTGATGCTGCGCGAAGGCTTTGACGTGAACAACATCTGCGTGATCGTGCCATTACGCAGCAGTCAGGCGCAAATCCTGTTGGAGCAAACCATTGGCCGGGGCCTGCGCCTGATGTGGCGTGATGACGAATACACCGACCTAAAGCGTGAAAACCGTGAGCGCATCAACGCGGGACAGGAGCCGGGCAGCTTGCTCGATGTGCTGTCGATCGTGGAGCATCCGGCCTTTCAATCGTTCTATGACGAGCTGATTCAGGAAGGGCTGGCAGGCACTACAGGCGACGACATGGATGACACCAGCGCCACGGGCGACGTGATCGCGGCGGAATTGCGCGAGGACTATAAGGCATTTGACTTTGGCATTCCGTTCATCCTGCAAGAGGCGGACGAGGTGCGCGACCACACGGCGCTGGACTTGGCCGCCTTGCCTGCGTTCACGGTCATGTCAGTGGCGCAACTCACCGGACTGCTGGGCAAGGGCGATACCTTTATTTCGCAAGACCTGCAAAGCGCCACGCTGTTTGGCGACTATCGCGTCGACGGCGCTGTGATGAACGTGGGCGGCTACAACGAATATTTGTCGCGCCTCACAAGGCGCATCAGCCAGGCGCTGAGCGAGCCGATGCCCAAAGGCAACAAAATTGCCACGCATCTGGCCAAGCCATACCTGCAGGTGAATACGGCCGAGTTGACCGGCTGGCTGGACGACTACATCTGGACCCAGTTGTTTAGCGCCGCCTTTAACCCCATGGATGGTGAAAACTGGCGCGTCTTGTTGCTGCAGCCGGTGGTAGACCACATCACCAAAGTGTTTGCCATGGCGTTGCTGGAGTCGGAACAAAAGCACATTACCGGCCAGACCGAGGTGCATTTGCGCCGTTTGAGCGAAGTGCCGCGCCTGATGATGCGTGAGAGCCACTCAGTGAATGTGTCCAAATGCATCTACACCCGGCTGGGCTGGCCCGCGCGCAATGGCGGGCTGGAGCGCGCCTTCATCCACTGGGCGCAGGCTGACACGCAGGTGCAAGCGTTTTTCAAGATCAGCGAAACTCGCCACACCTTTGCCCGGCTGCGCTACGTCAAAGACGATGGCTTGCCCGCTTTCTATTCCCCCGACTTTTTGGTGCGCACGGCGGATGCGGTTTATTTGGTGGAGACCAAAGCGCAGCAACAAACCATTCACCCTAACGTGCAGCGCAAGCTCAAAGCCGCATTGGCGTGGTGCGACCGAATTAACGGTTTGAGTACCGAGCAGCGCGGCGGCGCACCGTGGCATTACGTGCTTTTGGCCGAGAGTGTTTTCTACGAATGGCAAGCCAAGCGCGCGCGATTGGCTGACTTGCTCCAATTCTGCCGCGTGCGACCCTTGGGGAGTACAACGTTGCAGGCTCAACTGTTGTAGTGCCTCTTTATTTTGCTCTCAAAATAATAGCTGCTTGCGCAGGTGCAGTATGGGCTAGAGCCCTATTTCTTATAAATCCTTACCCAATACTCTTCTTCAGCCAATCCGCAAAAGCGACGCATTCCCAGCGGTCCATCATGCCGGTGCGCCAGCACAGGTAGTGGGCGTGGGGGCTGGGGATGTTGTGGGCGAAGACGGGGGTGGTGCCCAGGCGCACCAGTGAGCCGCGTTCCAGCCAGGGGGCGCCCAGTTTCAGGCGCACCAGCGCCACGCCCATGCCAGCGGCGGCCGCGTCGCACATCAGGCCGATGTCATTGAACTG
>JBAQDW010000423.1:0-3569 GCA_049286445.1 Rhodoferax sp. | reverse complement strand
GCCGTCCTGTGACGCTGCGCCCTTGTCATCGCTTGGGTCCGTGTTTTGGTCCATCTTGCTGGACTTGAACTTCGGCTTGGCCTTTTGGCCTTTGAGTAGCGCAATTTCATCGCGCAGCTGCTGGACTTCGCTGTTCGCGCGTTGCAGTGCCTCCAGCAGCATGTCTATCTGCACCAGCAGCTTTTTGACCAGCGGTGTCAGCTCTTGGGCTGTATCAGGAGGGGTGACGTTTGGCTGCTGCAATGGGGGGTCTATGTCTTGTGTCTTCTTTTGAAGAGCGGCAAGTTTACCCAGTCTTCATTCACTCCCATCGTGTTGTCTTGCCGCGCGTTATTGAGAAGTTACCTTTCCCCCTGCTCAAAATAAAAACAAGGAGACCAGGTAAAAACCAGCAATTGAGTACACTTATCCACAGTTGCTGATTAAAGAATTGGCAACCCGCCCTGGCTCAATATTGAATCGGCAGGGTGGCTCAATATTCAATCGGCGTCGACATTCATGACAACCCCGCACTGAAATCGAGATCAGCTTCTTTACCCAAAAATCAGCCAATTCTTTAAACAAATTAAACACTTGCGCTAATGGCTTCCATTAGAAATTAGGGCTAATGGGAAATTTGGGTTGAATTCATTAGCAAGCCGGGGCGGGGAAACCGGGATTTCACCAAAAGGGTGTCGAACTTCTGGGGCTGGGCCAGACTTGAACTTCATCGAGGTGCCTCCGGCGTTGCTGTGGTGGGAGGTTGGTTGGCGCAGTCCACGGCATTCAAGGGCACATCCCGCGCGACAAGCTCATTTCGGGCGATGCATTCGATAATACCGACATGCCCCTCGCCCTATCTGCCGCCGCTGGCGTGCCTTCTGTTGTTCTGTGTACGCTCAATGCCAAGTACATCCACGCCTCGCTGGGCCTGCGTTATCTGTTGGCCAATATGGGTGATTTGAAACCCTGCACCGTGCTGCGCGAGTTCACGATAGCCCGGCGCCCGCAAGAGGTGCTGGACGAGTTGTTGGCCCTGCTGGGCCCCCAGCAGCCGGGTGCGACGCAGGTTGTTGGCTTTGGCGTGTACATCTGGAACGTGACGCAGACCGAGGCCTTGCTGCGCTTGCTCAAAGCACAGCGCCCCGACATCAAGGTGGTGTTGGGTGGCCCTGAGGTGAGCCACGAGGTGGACGAGCAGGCCATTGTGCGGCTGGCCGACCATGTGATTACCGGCTGGGGCGACACCAGTTTTCCCAAGCTGTGCCGCGCGTTGATTCACGGCCCGAAGCCTTTGATGAAGATCATCGCCGGTGAGCAAGTGGGGCTGGACGAGATCGTCTTGCCCTATGGCGAGTACACCGAAGCCGATCTGGCGCACCGCCTGCTGTATGTCGAGGCCTCGCGCGGTTGCCCGTTCAAGTGCGAGTTTTGTTTGAGCTCCCTCGACAAAACCGCCACAGCGTTTGATCTGGATGCGTTTCTGGCCCAAATGCAGGGTCTGTACGCGCGCGGCGCACGCAACTTCAAGTTTGTGGACCGCACCTTCAACCTGAAGATCGACGCCTCGGTGCGCATTTTGCAATTCTTCTTAGAGCGGCTGAGTGACGACTTGTTTGTGCACTTTGAAGTCATTCCCGACCACTTGCCCGACCGGCTCAAGGCCATAATTGCGCAGTTTCCGCCGGGCGTGCTGCAGTTTGAAGTGGGCATTCAGAGCTTTAACGTGGATGTGCAAAAGCGCATCTCCCGCAAGCAAGACAACGCCAAAACGATGACTAATCTGGGTTGGCTGGTGAATGAAAGCCACGCTCACCTGCACACCGATCTCATCTTTGGCTTGCCCGGCGAAACGTTAGAGAGTTTTGCCGACGGATTCAACCAGTTGCACGCCCTCAAACCCCATGAGATTCAACTCGGCATTTTGAAGCGCTTGCGCGGCACACCGATCGCCCGCCACACGGCTGAGTACGGCATGGTCTATGAGACCGAGCCGCCCTACACCGTGCTGCAAACCGGCGCGGTGGATGCCGCGACGATGCAGCGCTTCACCCGCTTTTCCCGTTACTGGGACTTGGTGGCGAATTCGGGGCGCTTCACGCAGACACTGGCGGTGCTGATGGACCAGCCCTCGGCCTTCCATGGATTTTTAGACTTTGCCGATTGGCTCTGGCAGACCACAGCAAAAACCAGCGGCTTGTCGCCCGAGATGTTGGTGGACGCCCTGGCCGACTACCTGTGCAGCCAACGCGGCTTGACACTCGCGTCTGCCCAACAGACTTTGCTGACCGACTACGTGGCCAGCGGCGCACGCGCCAACCCCAAAGCTTTGCAAGGGCTGCTGCCGCGCCGTGAAGCGCCTGCCGTCAGCGCTGGCAAGGGGCTGGCCCAGCGCCAGGAACGGCATGGTGCCGCCCAGCGGGTCGAAGCGCCTTCCGCATGACGGAAAATACTGAGATGCAAAACATCCCTTCCTGCCCGCAATGCTCGCTTGAGAATACTTATCTTGACGGCGACAACTACATCTGCCCCGACTGCGCCTTTGAGTGGCCTGCTCATGCTGATTTTGAAGAGGCAGACGCCAACGCAGTTATCAAAGACGTCAATGGCAACGCCTTGTCCGATGGCGACGCCGTGATTTTGATCAAAGACCTGAAGGTCAAAGGCTCGTCCACCGTGCTTAAAAAAGGCACGAAGGTCAAAAGCATTCGGCTGGTGTCGGGCGATCACGAGGTGGATTGCAAGATGGATGGCGGCAGTTTCATGTTGAAGGCTGAATTTTTGAAAAAAGCATAAGCTCACGCTAATGCGCTCCGCCACCCCCGCCTCCGTATGACCCTTTCTTCCCGATTCTGGGCCGATCTCAGCACGCTTGAGTTCTCCGATCGTTTGTTCAGCGGCGAGGCGGCCCATACCGTGGCGGTACTGCCGGTGGCGGCGACCGAACAACACGGCCCGCACCTACCTTTGAGCGTGGACACGGTGCTGGTGAATGGCGTGGTGGCAGCAGCACTACCGCACCTCGCGCCTGATTTGCCGGTGTTGTTTCTGCCCACCCAAGCCGTGGGATTCAGCCCCGAGCATGCGCGGTTTCCCGGCACGCTCACGCTGCGCTCTGAAACCATCGTTCGCCTGTGGTCTGAGATTGGTGAAAGTGTGGCTGCTGCCGGGGTGAAAAAGCTGGTGCTTTTCAACGCCCACGGCGGGCAGGTCAGCGTGATGGACATGGTGGCGCGTGACTTGCGTGCCCGACTCGACATGCTGGTGTACAGCGTGAGTTGGTTCAACCTGCCGTTGTGGGATGCCCAGGGTGGCAACGTCAATGAGCTGTTCAGCGCCGACGAACATCGCTTTGGCATTCACGCCGGTGATGTCGAGACCTCCATGATGCTGGCGCTGGACCCGGCCCATGTGAACATGGCCCAAGCCCGCCACTTTCACTCCACCTCCCAAGACCGCGCGGCCCAGTTTGATATTTTGGGCAACGGCAAAAGCGCCAAGTTGGGCTGGCAAACGCAAGACTACAACCCTGCCGGCGCCGTGGGCAACGCGGCTGCGGCCACCGCGGACAAGGGGCAAGCGCTGGTGCA
>JBAQDW010000422.1:0-2416 GCA_049286445.1 Rhodoferax sp. | reverse complement strand
GCCAAGGCCTGTGCGATCCATTGGGGATCAATGTGCCGGGACAGCGCGGCGAAATTTGGGAGTGCGTGGGCTTTGCCAATCATCAGGGCCAAAACAGGTGAACCAACAGGGGGCCGAGTATGCAGGCAAGCGGGGGATGAAAAATGCCGATCACTGGCTTAAGTGAACGGCATTACCACCACCACCCCGTTATCCGCAATGCGCCTTGACCGAAACTGAATCTCGTTGGCGCCAATGCCTGTCGCCGTCCACGTTTCGGCCAGAACGAATGCGAAGGGGCTGGGTTGCGACAGGGCAGTTGGTTGGACGGGGTTGGTAGTCATGGGACCGGCGTCAGCAGCGACCAGCGGCACATTTTCTGCTCCTCTAAATGGTGGCGGTTGCAGGCGGCGGTTTGGGCCATTTCCGTCATCTGTGCCTGGGTGTAGCGCAGTAGCAAGCGCTGAAACAGACCGGACCCCGTTACAAAACGTCGGCCCCGCCTTCAGCCTCGGTGCATACCTGAGTGCCTGCTGTGCCGGCGAGCATAGCCTCGATCTGGTCGAGCGAGCCGATTACCGCTCTTTGGCCCGTGGCGAGAACGAAGGCGCAAGCGGCCGTGACTTTCGGCCCCATCGAACCTGCCGCGAAGTCTTGCGCGGCCAATGCCTTTGGCGTCACTTTGCCGATAGCGCGCTGCGTAGGTAGACCCCAGTCAAGGTAGACCGACGGGACGTCGGTGGCGATGACCAGCACATCGGCCTTCAGATCGCGCGCGAGCAGGCTGGAGCACAGGTCCTTGTCAATCACGGCCTCCACGCCTTGCAGGCCTTCGCCAGGAACTGTGCTTGCGACAGGTATGCCACCGCCGCCCGCAGCGATGACGACGGCACCGCGTTCGAGCAACCAGCGGATGGCCTGAAGCCCGAGCACGCGCAGCGGTTGGGGCGAGGCCACGACGCGCCGGAAGGCATCACCGTCCGCCGCCATGACCCAACCCTTGTCAGAGGCTACTTGGTCAGATTCCGCTTTCGCGTAAATCGGGCCGATCGGTTTGCTGGGATGCCCGAAGGCGGGGTCCTGCGGGTCCACCTCCACCCGTGTGATGAGCGTCGTTACGGTGCGCGTGGTGGGCAGCTGATTGGCCAACTCCTGCTCCAGCAGGTAGCCGATCATGCCGTCGGTCTGTGCACCCAGCACGTCCAGCGGGTAGGCGTCCACTTTCACGTAGGCAGCGGCCTGCAAGGCGAGCAAACCCACTTGCGGGCCGTTGCCGTGTGTTAGCACCAGGTCGTTGTCCGCGGCCACGCGCGCCAGTTGGGCAGCGGCGCGCCGGATGTTTTCCAGCTGGTTCTCTGCCGTCGGTGGCTGGTCTCGCCGCAGCAGCGCGTTGCCGCCCAGGGCCACCACGAGTTTCATTTTGGGTTGACTGGCGGTCGGACGCGCGTCATTCACAGCAACAGTTGACATATCAGTTTCCCAGGGTGGCCACAAGCACCGCCTTGATGGTGTGCATGCGGTTCTCAGCCTGGTCGAACACGATGGAGGCCGGGCTCTCGAACACCTCGTCGGTCACTTCCATGGCAGTAATGCCATGCGTTTTCTCTATTTGCGCACCCACTTCGGTCTCGGTGTTGTGGAAGGCCGGCAGGCAATGCATGAAGCGCACGCGTGGGTTGCCGGTTTTCTTCATGGTCTCGGCATTCACCTGGTAGGGCATCAGCAACTTGATGCGCTCGGCCCAGACCGTTTCGGGTTCGCCCATGGAGACCCAAACATCGGTGTACAGAAAGTCGCAGCCCTTCACACCTTCGGCCACGTCTTCGGTCAGCAAAATGCGCGCTCCGCTTTCCTTCGCCAGCGTTTTCGCCTCGGCCACGATGCTGTCAATGGGCCAGAGCGACTTGGGGCCGCAGAGCCGTACGTCCATGCCCAGCTTGGCGGCTCCGATCAGCAGCGAGTCGCCCATGTTGTTGCCGGCGTCGCCGAGAAAACAGAAGGCGATTTCGCGCCTAAGCTCCTATCGATCTGAAAATGGAATGAGAGGGCGTGCCCGTGCCCGTGCCCTTTGTGGCGGCGGCTGATCGGGATGCCAAAGCGCTGGCAAGATGGCGTCATGGGGCGTGGCATTGCGCGCATGCACAAGGCGTGTGCGCTGGCGAAGGGGCCTGCCGCATTGGCAACAACAGCACCGGGCCACGTTGAACCAGTCACCTTTGGCACAGGAGACGTGGGTGTATTGAGAGCGACTGGGTGTTCAAGGTCGCCAGGGTCGATTGACGCCCGACCCAAATTCACCTGCTTTTGCAATTCAATGGCGTGCTGGCCAGCTCGGTTTGCCAAAGGCTGGCGGCCTGAAAGCCCGATAGATTTTTCAAAAACTCGGCGTTGTCGAACGCTCACAGCGCCAGCGCTTGGCCTTCCACCGTCACGCCGA
>JBAQDW010000421.1:0-17351 GCA_049286445.1 Rhodoferax sp. | reverse complement strand
CGGGGCACGGACCCGCGTGAGGCGTGAACTGAGACCAGCACTGCGTCTTGCGCACTCAATTGTTTTGTTAAATCGTCAAATGCAGTCACAAAGCACTACTTTCTTTCGTTAAAGGCCCACCAAAACTTGGTGTTTTGCGGCACAGTATGCATCTCGGTTTTGGCACCCGCCAATGCCTTACTCGGCCCCTCGATTAAGCCCTGACCCATGAACTTCACTTCATTGCACCCCGCTTGGTTTCGGACCATCTCCACCGGTTTGCTGCTCGCGTACCTGGCGGGCTGTGCCTCACCGCCACCCGAGCCGGTAGCGCCTGCGCCACAGCGCTTGCCCGACGCGCCGGTGATCACGCCTGATGCACCCGCTTCGCCGCTATTTGAACTCACCGATGGGAAAGTATCCGGCGCCACCACCCCGCGTGACTACCGCCGTGATGCAGCAGGCCACCTCTATGGTCAAAACGGCAATCGAATTTTCAAGGGCAAGATGCCGCCTTTGCTGTATGCCATTGGTGTGCTTCAGGTTGATGTCGATGGCCGGGGGCGCGTCACCGCCATCCGCTGGATGCGCGCGCCCAGCCATGCGCCCGAAGTAGTGACCGAGATTGAGCGCACCGTGCGCCAAGCCGCCCCCTACCCTGTTCCCGTGCGCATGGGTCGTGTCACTTATACCGACACTTGGCTGTGGCATAAAAGTGGCAAATTCCAGCTCGACACACTGACCGAAGGCCAGTATTAAACCAAAGCGGCCGGGCATGCTCCCCTGCGCCAACAGACCATAAAAAAGATGCTCTGAGCCTTTCATTTGCCTCAAAGCGCACGTCACTCACCGTGCCGGCGCCTGCCAAACTGCGCATAATGAAGGACATAGGAGAGGGAAAAAGCCGATAGGCGATCCCCTTCTTATGGTTTAACAAAAATATGGAGACCCTGATGGAAAAAGAACTCTCACCGGCGGAGAACGCCCTGCGCGATGCGGCCCGCGACTACCACCGCTCGCCTACACGCGGCAAAATTTCGGTCACCCCCACCAAACCCCTCTCTAACCAACGTGATCTGTCGCTGGCTTACTCCCCCGGTGTGGCGTACCCTTGCTTGGACATTGAAGCCAACCCGGCGTTGGCGGTGGAGTACACCTCACGCGGCAACCTGGTGGGCGTCATCACCAACGGCACGGCGGTGCTCGGCTTGGGTGACATCGGTCCACTGGCCGCCAAACCGGTGATGGAGGGCAAAGGCTGCCTGTTCAAGAAGTTTGCCGGCATTGACGTGTTTGACATTGAGCTGGCCGAACGCGACCCGGACAAGCTGGTGGACATCATTGCCGCCATGGAACCCACGCTGGGCGGCATCAACCTGGAGGACATCAAAGCGCCCGAATGTTTCTACATCGAGAAAAAGCTGCGCGAGCGCATGAACATTCCCGTGTTCCATGACGACCAGCATGGCACCGCGATCATCTCCAGCGCCGCCTTGCTGAACGGTTTGGAACTGGTAGGCAAGCGCATTGAAGACGTGAAAATTGCGGTCTCGGGCGCGGGTGCAGCCGCACTGGCCTGCCTGGACGTGATGGTGGGCCTGGGCGTACTCACCCGGAACATTTATGTATGCGACTCCAAGGGCCTGATTTATGAAGGTCGCCCAGGCGGCTTTGACGAATCCAAAGCCCGTTATGCACAGAAAACCGAGTTGCGCACATTGGCTGAGGTGGTGAACCAAGCCGACGTTTTCCTGGGCTGCTCCGCCCCAGGCGTGTTGACCGAGGCGATGGTCATGTCCATGGCCAAAGCGCCGATTATTCTGGCACTGGCCAACCCGGAACCGGAAATTCGCCCCGAACTGGCCAAAGCCGTGCGGCCAGACTGCATCATTGCCACCGGGCGTTCGGACTACCCCAACCAGGTCAACAACGTGCTGTGTTTCCCCTACATCTTTAGGGGTGCATTGGACTGCGGTGCCACCAAGATCACCGAGGCCATGAAGCTGGCTTGCGTGCGCCAGATTGCCGACCTGGCCAAGGCCGACATCAGTGAAGAGGTCGCCACCGCCTACGCCGGCAAAGAACTGGTGTTCGGGCCCGACTACCTGATCCCCACCCCGTTCGATTCGCGCCTGATTTTGCGCATAGCGCCCGCCGTGGCCAAGGCCGCCGAAGAGTCTGGCGTGGCCGAGCGCCCCATCCAGGACTTTGAAGCCTACCGCCAGCAACTGTCCCGCTTTGTTTACCAAACCGGCATGTTCATGCGCCCGGTTTTCACAGCAGCGAAAGCCATTGCGAAAGAAAGCAAGCGTGTCGCCTTTTCCAACGGCGAAGACGAGCGGGTGTTGCGCGCCGCCCAGGTGGCGGTCGATGAAGGGCTGGCGCACCCGATTCTGATTGGCCGCCCGGCCGTCATTGAGGCGCGTTTGGCCAAAGCGGGCCTGCGTATCAAGCTCGGGCACGATGTCGATTGCGTGAACCCTGAGGACGACGCACGTTTCCGCCAGTACTGGGAGACTTACCACAAGCTCATGGGACGTCGTGGGGTGTCGGTCGAAGCGGCCAAGGTCGCGGTACGCCGCTCCAACACCACGATTGCCGCGTTGATGGTCAAGCTCGGTGACGCGGATGCGCTGCTGTGTGGTTTGGTGGGTCGGTACGACACCCATTTAGACCACATTCGCGACATCATTGGCGTCAAGCCGGGCGCCACAGGTCTGGCCACCTTGAACGCCTTGATGCTGGAAAAGCGCACCTTGTTCATTGCCGACACCTTTGTGAACGAAGACCCCGACGCTGAGCAACTGGCCAATATCGCGGTCATGGCCGCGGACGAAGTGCGCAGCTTTGGCCTGCCACCCAAAGTGGCATTTTTGTCGCACTCTATGTACGGCAGCTCCAAGCGCAAATCGGCGGTCAAAATGCGCCTGGCCCACGAGTTGTTTTGCCAAATGGCCCCTGACGTGGAGTGTGACGGCGAACTGCACGGCGACGCCGCGCTGTCTGAGGACATGCGCCACGCCGCGCTCATGGACACCAAGCTGCACGGCGAGGCCAACATCCTGATCTGCCCCAACCTGGACGCCGCCAACATTTTGTTCAATGTGCTCAAAGTTACCAGCGGACACGGTGTGACGGTGGGGCCAATTTTGCTGGGGTCAGCGGCGTCGGCGCACATCCTCACACCCTCCTCCACCGTGCGTCGTGTTGTCAACATGACGGCGCTGGCGGCTGCCAACGCGGTACATTTCGCCAAGGGCAAGTCCTGACCCTGGAAAAAAGCGTACGAAAAGCCCGGTCCAACCGCATTGACCGGGCTTTCTTCATTTTTAAAGCATCCTTGGGTATTCGGCACCGCCTCTCCATTGACGCCGTGGGGGCTCATCCGCGGGGCTGCACCCGGGGTGTTACCCGCCATCAACCCGCCGCGCCTGATTGGCAGTAGGGAGGGCATTGGGGGAAGCGGATATGCAAGGAAAACGCGTTTCTGTGTTGGGTCACCTGATGCTATTATTTTGAGCATTTCAATGAAAGGTGTCCGATGACGCAAATGTGGTTGGACCTGTTCATGGTCAATCAAACCCGCTAATGGCTGGCATTGCCGACGACCTGTCTTCTTCCAGCGCGCTGGTGGTTGACGGCAACCCTACTTCGCGCTCCGTGCTGGTTTCACAGTTGCGTGATTTCGGCATGGGCACGGTGGTGCAATCGGCCCGTTTGGTCGATGCCCGACGCCAGTTGGAGTTCCGCAAGTTTGATGTTGTCTTGTGCGAACACCATTTTTTCGGTGAAACCATGTCCGGCCAAGATCTGTTGGATGATCTTCGGCGCAACCAAATGCTGCCGTTTTCGACCGTGTTCATCATGGTGACCGGTGAGGCCACTTACGCCAAGGTGGCCGAAGCCGCCGAATCGGCCCTTGACGGGTACCTGCTTAAACCGCACAAAGCCAACCAGCTAGGTGAGCGCTTGCGACAAGCGCGCATCCGAAAAGTGTCTTTACAGGCGATCTTTTCTGCCATTGAAGCGGAAGATTTCGAGACGGCGGCGACGCTGTGTATGGCGCGCTTTGAATCACGGGGCCTGTTCTGGCTTTATGCGGCACGTGTGGGGGCAGAATTGATGCTGCGCACCGGCAAACCGATGCAAGCACAGGCCTTGTACGAAGCCGTCGTGGCCGCCAAAACATTGCCTTGGGCCAAGCTGGGCGTGGCGCGCGCACAGCTGGACGACGGTCAAGTCGCCAGAGCCACCAGCATCTTGGCCAACCTCATCAGCGAAGACCCTACTTACACCGATGCCTACGATGTGATGGGGCGGGCCCAATTTGAAATCGGAAAATTTGAAGAAGCCCTTGCCACTTACAGAATGGCCAGCGAACTCACGCCTGCGTCCATCACCCGTTTGCAAAGTCTAGGCATGCTGACCTACTACTCAGGCTCGCACGAAGACGCAGAAAAGTTACTCGACAAGACCACCCGGCTGGGATTGAACTCCAAAATGTTCGATTGCCAGACCTTGGTGCTGCTGGCGTTCATGCGACTGGAGAGTGCGGACAGAAAAGGGCTTCAACGCTGCCGCGAAGACTTTGCACGCCTGATTGAACGCAACCCTGACAGCGAGCGCCACCAGCGGCTGGCCGATATCGTGGAGGCACTTCACCTGATTGACCAGCACCAGTACGCCCAGGCAGTGGACACGGTTCGCACCATGAGCAAACAAGTGAAGGAGCCGTCCTTTGACTTTGAATCAGCATCCAACCTGCTGTCTTTGATGGCCCACTTGGCCAGCAAAGCCATTCAGCTCAACGAGCTTGAGGCGGTGGTGGACATCTTGGGCATGCGCTATTGCAACAACCGGGCCATGACCGAGTTGCTGGCAGGTGCCGCCAGCGCTTACGCGCCGTATGCGCAGCAGATTCGAGAGTCCAGCGTCAAAATCCTCAAAATCAATGAACAGGCCATGCAACTGAGCTTGAGCGGCGACCCCAAAGCAGCCGTCATGAACCTGATTTTCCACAGCAACGCCACCCTGAGTGGCCGACTGATCGAAAACGCCTTTCTCGTACTTAACCGCTATGCCGAAAAAATCGATGACGCAGACAGCATGAAAGACATCGTGCAAGACATGCGTACTCGCTTTGCGGCGGGGAGAACCCGACCCGCACTGGGCGGCCAACAGCGACTGGCCGGGGGGTTGACGCTGCGCACAGATGGGGGTCAAACCCTGCCTAAACCGGTTTGAATCGGTTTAAACCGGCTTGAACTGTTCAAAGCAGCTCTACGTACAGCAGCGCGCTCAGAAAGCTGTGAACGGCTGAGGGGTTATGCGCCCTGAATCTGTCCAGTCGCGCTGGCCTGACCCGTCTGGCCGCCACGAACGGGCGTTGGCTAAAGCTCTTCGGGCACCTGATCAACCCGGTGGCATTGCCATTGCCTGAAACCCACAAGAGACAAACACGCCCCCTCACCAAAGCGTGGTCAAGCGCCCCTGTGTCAGTCGCACGCCGCTTTGGGCCATGGCGCGGGCTTCGGATTCGTCGTGGGTGACCAAGAGTGTGGCCATGCCGGCGTCTTGAATGCGCTGGCTAAATTCGGCGCGCAGGGACACCCGCAGCTCAGCGTCGAGGGCTGAAAACGGCTCGTCGAGCAGGAGGGCACGGGGGGCGGTGATGAGGGCGCGGGCCAGGGCGACGCGTTGTTGCTCGCCACCCGACAGCAGCCACACTTTGGCCGCCGCGTGGTTGCCCAAGCCAAAGCGTTCCAACAGGTCGCGCGCTCGCGCTCGGGCAGCGGTTTTGGGAATGCGTTGTTCAACCAGACCAAAGGCGACGTTGTCCAGCACATTGAGGTGGGGGAACAGTGCAAAGTCTTGAAACATGAGGGCAAAGCCACGTCGCTCAGGCGGCAGCTGCGTGACGTCTTGCCCACCAAACCACACGCTGCCCTGGTCTGCGGTTTCGAGCCCTGCCACAATTTTGAGCAAGGTGCTTTTGCCACTGCCGGAAGGGCCGAGCAAGGCCACCACCTCGCCGGCAGGCACGCACAGGTTCACACCGTCAGCCACAAGGCGTTCGTCAAAACGTTTGTGAAGGTTTCGTATTTCAAGCATGGCTGAAGTCCTTGTCGCGGCGATCGGTGCCGATGGCGGTGTTCGGTTCACTCGGAACCAAAGCCGCAGCGCGCGCAGGCACGTCGTCTTGCTGTGGCCACTCAATGACCAAAAACGCCAGCAATGCCAGCCCCATCAGCAGGCAAGACAGCACCATGGCCACGTCCAAATTTGCCACGCCAGGGCGGCCCAAGCGCTGGTAAATCAGCGTCGTTAGCGTTGCCCACTCGGGGCGCGACAAGAACAACGTCACTGCAAACTCTCCCAGGGCGGTGGCCGCAGCAAAGGCCATGCCACGCCGCAGTGCCACAGTGAGCATCGGCAGCGTGACCCGCCAGAAGGTGCGCCATGGGCTCGCGCCCAAGGTGCGCGCGGCTTGGGGCAAATGCAGGGGCAGGCTGTCCAAGCCGGCGGCGAGTGATTTGGCTACAAACGGGTAAGCCAGCACCGCATAGGCCGCCACCAGTAGCGGCAGGCTAGCCGTCCATTGCGGGTACAGCAATAACAAGCCGAAGGCTACCGTGACAGGCGACACCACAAACGGCAGAAAGGCCGCTGCACGCCACGCCACAGAACGCGTGGCCACCAGCGCATGGGCCACGCCCAGCACGGTGGCCAGCACCAAAGCCATGAAGGAGAAGCGCAAAGTGTTCCACAAAGCGCTCAGCGTTTCTTCGTCCAGCATCTGCGCCCATGCTTCACTGCCAGCAGACCCTGCCCGCCAGACAATGGCCAGCATGGGCGCAACACAGAAAAAAGCCAGCACCGCCAGGCCACCGGCTAAAGCCAGCCGCTGCAAAACCCCCTTGGGGCGTTGGCGCGGCAACGGGTCGGTGCGCATGGGGGCGGCCAAGCGTTTTTCCAGCGCGGCATAGGCCAGCGCCACGCCGCCGGTGAGCAGGATCATCCAGAGCGCCAGCACACTGGCCTCGGCCAGTTTCAGCTCATGGGCGACCAGAGAATAAATTTCGACTTCGACCGTGGCGTAGCGTTGGCCACCGAGTACCAAGGCCAAACCAAACCCGGCAAAGCAATACAAAAACACCAAACACAGGCTGGACGCAAGCCAAGGCGCAATGGCCGGCCACTCGACACGCCAAAAGGCGCGCCACGGGGTGGCGCCCAGCGAGCGGGCCGCAGCGACTTGGCGCGCGCTGACCTGGTTCAGCGCGTCCACACCCGCCCGCACCACCAAACACAGGTTAAAAAACAGGTTGCCATAGAGCAGCAGCCAGGGCGTGTTTTGCAAAGAAATGCCCAGCCAGCCGCTGAACACTCCGTGTGGCCCCCACAGCGCCAGCACCCCCAAAGCAGCCACCAGCGTAGGCACCACAAAAGGCAGCAGCAGCAGACGCAGCACCAAACGGCGCAGTGGAAACTCAAACCGCGCCAGCACCCACGCCACCGGCAAACCCAACCCCAGCGCCAGCACACAGGTCACCCCCCCCTGCGCCAGCGACCAAAACACGCGCCAACGCAAGTAATCGTCTTGCCACACTGACCACAGCGAGACATCACCGGTGGGGCCATATTCGGGCGCGCCGCTCCAGCCCTGCCACGCCAAACGGGCCAGTGGCGCAACCAGCATCAAGCCCAGTGCCAACAAGGGCAGCGCAGCCAACGCCCCGCGCCCGAGTCGCGACTTGAACGTCAACGCCCTGGCCATCATGGCTTTACTTCAACACCACTTGAGTCCAGCGGCTCACCCATTGGCTGCCTTTTTCGGCAATCGTGTCGGTGCCCAAGGTCTCGAAGCGCGTGGGTTCTGGGCCGTGGCGCATCACCTCGGCGCGCGGTGTGGCCGTTTGGGCCGGGAACATCCACATGGTGGTTTGCAACGCTTCTTGCACGGGGGCCGAGCGCATGAAGTTGATGAACTTCAGGCCCGCTTCGCGTTGCGTGCCGCCTTTGATCAGCGCCACGCCTTCCACTTGCTGGAACACACCGCCTGGAAAATTCAGCGAGGCTGTGGGTGACTCGGTGATTTTTTCTTTGCTGTAGAACACCTCAGCCGCTGGACTGCTGGCATAGCTCACCACCAGCGGGTAAGCGCCGCCGTTGCGGCTGAACTCGGTGTAATACGCCTCGCTCCAGCCTTTGGCAACCTTGACCCCATTGGCGCGCATTTTGGCCCACCAATCGAAAGCTTTTTCTTCCCCCATGCCGGCAATGGTGGCCAGCATGAAGGCGTAGCCGGGGCTGGAGGTGGCGGGGTTTTGAACCACCAACCAGTTGCGGTAGGCAGGCTGGGTCAAGTCATCCAATGTTTTGGGCAAGACCTGCCCGCTCTTGGCGATGGCGGCCTTGTCGTAGTTGAGCGTGACATAACCGTAGTCCACGGGAACCACCAAAGTGCCCAACTGTTTCTCAGCGCCTGCCACGGTGCCTGCAAGCGCAGGCAGGCCGTGCAGTTCCAGCACGTTCGCCGCCTGCGCCTTGGCAATGAGGGCGTTGTCGATGCCAAACACCACGTCGGCCACGGGCTGAGCGCGGGTCAAAATCAATTTATTGAGCATCTCGCCAGCGTCACCCCCCTTGATGATGCTGAGTTTGAGACCGCTTTGGGCCTCAAACTGGGCCAACAGGGGCTTGGGGAGAGTGAAAGAGCCGTGCACGAGCACACGCAACTCGTTGTCGGCGGCATGCGCCGGCGCCGCCAATGTCCAAGCCGCCAAAGCGACCGTTCCCCATAAAAAAATCCGCTTGTTCATCAATTTGCCTTTCATTGCGCCAACGGGGGGCGTCAAAAAAAGGGACGAGTCGACGACAGCGGACCTTGTTTCACGCTCCCTACGCTGGCATGACCCAGATCAGGTGAGAGGGGTATTTCTCAGTCTGCTTCTCAGCAGACACCCCCGGTGAGATGAGGATTGTAATTGCCAGCCAGAAACCCTGTGAGTGGGTTGGCGGGCGGGTTTAACTTACCGCGGTGGCGAGCACCACGCAATCTCCCCCGCGCGCCTTGGACTGGTACATGGCTTGGTCAGCGCTTTGTGACAAAAGCACCTCACTCTCGCCATGATCCGGGAAAAGCGCCACCCCCACGCTGGCTGAGATGCGCAAGGACAGGCCCTCCCCTTCAAAGGCTTCCTTCAACGCAACCCGGATTTTTTCTGCGACTACTACTGCGTCCTGCTCTTTCTCTATGGACGCCAAGAGCACCACAAATTCGTCGCCACCCAAGCGACCTACGGTGTCAGCGGCACGAACACAGCTGACCATGCGTTCTGCCACTTGGGTCAAGAGCCAATCCCCCGCGTGATGGCCATGGTGGTCGTTCACGCCTTTGAAACCATCCAGATCCACAAATAGGATCGCCATCCGACCGCGACTCCGGCGCGCCTGTGTGACAGCCTGCGACAGTCGGTCGCTGAACAAAGCCCGATTGGGCAGACCAGTGAGCGTGTCATGCTGGGCCAAGTGCTTCAGCGTCTGGCGGCTTTCATCTAACTCACGCAGGTTGTCCACCAGGGTGGTTTGCATCTCATTGAGGCTGCGCGCCAGCAAACCAATTTCATCTTGTCGCTGGGAGGGCAACACACTGATCGTTTTGGACCGCGAGAAGTGCCCCATTGCCGTCACCATCGACTTCAACGGCCCGGTGACCACCCGCGACACCAGGGCTGCCAACAACAAAGCCAGCGCCGCCAGAAGGCCGATGATTTGAATCGTTTTCCACCCCATCTCTTGGGTCGCTTGCACCACCTCTTGCACGGGCTGCGACAGGCCAAGAACCACAAAACGCTGATTGGACGGGTCCCCAAACGGCAAACGCACAAAAGCACTCACCCAACCGTCAGCCTCCGACTTGATGCCCTCCCCGTTGGCGACGGTGGGGGTTTGCTTTTGCGCCATCAGCGTCGCCACCAAGGGGAATTCGTCCTGAATCAAAATTCGTCGCCCCGACTCAAAACCAAACGTCTGCGAGGCATCGGGGTGAATCAGATAGTCCCCCCAGTGATTGCTCAGGTAGGCCTGGTACGGCGCGGGCAAATCCCGTTTGAGCCGGTCAAACACCGTATTCAAATCAAGGCTGATCACGATCAACCCCTGGACGACGCCGTCCGGGGCCACGACCGGGGTTGCCACCCGCACCGTGGGTCGCTCAAAAGCGGAATGGGCGCCTTGCTCATGGTTGAGCCGAATGTCGGACAGATTGACCTCACCGGCGGCCAACTTGACGGTGTTGAACACATAAGGGAAATGCGCTTTTTCTTGAAGCATGGCCTCGTGCACAGGGGTCAACTCGGTGCCATCCCGATCAATTCGAACGCGCTCGCGCCCGTGTTGGCCCGCGCTAATCAAGCGCACTTGAGAGTACTCGGGGCGCACTGCCATCAGGGCCGTGAAAGACGCTGCCAAAGTCGATTTTTGAGCCTTGTCATCGTTTTGCAGGCTGCTCAAGGCAGAAGGAAGCTGGGCCAACATGCGGGAATCACCCGCTACCGCGTCGATCGAGACCTCGAAATTGCGACCCAGCACCTGGGTGGCCGTGAGTAAATTACGCTGGGCATTTTCAAGCAAGCTGGCCCGGCTGCTGACGTGAGAGTAGTAACCCACCAAACCCATGCACACGATACCAAAGGTAGCCAGCAAAAGCGCCAATTTAAAGCCAATACCGTAGCGCATCGCTTAAAACTGTTCCGGCCGGTCACCCGACACAATACGCGACCAATACCCGCTTCTGCGCGCCTTGTCTTCCACGCTCTCCAACCAGTGGAGACGGTCCGCAGCGTCCCCCTCAAGCGGCAAGCGCACGGTGCTGGACAGGCCCTGGCCGTGAACCAAGGCCTCGCTGGCCTCGCGGCCCAGCATGAAATTGATCCACTGGTGGGCCAGCAAGGGGTTGCGTGCACCCCGTGTGATGGCCCAGCAGTCCAACCACGCCAGCGCCCCTTCTTCTGGAATCACATAGCCCACGTCAGCCCCTGCGTCTTGCAAAAGCTTGAGCTGCTGGCGGCCATAGTTGGCAAACAACACGGCCACGTTGTGGTCAAGAAATAACTCAACAGACTCTTCGGGCAACGTGTAGAAAGCCAGCGCGTTGCGCCGCAGGGCGATCAGACGCTTCACCACGAGGTCAAAGCGCGCATTGTCAATTTGAAAGGGTTTGTCCCCCAGGGAAAGGGAGGCAATGGAGAAGTTGTGATTGGCGTCGTTAAATGCCAGCACCTTGCCTTGGTAGCGGGGGTCCCACATCACTGAGATCGAGGTGGGCGGCTGCGTGAACTGCTTTCGGTCGTAAATCAGCCCCATTTCTGCATAGGTATAGGGCACGGCAAACACCGCTTCCCCCAAGGTGATGCCGGGGATGCCCTTGACCTCGCTAAAGCGCGGCAACTGACTGGCCACGCGGGGAATCTGGGACAGGGTGAGTGGGCGCAGCAGTTTTTGCGCAATGAAATTTTTGATTTCGACCGTGTTGGCCGCCACCACATCAAAGTCGCCGCCTTGATGGGCCTGCACTTGTTGGCGCAAGGCCTCATCAGAACTGACCAAGCTCAACTCCACCCGAACCTGGTGCAAGGCTTCAAAGGCTTTGACCTGCTCGGGCGCTGCATAGCCCGGCCAAGCCAATACCCGCAAAACTGCCTGAGCGTGGGCAGGAAAGACCAGTGTTAATCCAAGGCACAACGCGGTGAAAAAACGTTGTGCCATGGTGGACTAGCTCACCGCGGCCTTGTCCACAACCTCACCCAACACCGCCATACCCCCTAAATAGGGCTGCAGTGCAGCCGGAATGGTGATGGAACCATCGGCATTTTGGTGGTTTTCGAGCATGGCCACCAGTGTACGTCCCACGGCCAAGCCAGAACCGTTGAGCGTATGCACCAACTCGTTTTTGCCCTGTGCGTTCTTGAACCGCGCTTGCAAACGGCGGGCTTGAAAGGCCTCGCAGTTGGAAACTGAGCTGATTTCGCGGTAGGTGTTTTGCGCCGGCAGCCACACCTCCAAGTCGTACGTTTTGGTGGCCCCAAAGCCCATGTCACCCGTGCACAGCGACATCACCCGGTAGGGCAGCTCCAGTTTTTTAAGCACCGCTTCAGCGTGCGTCACCATGGTTTCCAGCACCTCGTAGCTGGTCTCCGGGTGCACGATTTGCACCATTTCAACCTTGTCAAACTGGTGCTGGCGAATCAGGCCCCGGGTGTCGCGCCCGGCGCTGCCCGCCTCAGAACGGAAACACGGGGTGTGGGCGGTGAGTTGAATCGGCAAGTCCGCCTCGGCCACTACCTCATCGCGCACAAAGTTGGTCAGCGTGACTTCGCTGGTGGGAATCAGGTACAGCGCGGTGCTGTCCGGCTGGGCTTCACCCTCTTGCCCGCCTTTTTTAGCTGCGAACAAATCACCTTCAAACTTGGGCAACTGGCCGGTGCCGCGCAGCGTGTCGCCATTGACGATGTAAGGCGTGTAGCACTCGGTGTAGCCGTGCTCCAGGGTTTGCACATCCAGCATGAACTGCGCCAGTGCACGGTGCAAGCGGGCAATGGGCCCTTTCATGACCGTGAAACGTGCGCCCGTGAGCTTGACGCCCATCTCAAAATCCAGCCCCAGCGGCTCGCCCAAATCCACATGGTCTTTGACGGGAAAGTCATACGCTTGCGGTTCACCCCAGGTACGCACCACCACATTGCCGTGCTCGTCCTCCCCCACCGGCACGCTCTCGTGTGGCAAATTGGGCACGGCCAGCAGCAGGGTTTGCAGCTCGGCTTGGATCTGGTCCAGCCGCGTGGCCGACGTTTCCAGTTCAATCTTCAAACCCCCCACCTCGGCCATGACGGCATCGGCTTCTTCTTTGCCCGCGGGGCCTTTGGCTTTGAGCTGGCCAATTTGCTTGCTCAGGCTGTTGCGCTTGGCTTGCAGCTCTTCGGTGCGGATTTGAATGGTTTTGCGCTCGGTTTCCAGCGCGCGAAAGGCGTCCACATTCAAAAAAACTTGGGGCGACTTGCGGGTTTGCAGTCGGGCGACGGCGGAGTCCAGGTCTTTGCGAAGCAGGTTAATGTCTAGCATGGCATTCTTTTATATCAAAAAAAGGGGGCAGCTGCGAAGTCTGTTTATTTAAGCGTTTTAGGGCGCTAGCCCATACGCCACTTGCGCAAGCCACTATCAATAAGTGAGCAATCAGCCCCCACTGGGGGTCCATTCGTCGGCGACCAATTTCAGGCCTTTGGGCAGCGGGAACTTCACCGTTTCCTCAATGCCGTCCATTTTGCGCACCGACACGGCACCCAGCGCCTTGATGCGGTCAATCACCTCGCGCACCAAAATCTCAGGCGCTGAGGCACCGGCGGTCAGGCCCACGCGCTGGCGGCCTTCAAACCAAGCCGACTGCAGCTCGGCGGCGCTGTCCACCATGTAGGCGTCGGTGCCCAGTTTTTGCGCCAACTCACGCAGGCGGTTGCTGTTGGAGCTGGTGGGGCTGCCCACCACAATCACCACGTCCACCTGCGGGCTCATGATTTTGATGGCGTCTTGGCGGTTTTGGGTGGCGTAGCAAATGTCTTGCTGCTTGGGCTCGCGCACATTCGGAAAACGGGCTTTGACGGCAGCGGCAATGTCGGCCGCGTCGTCCACACTGAGCGTGGTTTGCGTCACCACCGCCAGCTTGGCCGTCTGGCCGGGCTGCACTTTGGCCACATCGGCCACGTCTTCCACCAAGTGAATGCCACTGTCCAGCTGCCCCATGGTGCCCTCCACCTCGGGGTGGCCTTTGTGGCCGATCATGATGAACTCATAACCTTCTTTGGCCAGCTTGGCCACTTCCACGTGCACTTTGGTCACCAGCGGGCAAGTGGCATCAAAAATCTGAAAACCCCGCGCCCGCGCTTCGTCCTGTACGGCGCGGCTCACGCCGTGGGCCGAGAAAATCAGCGTCGCGCCGGGCGGCACATCCGCTAACGCTTCAATAAAAATGGCGCCTTTGGCTTTGAGATCATTCACCACAAAGGTGTTGTGCACGATCTCATGGCGAACATAAATCGGGGCACCAAACTTGGTCAGCGCGCGCTCCACGATCTCAATGGCGCGGTCCACGCCAGCGCAAAAGCCACGCGGCTCGGCCAGCAAAATCTCCTGGGGGGTTGCGGTGGCGGTCACAAGATGCCAATCACTTGCACTTCAAACGTCACCGGCTGGCCGGCCAGCGGGTGGTTGAAGTCAAACAACACCGCGTCGCCGCGTTCGTCATTGCGAAACTGGCAAATCGCGCCAGCAAACTGACCTGAGCCATCGGGTGTGGGGAACTGCACCACGTCACCAATCTCGTACTGCGCGGTGGCGTCGCCCATGTCGAGCAGCTCCTTGCGGGCCAGCCACTGCACCATGTCGGGGTTGCGCTCGCCAAACGCGACGCCTTTGGCCAACTCAAACGTCGAGCGGCTGCCCTCAGACAGCCCCAACAAATGCGCCTCCACGGCGGGCGCCAACTCCCCCGTGCCCAGCGTCAAGGTGGCGGGCTTGCCCTCGAAGGTGTTAATCACATTGCCCGCAGGCCCGGCCATGCGGTAGTGCAGCGTGAGAAAGGAGCCGGGTTGAACAGTAGGCAATGGGGCGGTCATAAAAGTCCTGAGCGGGCCGGGCGGGGCCGTGGTTTGGCGAATAAACTGATCCCCTATTCTAAAAGCCTGCCCTATGCCCCTCAAAGACCTGCCCCTTGACGCCCGCCCCCGGGAGAAGCTGCTGGCGCGCGGGCCGGGTGCTTTGAGCGATGTGGAGCTGCTGGCCATCCTGCTGCGCACCGGCATGGCGGGCAAAGGGGTGCTGCAAATGGCGCAAGAGCTGCTGCAACTCAAAACCAGCAGCAACACCAGCGACGGATTTGACGGCATCGCCGGCTTGCTGCACGCCACCTCGGATGATTTGAAACGCATCAAAGGCCTCGGGCCCGCCAAACGGGCCGAGATTGTGGCCGTGCTGGAGCTGTCGCGCCGCGCCTTGTCTCAGCAACTGAAAGAACGCACCGTGTTTGCCACGCCTGACGCCGTCAAGCACTACCTGCAACTGCACCTGGCGGCCAAGTCGCATGAGGTGTTTGCGGTGTTGTTTCTGGACGTGCAAAACCGGCTTCTGGCCATGGAAGAGCTGTTCAGAGGCACGCTGACGCAAACGTCGGTGTACCCGCGTGAGGTGGTGCTGCGCGCCCTGCACCACCAAGCCAGCGCCGTGGTGCTGGCGCACAACCACCCCAGTGGCTCGGTGCAACCGTCACGCGCTGACGAAGCCCTCACCCAAACCCTGAAAACCACGCTGGCTCTCATTGATGTGCGGGTGTTAGACCACATCATCGTCGCCCCCGGCGAGGCGCTGTCGATGGCAGAAAAAGGATTGATATGACAAATAAACCGGTCAAGGTGAACAGCTTCAGTGACCTGAAAGCCGTGCGGCAAGACATCGTCGAAGACGCTTTGGCACGCGCCCAGCGGGTGGCAGAAAATTTGCTGTTGAAACAACAAAAAGACGCTGATGCGAGCCTTTTCATCAAGGCGGCAGGGGCCGTCAAACCCCTGCCAGACAAGCGCCCGGCACCCGTGAAAAAGAGACTGACTTGACGCGCAAACCGATCAAAGTCAACAGCTTCAGTGATCTGAAAGTCGTCAAGCAGGAAATCGCCGCCCAAGCGGCTGAACGCGCCCAACTGGCGGCTGAAAAACGACTGTTGCAGCAACAAAAAGACGCTGAAGACAACCTTTTCATCCGGGCCGCAGGCGCTGTCAAGCCCTTGCCAGACAAGCGCACGGCGCTATTGAAAAAAGAGCGAAAAGTACCCACAACGCTGCAATACCAGCGCGACGAAAAAGCGGTGCTGAAAGAAGCCCTCAGCGACGAATTTGATGTCAGCACCCTGCTGGAAACCGACGAGCACCTGAGTTTTCGCCGCCCCGGCATTGGCACGGACGTGACGCACAAGCTGCGCCGGGGCGACTGGTCGATCCAGCGCCAGCTCGACCTGCATGGCATGCGCCGGGACGACGCCCGTGAAGCCCTGGGCCATTTCATTCGCCAGGCCCACAAGCACGGTATTCGATGCGTGCGCGTGGTGCATGGCAAGGGCCTGGGCTCACCGGGCAAGGCCCCCGTGCTGAAAAACCGGGTGCACAGCTGGCTGGTGCAAAAAAACGAGGTCCTGGCCTTTGTGCAAGCCAAGCCCGCCGACGGTGGCGGCGGTGCGTTGGTGGTGCTGTTGATGGCGTCGCGGGGTTGACGGACCGGGGCCTTTCTCCATGACATCAATTGAGCTCTAGCTCTTACCTGATCTGCTCAACCAGCTACTAATTGAATAGCATTTGAGCGTCGATCGGGTCAGCACAGCGCCGCCTGACCGGCTTGCACTTAAAGCCCCCCGACATCAGACGCCACCGCACTGCACCCCTGCTGTGA
Source organism: Rhodoferax sp. (assembly GCA_049286445.1). Taxonomy (GTDB): domain Bacteria; phylum Pseudomonadota; class Gammaproteobacteria; order Burkholderiales; family Burkholderiaceae_C; genus Rhodoferax. The sequence goes on along the minus strand of JBAQDW010000421.1, from coordinate 884 downwards.
TGCAATCTAGCCATGAAACGACTTGCCCTTTTGACCCAACACGAAAAAGCGGTGGCGCTGTCACCCGCGCTAGAACGATCGGGTTTTTCCTTGTTCACGGTAGACGGCTTTGATACCGACACCCTAGGAACTTTCACCGGAGAAACCCAGCGACGCGGCAGCCAGCTCGATGCCGCCACGGCCAAAGCACGCAAAGCCTGCGAACTAACCGGTGAGCGCTACGGGCTGGGCAGCGAAGGCAGCTTTGGACCCGACCCCCAGTTGGGCATCATGCCGTGGAACATCGAGTTGTTGGTATGGTGGGACGCGGTCGAGGGGCGCGCAGTGCAAGCGGTGGTGCAAGGGGGCGCCACCAACTATGACCAGCGCACGATTTCCAGTTGGCAAGAGGCACAGGCCTTTGCCGCGCAAGTGCAGTTTCCCTCTCACGGCATCATCGTTGGCCAACCTAGCGACGCCTATTTCTTGAAAGACTGCACCGATGGGCTGGCCTGGCAGACGCGGGTGAACGAGGCGTTGGCGCAAGGGCCAGTGTGGCTGGACACCGATATGCGAGCGCACCGCAACCCCAGCCGCATGGCCATGATTGCCCGGTGTGGCGAGCGACTGTCTGATTTATTGCTGAAGCTGTGCCCGCAGTGCGCGCGCCTGGGTTTTGGCCTGGAATCACCGATGGCCGGGGCCCTGTGCGCGCAGTGTGGCCTGCCCACGCCCGTGATGCGTGCCAAACGCATCACCTGTGGGGTGTGCGATTTTTCTTTGACAGAAACCATCAGAGACACCGTACCGCCGTCCCACTGCGAACGCTGCAACCCTTAATCGCCGCGTCGCCCAACCGACGAGGATTGAAATACCAAAGTGTCAAATCAGCCTCTAGCCCCCGT
>JBAQDW010000420.1:0-8634 GCA_049286445.1 Rhodoferax sp. | reverse complement strand
GTCAGCACCAGCCCGAATGGGGTTCGCACCCTGCGCGGCATCACCATTCGGGTGGTGGCGCAGCCTGGTCTGTGCCGCAAGACGCGCCAAGCCATTCCAGCCGCCATCAAACGGAGCCTGGCGCAGCGCCCTGATTTGGCCTACGCCTTGTTGAACGTGGGCGGTCTGTTTGAGGCGGACTGAACCGCAGCATCTGGCGCGACACCCCGGCAGCTCACGAAACAGGCACGGTCTGGAAAGCCGCAGCCACTGGTGCTTTGGCCCCCTTGGCCCCTGGGCTGTCCACAAAGTTATGCACAGAAACTGTGGAGGCGTGCGCGCCGCAATTCCCTGGTTTCAAAATAAGGGAAAATTGAACAAGTCAACCTCGAAAAAAATATAAATGTGCGCAGGATGGACGTTCAAAGTCGCCAATTTATGCTAGCCAAGCGGTGCAAATTGGGGTCAATTCTGAAAGTTGTACGCACTGCCTATTTTGTGGGCAATCTGTTGCAACCCGCATGGAATAAGGGATTCAAGCGCTATTTGGGGACCGGTTTCAAAAGTTATCCCCAAAAAATGTGGATCAATCGGCTGGGCCATTCCTCATCATGAAATGCAGCCCGAAAAATCGGGCGAGTCACTCGATTTAACACCCTGCTATGAGGCCAGGCGTGACCTCAACCCGGCCGCAAGCCCCGTCACACCACGCTGTCAGGCCCTCATTTCAGGAGCAGCCGCAAAAGTTATCCACACGGTGGGCCGAGCGGGCGGCATTTTTGTACCGACGCCTTTAAGCCGGGGCAACTTCATCAGCCCACACATTGAAGCGCTGCAGCGTGTTGGCGCCAAAGGTGTTGGTCAGCGCCACGTCACAGGCATCTCGGCCACGGGCCATCAGCACGCGGCCCATGCGCGGCGTGTTGTTGCGCGCGTCAAAGGTGTACCACCGGTCCCCCAGATAGGCCTCAAACCAACCGGCAAAGTCCATCGGCCCCGGCACGGCGGGGATCCGGATATCTCCGAGGTAGCCCGTGCAGTAACGCGCTGGAATGTTCATGCACCGGCACAGGGCAATCGCCAAGTGGGCAAAGTCGCGGCACACGCCTTGTTTTTCGTTGAAGGCCTCAAGGGCGGAGCGGGTTCGTCGCGCATAGGGGTAACCAAACTCGATATGGTGGTGAACAAAGTCGCAAATGGCCTGCACCCTGTCGCCACCGGTCGGGCCGTTGCCAAACTGCGCCCACGCAAAGTCCGACAGGTGGTCGGTTTCACAGTAGCGACTGCCCAGCAGAAATTCCAAGGTCGACTCGGGCAGGTATTCCACCGGAGTTTGCGGCACGCCTGAGGCCGGGGCATCCACCAGTCCGGTGTCGCGCAGCAGCGCGGTGGTGGTGATCACGAACCGACCTGCGGGTGCCACGAGACGGCTGCACCAGTTGCCAAAGGTGTCTCGGTACGCCGACAGCGGCACGGGGGGCGTGGTGCGCAGCTGATCGGGCTGCACCAGGTCAGAGGCGCGTGAGAAATGAATGTTCAGCGCCAACAGCATCGGTGTCGGGCGCGGGCACTCGTATTCGATCTCGAACCCGACGCGCAGCAGAAGCGGTGGCGTCAAGGGCTGGGTGGGCACAGAAGACGAGGGGGTCATGGCTTGGGCTCCTAAAACCTGAGAGGTGGTGCCCAATAAAGGGGTGTCGGGCCAGTCTAACCCGCTTGACTGCCCCGTTTGCTTGAAAACGGCTACTTCTGCCGTTTTGAAAGGCATCGGGCGCTAAGCCCCGTCCTGTCTGGCTTTGAGTGACTTGTCCCGGGCGTTCTCCACAAAGTTATCCCCAGAAACTGTGCATGAGTTCAGGGTGTGCCGCTGCGCTGTGGTCAGGCGAGAGAAAGCCTGCAAAAATCATTCATTATTCGTTCATTATTTTTCTTGACCCCCTGAAAAGTTGCCTGGTTATGGTAGGGAAGTGGGCCCATTGAGGGCCGGGGTGACGTGCTTATACCGAGTGCTTAAAAAACAAGCACCGCGTTGCAGGCCAATACCAGCAACGGTTTCAAGACTTGTTCTGTGTGTACTGCATAAAGTTATTCACAATTTTTGTGGAGTTATTTTTTGAAGCCACAACGCTGCCCTGATGGGCGTGTGAGTGACGCCGAGCAATGCACTTCTGAGGCTGTTTTTTAGGCGACCTGTTGCGATGAAATACGGTGCCAGCCCGCGCCACGCTTGACGGTTGCGCTCTGGTTCTGGGGTGGACCTCCCAAGTTATCCACAAAAATTGGCAAACGACTTCCACGGCTAAGTCGGCGCCGGGGCGCTTGGGGCGAGTGAGGGTGGGGACGATTGGCGGCGGAATTCGGCGGGAGATTGGCCGGTCCACGCCTTGAAGGCGCGAATAAAGCTTTTTTCGTTTAAAAATCCGCTCGCCTGAGCGACTTGCTTAATCGGGCGCTCCGTGCGCAGCAGCAGGTCGCGTGCCTGCTTTTGCCGAACCTCATCTTTCAGCGCCTGCAGGGAGGCGCCTTCATCTTTCAGCTGGCGGTGCAGGGTACGGGGTGACATATGAAGCAGGGTGGCCAGGTCGTCTGCGCTGTGGGCCCTCTCCGGGTGAGCCAGCAGGGTCTGGCGCACGCGCTGCACCAGCAGACGGTCTCGCCGGTACTGCAGCACGGTGAGGGGCAGCGCGCGTTGCAACATGTGTTGCAAGGCGGCTTCGTCCCGGTGCAGCGGCAAGCTGAGGTAGCGGGCGTCGAAATGAAGGCTGGCCTGCGCCGCGTGAAACACGGTGGGGCCGGAAAACAGCACCTGATAGACCGCTGCGTGCGGCGGCGGTGCCAATGGAAAGCGGGCCTCGTGCACGGAGATGCGCGAGTCCAGCAGCCAGCAGGCCACGCCATGCACATTGCGCAACACCGACACCAGGCAAAACTCACGCAAGGCCCCCAGATCGCGGTGCTCGGTCAGGCTCAAGGTGGCAATGTCGCCCGCCACACTCAGTGTGAGGGTGATGTCGTCGGTGATCAGTCCATGGTGACGGCACCAGCGCTTGAGCGCCACACCCAAGGTAGGCGCGCTAATGGAGGCGCGGGCCAGCATGCCGTAGCTGCCCCAAGGCAGGCGGCGGGTGAACCAGCCCAGGCCCTCGTCATCAAGCTCCTGCATCGCGGTGCCTGAAATAAGCTCCATTTGCAGGGCCGTGATGCCGGCCCCGGCTGTATTGAACAGTTCTGGCGTGATTTGTGCCTTGGACAGCGCGGCATCCGGACTCACCCCGGCCCGCTGGTAAGCGAGCACAATGGCATGAACAAAGGCCATCGGCGTCACCGAAGGGCCTGAGAGGCGGGCGTTGTTGAGAGCGGTGAGCAGGGTCACACCGTGAATCATAGGGTCAAGTGGTGATGAATTGGCCGTATTTGCAACCTCAGTGGCCGGCACAGACCAGGCAATCCACCTATGCTGTGCCTGAAGTTCACCGGCAGGCCACCCAAAATCCAGAGGGGCGAATGAATGACGCCGCCCGGCCTGCTTGACCCCCCACGCGCCTGGAACAACAGCCCAACAGAGACCACCCCATGCCCCTTCTTGACTCCCAACTCAACGCCCGCTCGGCGGATTTTCAGGCCAATGCCAGCGCCATGCGCGCGCTGGTGGACGACCTCAACACCCAGATTGCCAAGACCGCCTTGGGCGGCGGCGAAGCCGCACGCGCCAAGCACACCGGGCGCGGCAAGCTCTTGCCCCGGGACCGGGTGCAGATGCTGCTTGACCCTGGCACGCCGTTTCTGGAGTTGTCACCGCTGGCGGCGATGGGCATGTACCCCGACCGCGATGGCTCCGACAGCGCGCCCAGTGCGGGCGTCATCGTCGGCATTGGCCGCGTGAGTGGCGTGGATTGCATGATTGTGTGCAACGACGCCACGGTGAAGGGCGGCACCTACTACCCTATGACGGTGAAAAAGCACCTGCGCGCGCAAGAGATTGCGCAGCAAAACCGCCTGCCGTGTGTGTACTTGGTGGACTCGGGCGGTGCCAACCTGCCCAACCAAGACGAGGTGTTTCCGGACCGCGACCACTTTGGGCGCATCTTCTTCAACCAAGCCACCATGAGCGCCATGGGCATCTCACAGGTGGCCGTGGTCATGGGCAGTTGCACGGCCGGCGGCGCGTATGTGCCCGCCATGAGCGACGAGACCATCATCGTCAAAAACCAGGGCACCATCTTTTTGGGCGGCCCCCCGCTGGTCAAAGCGGCGACCGGCGAGGTGGTGACCGCTGAAGACTTGGGCGGTGGCGATGTGCACACCCGCTTGTCCGGCGTGGCCGACCACTTGGCGCAAAACGATTTGCACGCCTTGGCCTTGGCGCGCGAAATCGTCTCGCATTTGAATAAAAATAAGCCGCCAGCCCAAGCTGTGACTGCGCCAGCAGCTCCTAAATTTGTAGCAGAAGAGCTGTATGGGGTGATTCCCACCGACACCCGCAAGCCCTTTGATGTGCGTGAAATCATTGCCCGCATCGTCGATGGCTCCGAGTTTCATGAGTTCAAGCCGCGTTATGGCACCACGCTGGTCACCGGCTTTGCCCATATTGAAGGCATGCCGGTCGGCATCATTGCCAACAACGGCATTTTGTTCAGCGAGTCGGCGCTCAAAGGCGCTCACTTCATTGAACTGTGCTGCCAGCGCAAGATTCCCTTGGTGTTCTTGCAGAACATCACCGGCTTCATGGTCGGGCGCAAGTACGAAAACGAAGGCATTGCCCGCAACGGCGCCAAGATGGTCACCGCTGTGGCGACTGCGGCTGTGCCCAAGTTCACCATCATCATTGGTGGCAGCTTTGGTGCGGGCAATTACGGCATGTGTGGGCGTGCGTTCAGCCCGCGTTTTCTGTGGATGTGGCCCAACGCCCGCATCTCCGTCATGGGCGGCGAGCAAGCCGCCAGCGTCTTGGCCACCGTCAAGCGCGACGGCATTGAAGCCAAGGGCGGCACCTGGAGCGTTGGAGAAGAAGACGCCTTCAAAGCCCCCATTCGCACCCAGTACGAGGTGCAAGGCCACCCCTATTTCGCCACCGCCCGACTGTGGGACGACGGCATCATCGACCCCGCCGACACCCGCCGCGTGCTGGCGCTGGGCCTGAGCGCGTCGCTGAACGCACCGATTGCCGACACGACCTTTGGCGTGTTTCGGATGTAAGCGATGGCGGAAATAGCGCTCGGAATCGCCTTAGTATTGGCGAAAAGCTGTTGCAGAAAGAAAGATCATCTATGTTGACAAGTATTCGAATTCAAGGATTTAAGGGTTTCAGGGACACTGAAATCAAACCTATTCGCAACGTTAACTTGATCTTGGGGGGGCAAAACGTGGGGAAAACTTCGTTGTTGGAGGCTGTGTATTTAGGTGCCGATAGCCTTGGTAGCGTTAGCCAACTCCCAGGAGTGTTTCGTCTCGTTGAAGGCAGCGACACAAAGCGGTATATGGACAGGGTGTTCAATGGTCGTTGCGTTCAGATTGATCTTGAAGTTGACATCGGGCTGGTAAGGGGTGCTTTGTCGGCGGACGAGGTTGATGAGCCGGTGCATGGGACTTTGACTACAGAGATTAATCATCCCAAGCCCAAACGTCTTTTTTTAAGTGACAAAGACAAAGAAAAAGAGTCAAGCCGAAAGCTCATCAGTAGCCATGAATATGACGGACTCAGTTTTCATCAATATGTTGCAACGAATCCAATAATTCGCTCTTCTGCCGATGGCGGGTTTGCCCCCAGCGAGTTGTTTCAAACCCCTCTCGCTGTTTCGGTAAATCCGCCCAGTCAATCCATGACGGTCCAATTGTTGGACAAGGTGGTGATGAAAAGGAAAAAGCGAGTGCTAATTGACTTGCTTCGGCGCATCGAACCACGCTTGGAGGACCTGCATTCGCTCTCGCCAGACGGTGAGCTTCGTGTTTATGTGGAGCTGGAAGAACAAGCCAACGCCGTTCCCTTGCCCCAGTTGGGGCATGGATTTAGTCGACTTCTGTACCTCTATTGCAGCCTGTTGGTGACGGAATCAAAGCTCGCTTTACTTGATGAGGTCGAAAACGGAATTCATTTCGCCTCGCTGCTCACCTTATTCAAAGGAATTCAGGATATGGCTGCGAATCAGGGAATCCAGACCCTGATGACCACTCACAGCTGGGAATGCATTCGCGCCGCGTACAAAACGTTTGCCGATGCAAATTGTTTGAAAGACTTTCAGCTCATTCGGCTGGAGCGCGATGGTGACAACGTGAAGGCGGTGGTCATCAATGACGACGCTTTGGACACCGTGATGGAGGCAGGTTATGAAGTCCGCTAGTGGCCTTGGTCCCGTGAACAACGCCATTACCGCGCCGATACTTCTGTTGGTCGAAGGTGAGGATGAAGAGTTCCTGGTGAGGAAAATGTGCGAACACTGGTTTGAGGAGCGTGCCCGCGCGATTGACATCGAAAATGTGAAGGGTCGCGCCAATTTCCCCGCCTCCTTCAAAGCACTGAAAGTTCGCAGCTTGGGTGAACTGAAGGTCGTTGGCGTCATCGCTGACAGCGAAGAGGACCCCGTCGGCACTGCCCAGCGGTGGGCGAGCTTATTCAAAGACGTTGAACCGAATATCAACCGGCCCTGCCGAAAATTGCAACTTCCTCAGAACGATAAACCAGGCGCATTTGAAGCTCTGGTGCTTGATGCCTTGAAGGGCGACGCCATCGCCGATTGCGCGACAGGTTTCCGTGACTGCGTCACTCCTCATCTTGATAAACCGACTCTGGCGCAGCAAGACAAAATTGCTGTGCAGGCTTGGCTCAGTGCAAAGATGGGCAACGCTTATGGCAATGTCTTCAAAGCTCAGGCGAAGTACGCAAAAGTTCCGCTCTTGAACTACGACCATGTGGCCTTCGTACCCCTTAGGACGTTTATTAAAGCGTTATTGGACATCGCTTTGCCTGCTGAAATATGAATCGACCATGAGTGCCCTCACCACCACCCAAAAAGGGGCCGTGCTGACCCTGACTCTCAGCCGCCCGGATGTGCGCAATGCGTTCAACGACGACGTCATTGCCGAAATCACCCACGCCTTTCAAGACGCCGCCGCCCGTGCCGATGTGCGCGCCGTGGTGCTGGCCGCCGTGGGCCCCGCCTTTTGCGCCGGTGCTGACCTGAATTGGATGCGCCGCATGGCGGACTACACGCGGGAAGAGAATTTGGCTGATGCCGCCCACCTGGCCGAGATGCTGCGTGTGATGGTTGAGTGCCCCAAACCCACCGTGGCCCGCGTGCAGGGCGATGTGTTTGCGGGCGGCATGGGGCTGGTCGCCGCGTGTGACATGGCCGTGAGTGTGGACACCGCCACGTTTTGCCTGAGCGAGGTCAAGCTGGGCTTGATTCCCGCCACCATCAGCCCCTATGTGATTCGGGCCATGGGTGCCCGCGCGGCGCACCGCTACTTTTTAACCGCCGAGCGCTTCAGCGCGGCCGAGGCGCATCGCATCGGTTTTGTGCACGAGGTGGTCAGCGCCGACCAGCTCGACGCCAAAGTGGCCGAGTTGACGCAAGCCCTGTGCAATGCCAGCCCCAACGCCGTGCGCAGTTGCAAACGCCTGTTGCAAGAGGTGGCCGGGCGCGATATTGACGCGCCCTTGATTGCCATGACGGTGGAAGGCATCGCCGATATTCGCGCCAGCAGCGAAGGCAAAGAAGGCGTGCAGTCTTTTCTGCAAAAACGCAAACCCAGTTGGCTGGCTGGCTTGACCGATTGACCTCCCCCAACATCTGAAAGATTCCCATGTTCAACAAAATCCTGATTGCCAACCGGGGCGAAATCGCCTGCCGCGTGGCTGCCACTGCCCGGCGCATGGCGATTAAAACCGTGGCGGTGTACTCTGATGCTGACGCCCATGCCAAACACGTCAGCGTGTGCGACGAGTCGGTCTACATCGGCGGCAGCGCGCCCAAAGACAGCTACCTGCGTTGGGAGCGCATTTTGGAAGCGGCCAAGGCCACGGGCGCCCAAGCGGTGCACCCCGGTTATGGCTTCTTGAGCGAAAACGAAGAGTTTGCCCAAGCCTGTGCAGACGCGGGGTTGGTGTTCATTGGCCCGCTGCCCTCCAGCATCCGGGCCATGGGCCTGAAAGCCGAGTCCAAGCAACTCATGGAAAAAGCCGGTGTGCCACTGGTACCGGGCTACCACGGGAGCGACCAAGACGAAGCGCTGTTGCAGCGCGAGGCCGATCGCATTGGCTACCCCGTGCTCATCAAAGCCAGTGCGGGCGGTGGCGGCAAAGGCATGCGTGCGGTGGACAAGTCAGAAGACTTTGCCGCCGCCTTGGCCAGTTGCAAGCGCGAGGCCATCAACAGCTTTGGCGACGACGCGGTGTTGATCGAAAAATACGTGCAGCGCCCGCGCCACATCGAGATTCAGGTATTTGGCGACACCCAAGGCAACTATGTGTACCTGTTTGAGCGCGATTGCTCGGTACAACGCCGCCACCAAAAGGTGCTGGAAGAAGCCCCTGCGCCCGGCATGACGCCTGAGTTTCGCCAGCAAATGGGCGAGGCGGCTGTCGCTGCCGCCCGGGCCGTGAACTATGTGGGTGCGGGCACGGTGGAGTTCATCGTTGAGCAAAAGCCCGATGGCTCG
>JBAQDW010000419.1:0-3635 GCA_049286445.1 Rhodoferax sp. | reverse complement strand
TAGCTGTTCTCAATGTGCTGGCCCGCATCATGCTGGGCTTCTCGTTTCTCTTTTTGGTGCCGCTAGGCTGGGCTTGGGCTTTGGACCAGGAACACTTGCGCAATATTTGGTTGCAAGGCCTGGGTTTGACGTTTGGGTCGGGTGTGCTGCTGTTGCTGCTCACGCGCCAGTACAAGCAAGAGTTAAAGCCGCGCGACGGGTTTTTGCTGGTCAATTTGGTGTGGATGGTGATGCCCGCGTTTGCAGCGGTGCCGCTGATGATGACGATTGACGGCTTGAGCTGGACGGACGCCTATTTTGAAGCCATGAGCGCCCTCACCGCCACCGGCGCCACCGTGCTCACCGGGCTGGATGCCTTGCCCGTGTCGGTGAACGTGTGGCGGTGTTTTCTGCAGTTAATGGGTGGCCTGGGCATCATGCTGCTGGTGGTGGCGGTGTTGCCCTTGCTCGGGTTGGGTGGGGTGCAGCTGTACAAGGCCGAGACGCCCGGCCCCATGAAAGACGCCCGCTTGACGCCCCGCATTGCCGAGACCGCGCGTGGCCTGTGGGGCGTGTATTTTTCGTTCTCAGCGCTGTGCATGGTGGCCTACCGCGGGGTGGGCATGTCGTGGGAAGACGCCTTTATGCACATGTGCACCACCATGGGGTTGGGGGGCTCGTCCTCGCACGACGCCAGTTTTGGCTACTGGAACTCAGCGGCGGTGGAGGGCGTGGCCACCTTTTTCATGGCGTTGGCGGGCGTGAGTTTTGCGCGCTACTTCATCGTCTGGCGGGCGCGCTCGCTCACTTCCCTGCTGCGTGACGTGGAGGTGCGCACCTACGCTTTTGTGTTGCTGGCGTCGGTGGCCGTTTTGAGTGTGGTGCTGACGGTGCACGGCACCTACCCGGACTACCTGCGGGCCTTGCGGGCAGCGGCCTTTCACGTGGTGTCGGTGGCCACCACCACCGGTTATGCCTCAGCTGACTACGCTTTGTGGCCCGTGTTTGCCCCCATACTGCTGCTGTTTTTGGGCAGCTTTGCGTCGTGCGCGGGGTCCACGGGGGGCGGTATCAAGATGGTTCGCATGGTGATTTTGGTCAAGCAGGCGCGCCGGGAGCTGGTGCGGGCCATTCACCCCCGGGTGGTCAACCCGATCATCATGGGGCGCGTGCCCATCTCGGTCACCGTCACCGCGTCGGTGATGGCGTACATGTTGATTTATGGCGCCACCATTTTGGGCCTGACCATGCTGATGCTGCTCTCCGGGCTGGACATTTTGACGGCGTTTTCTGCGGTGGTGGCCACGGTCAACAACATCGGCCCGGGCTTGGGGCAGGTGGGGCCGTCGTCCAGCTTTGGCGTGCTGACTGATTTTCAGACCTGGGTGTGCACCGTGGGCATGCTGATGGGGCGCTTGGAACTGCTGGGCGTGATGGTGCTGTTTTTGCCCCAGTTTTGGCGCAAATAGGCCGTTTATTTTTTGACTCATTGACTTCACCTTTAATTGGAGACATTTCATGCCCATTACCAAAAGTTCTCTGCAGCTGGTCGAAGAAGCCATGGCACAGGTCACCACCTACTCGGTGCCTGCAGTGCTGGCCAAGCTTCACGATGCCAACGTGCAAGTCGTGGACATTCGCGATATTCGCGAGCTCGCGCAGGGCACGGTGGTGGGTGCCTACCATGCCCCCCGGGGCATGCTGGAGTTTTGGGTCGATCCGGCCTCGCCTTATCACAAGCCCATGTTTGCCAATGAGCGCAAAGAGTTTGTTTTGTTTTGCGGTGCGGGATGGCGCAGCGCGCTGGCGGCAAAAGCCTTGCAAGACATGGGCATGACCAACGTGGCCCACATGGAGGGCGGCTTTGCCGAGTGGCTTAAACAAGGCGCGCCCACCGAAACGCTGGAAGATAAAAAGGCCCGCCGACCCGCCAAAGGGTAAGCGGTTTTTATATAACAAATCGGGCGCTAGCCCATACAGAGTAAGCGCAAGCAGCTATGAAATTTGATGCAATTTTGTTTGATTGTGATGGGGTGTTGGTGGACAGCGAGGGCCTCACCAACGCGGTGCTGCGCGACATGCTGCAGGAGTTGGGCTGGACGCTCACTCCGCAGGAGTGCATGGCCCGCTTCATTGGCAAAACGTTGCGCGAGGAGCGCCTCACCATTGAAGCGCACACCGGTCAGCCGTTTTCGCAAGCCTGGCTGCAAGACTTTTACAAACGGCGTGACCAGGCGTTAAAGGCCAGTTTAGAGATCGTGCCCGGTGCCCATGAGGCCGTGGCCGCAGCGCAGGCTTATGCGCCATTGGGCATCGCCTGCGCCTCGGGGGCCGACCGCTTGAAAGTCGAGATGGTGCTCACCAAGGTGGGGCTGATGCCGTTTTTTAACGGCCACATCTTCAGCGGCCATGAGATGCCGCGCTCCAAACCCGCGCCAGATGTCTATTTGGCTGCCGCGCGCCATTTGAACGCGCCGCCTGAGCGCTGCTTGGTCATTGAAGACTCGGTCCCCGGCATCACCGCCGGTGTGGCCGCTGGTGCCACCGTGTGGGCGTATTGCCCGGCGACGGCGCACCAGTCCGCCCAGTCCCTGAGGGAGGCAGGCGCGCAAGCTTTGTTTGCGCACATGGCTGATTTGCCCGCGCTGCTGAGCCGCTCTCTTTAACCCCCCCTGGGTCCCCCTGCCTCTTTGGCAGGCAGCGTGTGCCAAGCCGCGCCCCTGTTGACGCTGCGCGGCTTGTACCGGGGGCTGTCCACAAAGTTATCCACAGAATTTGTGCATGACTCACGCCCTCTGAGCCGGCGCTTCACCCCCACCCGCAGCGCTCAGCCGCTCAGGCCGTTTTGGCGGCGCCTTTTTCTTGTGGCGGGGGTTTTTCTGTCGGTAAATGCCGATAGTTGTGTTAGCGAAATGACGCAAAAAGTGAACGACAAGCTCACTTGCTCACGCTGCCTTATTTTTAAGCACCCTGTTGAAACCCGCATAGGCTATGGCTTTGAGCCACTTCTCCCAAGGAGGTCAACACACTTATCCACAAAAATTGTGGATGCCGCACTGTGTTGATTTTTTGTGAGGGAGGTGCGCCCTCGGCTCATCTCTTGGCGTACCCCGCGCGCCCTGGACTCCAAAGTCTGGACCCCTGTTTCGCCACCGGAACACCCCAGGCCACGGGTGCTTATTGGCTTCGCGCCAACGCGAGGCGAAAAAGTTGTCCCCAGCGGACAGACCCGTGACCCGGGCTGGGGCGGGGTGGCTTCAATGCCACGGCGTCGGGCTTGACTATGATCCGTGACGCCACCATGACCACCGCACCCTTGCCTTATCCCCTTCGCACCGGATGCCCGCCCGGCGCGTGTATTTGCGGGCGAGACGCCTTGTTGGCCAATCCCGTGGGTGACCTGCGGGTATTGCGTTTGACCCGTGACGATGAAAAACGCCTGCTGGCGCGGCTGGAAACCCTGAGCAGCCTGGCGGAGTGGCAGCACCTGCAAGCGCGGATGGAGCAGCAATTGGGGGTGCGCATTGAGGTCAGCACCAGCCCGAATGGGGTTCGCACCCTGCGCGGCATCACCATTCGGGTGGTGGCGCAGCCTGGTCTGTGCCGCAAGACGCGCCAAGCCATTCCAGCCGCCATCAAACGGAGCCTGGCGCAGC
>JBAQDW010000418.1:0-3660 GCA_049286445.1 Rhodoferax sp. | reverse complement strand
GGACGCAGGCGCGGGCCGGGAGTAACCGCCGCCATTACCACCACTGCCGCCACCTCCCGCATGTGCGCCACCGTAGCTTTCATCCCCTCCTGAGGGCTCGCCCATGCCTTCACGGCCCCCCAGCATTTGCATCTCATTGGCCACGATGTCGGTGGCGTACTTCTCAACGCCGTCTTTGTCGGTGTACTTGCGGGTTTTCAAGCGCCCTTCAACGTAAACCGGGCGGCCTTTTTTAAGGTACTGGCCCACAATTTCGGCCAGCTTGCCAAAGAAGGTGATGCGGTGCCACTCGGTCTCTTCGACCATGTTGCCGTCTTTGCCTTTGTACTTGCTGCTGGTGGCGATGGTGATGTTTGCCACCGGATCGCCGCTGGGCAAGTACCTGATCTCAGGGTCGCGCCCCAAGTTGCCTACCAAAATAACTTTGTTGACTGATGCCATGATTTACTTCTCCTGAATTGAATTGATTATCCTGCGTTTGCGGGCGCAGCCGTCTTGGTCAAGGGGGCCTGCATGGGCCACGCCACCAGCAACCAAACCACCATGCCCGCCGCGCAGGCGGTGAACAACCCTTGGGGACCGGTGTGTTTGATCAACCAGCCGCCGCTCACGCCACCGACAAAAAAGCCCAGCGACTGCAAGGTGTTGTACACCCCCATGGCAGCCCCCCGCGCATGAGCGGGGGCCACCCGGGAGGCCAAACTCGGTTGGCTGGCCTCCAGCACGTTGAAGCCGCAAAAGAACACAAACAGCAAGCCACCCAGCACCCCCACACCGGGCGTTCCGGTGGAGGCCCACAACAGGCCCACCTGCACCGCGGTGGTCAAGCCAATGGCGGTCAAAAAGACAGCCCGTAGGTACCCCCGTTTTTCGAGTGGAAACAAAGTGGTGCCCATCACTAAAAACGAAGCCAATACGGCAGGCAGGTACACCCACCAATGGTGCTCACGTGGCAAACCCGCATCGACCAGCATGGCAGGCACGGCCATCCACATGGCCAATTGGACGGCGTGCAAGATGAACACACCGAGGTTCAGCCGCAGCAGCGCAGGCAGGCGCAGCACTTCCAGCAAACGCCCCCTTGGCAAATTTTTATGCACCAGCGGCTCGGCTGGCACCCACCAGACCGTCACCGCCACCCCCGTCAACGCCAAGCCACCCGTGAGCGCAAACAAACCACCCAACCCGACGTAAGCAACCAACAGCGGGGCGACGACCAGCGACAATGCGAACATCAACCCAATGCTGGCCCCCACCAGCGCCATGGATTTGGTTCGGACCTCGTCACGCGTTTGGTCCGCCAGCAAAGCCGTGACCGCTGCCGACACGGCACCCGCGCCCTGCAAGGCGCGGCCCATGGTCAGCCAGATCAGACTCGGCGCCCAAGCGGCAACAAAACTGCCCACCGCGAACACCAGCAGCCCAAAAATGATCACCCGCTTTCGCCCCAGGCGGTCCGAAGCCATGCCAAACGGGAATTGCAAACAGGCTTGCGTCAAGCCATAGATGCCCATGGCCAAGCCAATCAAAGCGGGGTCACTGCCACCCGGGTACCGGGCTGCCTCAATGGCAAACACCGGCAGAATCAAAAACAGGCCCAGCATGCGCAGGGCAAAAATGCTCGCCAATGAAAAGCTCGACCGACGCTCCATGGCGGTCATCGTGCTGTCAACCACTGCATTTCCATCCCGCAACGGGGATTCAACTTTAGGCGCCAAAGGGGTCTCCCAACTCACACAGCCGCCCATCGGGACGGATTTAAACCTGAATTGTCCCCTATCCCTTGTTCCCAGCCTGCACCCACCGAGCCAAATCGGGCGTCTTTCACTATGATTACAGGTTTACCCGAGCGGCCACCATCTTGAAAACCCCCACTGACGGCCCTGACCTCGCCCGTGTTTTGCAGCTGCAAAACATCAGCATTCGGGGCGCACGCACGCACAACCTCAAAAACATTGACCTGGACATTCCCCGCAACCAACTGGTGGTTATCACGGGCTTGAGCGGCTCGGGCAAGTCCAGCCTGGCATTTGACACCTTGTACGCCGAAGGGCAGCGGCGGTATGTGGAAAGCCTGTCCACCTACGCGCGCCAGTTTTTACAGCTGATGGACAAACCCGATGTGGACTTGATTGAGGGTTTGAGCCCGGCCATTTCCATCGAACAAAAAGCCACCTCGCACAACCCCCGCTCCACCGTGGGCACGGTGACCGAGATTCACGACTACCTGCGCTTGTTGTTTGCCCGCGCTGGCACACCGTTTTGCCCCGAGCACGGCTTGGCGTTGCAGGCCCAAACGGTGAGCCAGATGGTGGACGCGGTGCTGGCCCTGCCCGAGGACACCCGGTTGATGATTCTGGCGCCGCTGGCGCGGGAGAAGAAAGGCGAGTTTTTGGACGTGTTTGCCAGCATGCAGGCGCAAGGCTATGTGCGCTTTCGGGTCAACGGGTCGATCTTCGAATATGAAGACTTGCCCACACTGAAAAAAACTGAAAAGCACGACATTGACGTGGTGATTGACCGCGTCAAAGTGCGTGCCGACACCGACCCACTGAGCAAAGACCAACTCCGCCAACGCCTGGCCGAAAGCTTTGAAGCCGCCCTGCGGGTGGCCAATGGCCGTGCCATTGCCAGTGAATTCAACAATGAAATTGATAGTGCCTTGCGCAGTGTGGACAAGGGCTACAGCCCAAAAGAGCACTTATTTAACGCCAAGTTCTCTTGCCCGGTGTGCCACTACTCGATCAGCGAGCTGGAGCCTCGGTTGTTCTCGTTCAACTCGCCCGTGGGAGCGTGCCCCAGTTGTGACGGCTTGGGGCAGCAAGACTTCTTTGACCCGGCCCGCGTGGTCGCTTTCCCCTCACTGAGTCTGGCCAGTGGGGCCATCAAGGGCTGGGACCGGCGCAACGGCTATTACTTTGCGCTGCTGGAGAGCTTGGCCAAACATTACGGGTTTGACATCGAACAGGCCTTTGAGACCCTGCCTGCGGCGGTGCAACAGGCGGTGCTGCACGGCTCGGGCGAGGAGGAAATCAAGTTCAGCTACGTGATGGATTCCGGCCTCTCGCAGGGCAAAAAGGTGAGCAAAAAACACCCCTTTGAGGGCATTATTCCCAACATGCAGCGCCGTTACCGGGAGACGGACTCCAGCTTGGTGCGAGAAGACCTGTCGCGCTACCGCAGCACGCAGTCGTGTACCGAGTGTGGCGGCTCGCGCCTGCGCCGCGAAGCCCGCCACGTGAAAATTGGCGAGGGCAGCCAAGCCCGGGCGATCTTCGAGCTGAGCCACATCACGCTGGCCGAGAGTTTTGACTACTTCAATACGCTGCAGATGAGCGGGGCCAAAGGCGAAATTGCAGCCAAGGTGGTGCGTGAAATTGGCTTGCGGTTGAAGTTTTTGAACGACGTGGGGCTGAATTATTTGAGCCTGGACCGCAGTGCCGAGACCCTCAGCGGTGGCGAGTCGCAGCGCATTCGGCTGGCGTCACAAATTGGCTCGGGCCTGACCGGTGTGATGTACGTGCTGGACGAACCCAGCATTGGCCTGCACCAGCGCGACAACGATCGCCTCATCGACACCTTGAAGCACCTGCGTGACATTGGCAACAGCGTGCTGGTGGTGGAGCATGACGAAGACATGATTCGTGCCGCCGACCACGT
>JBAQDW010000417.1:0-2479 GCA_049286445.1 Rhodoferax sp. | reverse complement strand
ACCATCAGGGCAATCAGACTGGCGAAGGCAAGCAACTTTTGCTTGGCCTGACCGCCCGAGAGACGGGCCCACCAGGACGGCGAGGGAGGGGAAGCGGATGTCGTCATCAAAATTACCTTGAAATTACCTGGGTGGTTTCTTGGGATCAGGAGGCGGTCGTGGGGTTCAGTGCGCCGCTTGGGCAGGCGCGTCGCGCTGCGTGGCCAAGGCCATCAAATTTTCTTGCGTGGCCTGGTTGCCGTGAACCTCGCCGGTGATGCGGCCTTCGCACATGACCAAGATGCGGTGGCTGAGCAGCAGCACCTCGGGCAGCTCGCTGGAGATCACGATGATGGCGCGCCCCTGCGCGGCCAGGTCATTGAGCAATTTGTAAATTTCGCTCTTGGCACCAATGTCAATGCCGCGCGTGGGTTCATCGAAGATCAGCACATCACAGTCTTGCACCAGCCACTTGGCAATCACCACTTTTTGCTGATTGCCGCCTGACAGCAGCCTGGCGGTTTGTTTGAGCGACGGCGTCTTGATGCGCAGCTTTTCCACCATCTGCTGTGAAATTTGCGTGATAGCGGCCTGCTTGAGAAACACGCCCCACTTCAACCAGCGCCGCAAGCTCGGCACGGTGATGTTGGACTCCACATCCATGCCCGTGGCCAAACCAAAGTGCTTGCGGTCTTCCGACAGGTAGCCCATGCCCGCCTGCACGGCGTCTTCTGGCGAGGTGAGCGCAATGCGTCTCCCATGGAGCCAGACCTCGCCCGCTTCAATTGAATCTGCCCCAAAAATGGCGCGGGCGACTTCAGTGCGCCCCGCACCCATCAGGCCCGCAAAACCCAAAATTTCACCGCGACGCACCTTGAAGCTGACATCTCGAATCGTGCGCCCCCGACACAAGCCGCGCACGTCCAGCAGCACCTCGTTGTCAGCGGTGTTGGGAACCGTCTTGGCCGCGACGTCCAGTTTGCGACCCACCATCATGGCAATGACCTCTGCCATTGGGGTGCTGGCGGGCACGGTGTCCACATAGCTGCCATCGCGCAAGACCGTCACGCGGTCGGCAATGCGCTGGATTTCATCCATCTTGTGGGAGATATAAACAATACCCACCCCTTCGCTGCGAAGCTGGCGAATGATGGTGAAGAGCTCTTCAATTTCAGCGTTGTTCAACGCGGCGGTTGGCTCGTCCATGATGAGCACGCGCGATTTGAACGACAGCGCCTTGGCAATTTCCACCATCTGCTGCTTGGCCACCGTCAATTCGCTGATCATGACGGTCGGTGCCAGCGCCAGATTCATCCGATCAAACAAGGCCTGGGCGTCACGGTTCAATTGGTCGTCATCCAAAACCCACCCGCCCATCTTGCGCGGCTCGCGCCCGAGGTAAATGTTTTGCGCCGCCGTCATGTGGCCCATCAGATGCAGCTCTTGGTGGATGATGCCAATCGCCAAGGACTGCGCGTGCGCGGGGCTCTGCATCGCCACCGATTTACCGTCCAGCAGCATCTCACCGCTGTCTTTTTGATAGACGCCGGCCAAGATTTTCATCAAGGTCGATTTGCCAGCGCCGTTCTCACCCATGAGGGCGTGAACCTCCCCAGACTGCAAATCAAAGCGCACGTCATCCAAGGCCTTCACGCCGGGGAAGGACTTGCTCACACCACGAACAGAAATCAGGGAAGTCACCGCAGCGCCTTAAAGAGGGTCAAAGTACAAGCCCGTTCAGATCGTGACGCCGCCGTCCACCAGCACGGTCTGCCCGCTCATAAACCGCGACTCGTCGCTGGCCAGGTACACCACCATCGGGGTGATGTCCCCCACCGTGGCCAAGCGGCCCATGGGCTGGCGCGCAATGAAGTCTTTTTCGGCCTGAATGGGGTCGGCCGCACTGGCAATGCGACCGCGCAATGAGGGTGTGTCCACGGTACCGGGACACAGTGCGTTGGCGCGCAGGCCATCCTTCACAAAGTCTGCCGCCAGTGATTTGGTCAGGCCAATCACCGCCGCCTTGGTGGCACCATAGGCGGCGCGGTTGGCAAAGCCTTTGACGCTGGACGCCATCGACGCCATGTTGATCACCGACGCGCTCCCGTGATTCGCTTTTGCTTGGGCCAACATGGCGGGCAAAAATGCCCGTGTCATGCGAAACATGCTTTTCACGTTCAGCTCGAAGCTCAAGTCCCAGTCTGCTTCCGTGCAATCCAGCAAGCTGCCGTGGGCGACCATGCCGGCGCAGTTAAACAACACGTCCAAGGCGGGCAGCTTGGCCGCCAATGCATCCACCGCCGCTTGGTTGAGTACATCCAACACGGCCACTTCAATATGGCCGTGCTCCGCTGCCAGCGTGGCCAGCAACGCTTCATTGATATCGGTGGCAATGACCTTCGCGCCCTCTGCGGCGCAAGCCAAGGCACTGGCACGGCCAATGCCTTGGGCCGCGGCGGTGATCAGCACTGTTTTACCTAGCAATCGACCTTGACCCATG
>JBAQDW010000416.1:0-16257 GCA_049286445.1 Rhodoferax sp. | reverse complement strand
GTCTTTGTTGGCGTAGGGCAGCTTGTGCAGGAGGTAGCGCATGGCGTTCAGGCGCGCGCGTTTTTTGCAATCGCTTTTGATCACAGTCCAAGGCGCATCAGCGGTGTCGGTCTCGAAAAACATGGCCTCTTTGGCTTTGGTGTAGTCGTCCCACTTGTCCAACGAGGCGAGATCAATCGGGCTGAGCTTCCACTGTTTGAGCGGGTGCGCCTCACGCTCTTTGAAGCGCCTGCGCTGCTCTTGGCGGCTCACGGAAAACCAAAATTTGATGAGGTGCACGCCGCTGCGCACCAGTTGGCGCTCAAACTGCGGCACTTGGCGCATGAACTCTTGGTATTCGTCGTCAGAGCAAAAACCCATCACCCGCTCCACACCCGCGCGGTTGTACCAGCTGCGGTCAAACAGCACGATTTCGCCAGCGGTGGGCAGGTGCTGCACATAGCGCTGGAAATACCACTGGCCGCGCTCCACATCGCTGGGTTTTTCCAGCGCGACCACACGCGCGCCACGTGGGTTGAGGTGTTCCATCATGCGTTTGATGGTGCCGCCTTTGCCCGCTGCGTCACGGCCTTCAAACAAAATCACCACGCGCTGGCCGGTCTCTTTGGCCCAGGCTTGCAATTTCAGCAATTCCACCTGGAGCTGGTATTTTTGGGTTTCGTAAACGCGGCGCGAGAGCAGGTTTTTGTAGGGGTACGCGCCCTGGCGCCACTCGGGTGAGAGTTGTTCGTTGGGGTCAGTGGGGGCGTCCACGCTCACGCGCTGGCTGGCTTTGGCTTGGTCTTTCAGCAGTTGGCGAATGGCCTTGGCGTCGTCGGGTGCGGCGCCTTCCAATATGGCGCGCAAGCCCTCGGCCTTTTTGGCGGGGTGGGTCTGGGGTCGCACCAAGAGGTCATTCACGGCGGCCAGCAGGCCGGCCTGGCTGGCCGCCAGTGCGTCTTCGACGCTGTTTTGGCCCATGCGTTTGGGCTGCGTGCTGCCGCTGGTGTCGCCCAGGGACACGCGACGCGGTTTTTTTGGGGTGTCAGCGGCGGTTGATTTGCGGGGCCGTTTCGCCACCACGGGGGTGTCGTCAGCGGCTGTGCGCTTCACTTGGGGGCTGCGCGTGGGTGGCTTGGCTGGGGTTGCCGCCGCTTTGCCGGCACGGGCTTGGCGGGTGATGGCAGGCGGGACGGGCAGAGGTGAGCGTTCTGGCATGGGCTTCCTTGGAAAACAGTCCGGTCGAACGGATAGAAATTCAACCGCGTGAAGCCAAGTATGGCACCGAAAAGCAGTGGCAAACGAACCGCTTTCAAGAGGCAACCGTCCGCCCCCAAAACGCGACTTTGGCAGGTGGTTGGGGCGCGCACGCGTACCATGAACACTCTCGTGTGGGTTCGACAGGTCTATGGCTCAGTGGGTAGCAGCCCCTTTGCAAGGCTTTTTGTCGCCCCCCGTGCGACGGCGTTCGTTGAAACTCAGGTTCTTATGCTTCATTCCCCTCCCTGCCAAAAAACTCACACGATGGGCAAGGCATGCCTGCGGCCCCGTGGCCGCCAAGGGGTGATCTTGCCTCTCTTTGCCACCCCACCCGATAGGGTTCAACACCTGTGGATATATGCGTAAAGCGTCACTCCCTGCCCCTTGGTTGAGCCCCATCACCGATCTGGCGACCACGCTCGGCACCGACCTGATTCAAGGGTTGAGCACCGGCGAGGCGGACAATCGGTTACGCGCCGACGGCCCGAACGAATTGCGCGCACGGCCTCCGGTGCCGGCCTGGCGCCGTGCACTGGCGCAGTTGCAAGACCCTTTGGTTTACTTGCTGGGCCTGGCAGCGTTAGTCGCCCTTGCCGCGTGGTGGTTTGAAGGCCGGGGTCAACCGGGTGCAGCGGGTTGGCCCCTGGATGCGGTGGTGATCGCCTGCGTGATCGTGTTGAACGCTGTGCTGGGCTGGCTGCAAGAGGCCAAAGCCGAGCAGGCCGTGGCCGCACTGGCAAAAATGACCATGGCCACCTCCAGCGTGCTGCGCGACGGCGCGCTGGCCCGGGTGCCCAGCACCGAACTGGTCAAAGGGGATGTGCTGGTGCTGGCCGAGGGCGACGCCGTCGGGGCCGATGCGCGGCTGGTGCAGGCCGCTGCACTCATGCTGCTCGAAGCCCCGCTGACTGGCGAGAGCGAGGCGGTTTTGAAAGACACCGCCCCCTTGTCTGAACCCGTGGCGCTGGGCGACCGGGTGAACATGGTTTTCAAAGGCACAGCGGTGGCGCAAGGCACGGGGCATGCCATCGTTACCGCCACGGGCATGCAAACCGAAATGGGGAGCATTGCCACGCTGCTTGACACCACGGCTGATGCGCCCACCCCGCTGCAGGTGGAAATGGCGCATTTGGGCAAGGGGCTGGGCCTGGTGGCGTTGGGCATTGCGGCCGTGGTCGTTGTGACGATTTTGCTCACCTCAACCCTTGAGGGCATGGGCGATGTCGTCACCGTGCTGCTGCTTGGCGTGTCACTGGCCGTGGCGGCGGTGCCTGAGGGCTTGCCTGCCATTTTGTCGGTCGTGTTGGCCATGGGGGTGCGCCGCATGGCGCGCCACCACGCGATTGTGAAAAAGCTGGCCTCGGTGGAAACGCTTGGCTCGGCCTCGGTCATTGCGTCTGACAAAACCGGCACCCTCACGCGCGGCGAGATGACTGTGCAGCGGGTGATGACACCTTCCGGTCGCACTGATTTCACTGGCACTGGCTATGTGCCCGAGGGCTGCGCCGAGCATGACGGGGTCAAATTATGCGAAGGTCCGTTGCGCCTGGAACTGCAGGCCGTTCTCAGGGGGGGCTGCTTGGCCGGCAACGCGCAACTGAAGCAAGACGATGGGGGCGACTGGGGCATCCAGGGCGACCCCACTGAAGCCGCGTTTTTGGTGGCTGAACACAAGCTGGGCAAGCCAGAGGAGCCGCCTGAGCGCCTGGGAGAAATTCCCTTTACCTCGCAGCGCAAGATGATGTCGGTGTTGGTGGCAGAGCCGGGCCAAAACGGTGCGCACGTGCTCTTCACCAAAGGCGCGCCTGATGTGCTGCTGGCGCGCTGCACCCACGCCCGTCGTGGCGACGCCACGGTGGTGCTGGATGCCGCTCTGCGCGCCCAAGTTCAAGCTGACGTGGCTGCCATGGCCGATGACGCGCTGCGCACCTTGGCTGTGGCGCGGCGCACCCTGAGCCATAACGCGCAGATTCCGACCGATGCGGTGGAGGCGGCCACGCTGGAGCAGGGGTTGGAATATCTGGGCACGGTGGGCATCATTGACCCGCCTCGCCAAGAGGCCGCTGTGGCCATTGCGCAGGCGCGCCAAGCGGGTGTGCGCGTGATCATGATCACTGGCGACCACCCTCGCACGGCGGCGCGGATTGCGACTGATTTGGGTATCGTCGAGCGCGATGCCCCGGTGCTCACCGGCCTGGATCTCGACAAGTTAAAGGGGCTCGCGTTCAACCAGGCGGTAAGCAACACCTCGGTGTTTGCCCGGGTCGCGCCCCAGCACAAACTGAGCATCGTGCAAGCGCTGCAG
This sequence comes from Rhodoferax sp., assembly GCA_049286445.1. Classification (GTDB taxonomy): domain Bacteria; phylum Pseudomonadota; class Gammaproteobacteria; order Burkholderiales; family Burkholderiaceae_C; genus Rhodoferax. The sequence goes on along the minus strand of JBAQDW010000416.1, from coordinate 12,713 downwards.
GCCAGCGGCAATGTGGTGGCCATGACGGGCGATGGCGTGAACGACGCGCCCGCACTGAAAGCAGCCGACATTGGTGTGGCCATGGGTTTGGCGGGCACCGAGGTGAGCAAAGAGGCGGCCCGCATGATTTTGGCAGATGATCATTTCGCCACCATCGTGCTGGCAGTGCGCGAAGGGCGTGGCGTGCTGGACAACATTCGCAAGTTTTTGCGCTATTTGCTGTCGTCCAACTTGGCCGAGGTGCTGGCCGTGTTTGTGGGGGTGGTGGGCGCGGGGGTAATTGGCCTGAAAGCCACGGCCACCGGCTCAGGCGGCGCGGTGGTGTTGCCGCTGCTGGCGACCCAAATTTTGTGGATCAACCTGGTGACCGACACCGGACCGGCATTGGCAATGGGTGTGGACCCCATTGCCAACGACGTGATGACGCGCCCACCGCGCCCGCGCAGCCAACGCATCATCGACGCCCCCATGACGATCAGCGTGGTGGAAGGCGGTGTGGTGATGGCGACCATGACCTTGCTCACACTGGACTTGTTTCTGCCCGGTGGCTTGATCGAACCTGTGGGTGCGTGGCTGGGCGGCGGCACCCACAACCTGGAGCTGGCGCGCACGGCGGCGTTCACGGTGCTGGTGTTGACTCAGCTGTTTAACTGCTTTAACGCCCGCTCCAACACCGCCTCGGCTTTTCGGGGTTTGTTCTCAAACCACTGGCTGTGGGCGGCGGTGGCTTTCTCTGCGGCGCTGCAAGTGGCCGTGGTGCATGTGCCTTTTCTGAACCTGGCTTTTGGCACGGTGCCGCTGTCTTTAAGTGAATGGACGGTGTGTGTGGCCATGGCCAGCGGCGTACTTTGGTACAGCGAGTTGAGAAAACTGCTTCGCCGCTGGTGAGAATCGCGCGTTTTTAACGGGTGCGGCCTTTGGCGTTTAAGGGTGCCAAGTGGCCTGCGGGTGGATGAAACGCTTTCTGTCATTCCGCAATAGTCGTGCGGGATTTCGGGCACGGCTCTTGAAAGCCCGGCAATTGCCCTTATCATTAGCACTCGTAGGAGTTGAGTGCTAACAGGCTGCAGGGCTTGGTCGGCCTCACTCTTCCAGCTAATACAAAAGCCAACTCTTGTGAGTTGGTTTTTGATTGTTAAACCTGTGTTTTGAACTAAAAGGAGCTCCCATGAAACTTCGCCCTCTCGCAGACCGCGTGATTGTTAAACGCGTCGAAAACGAAACCAAAACCGCCTCCGGCATCGTGATCCCTGACAGTGCTGCTGAAAAGCCCGATCAAGGTGAAGTCTTGGCGGTTGGCCCTGGCAAGAAAAACGACAAAGGCGAACTGTTGGCCATGAACGTCAAGGTCGGTGACCGCGTTTTGTTTGGCAAGTACAGCGGCCAAACTGTCAAGGTTGACGGCGACGAGTTGCTGGTCATGAAAGAAGACGATTTGTTCGCTGTTGTAGAGAAATAAAGCGACTGCGCAGGCGCCATGCGTCGTTGCCCGGTGCTCCCCATCCTCACGTACAGAAGTACGTTCCGGTGGCTGCGCTCCGTGCGCCTAGCCTGACACCTGCTCGCTACGCTTTCTTCCCCCACAACCCGTTTGTAATTTATTGAAATATCTGGAGAAATCAACATGGCAGCAAAAGACGTAATTTTCGGCGGCGAAGCCCGCGCTCGTATGGTTGAAGGCGTGAACATTTTGGCCAACGCGGTCAAAGTCACCCTGGGCCCTAAAGGCCGTAACGTGGTTCTGGAGCGCTCGTTCGGCGCCCCCACCGTGACCAAAGACGGTGTATCCGTCGCCAAAGAAATCGAACTCAAAGACAAGCTGCAAAACATGGGTGCGCAGATGGTCAAGGAAGTCGCGTCCAAAACGTCTGACATCGCTGGCGACGGCACCACCACAGCGACTGTGTTGGCGCAATCCATCGTTCGCGAAGGCATGAAGTACGTGGCCGCGGGCATGAACCCGATGGACCTCAAGCGCGGTATCGACAAGGCAGTGACTGTCTTGATCGCCGAGCTGAAGAAAGCTTCCAAAGCCACCACCACATCCAAAGAAATCGCCCAGGTCGGTTCGATCTCTGCCAACTCGGACGAGACCATTGGCAAGATCATTGCCGATGCGATGGACAAAGTGGGCAAAGAAGGCGTGATCACGGTTGAAGACGGCAAGTCCCTGGACTCCGAGCTGGACGTGGTTGAAGGCATGCAGTTTGACCGCGGTTACCTGTCGCCTTACTTCATCAACAGCCCTGAGAAGCAATCCGCGTTGCTGGACAACCCTTTCGTGCTGTTGTACGACAAGAAAATCAGCAACATTCGTGACCTGCTGCCTACCTTGGAACAAGTCGCCAAGTCGGGCCGTCCATTGCTGATCATTGCTGAAGATGTCGATGGCGAAGCCCTGGCAACTTTGGTGGTGAACACCATCCGTGGCATCCTGAAGGTCGTCGCTGTCAAGGCGCCTGGCTTTGGTGACCGTCGCAAGGCCATGTTGGAAGACATCGCTATCCTGACTGGCGGCAAAGTGATCGCTGAAGAAGTCGGCATGTCGCTGGAAAAAGTGACTTTGGCTGACCTCGGCTCTGCCAAGCGCATCGAAGTGGGCAAAGAAAACACGATCATCATCGACGGTGCTGGCGCTGCTGCTGACATCGAAGCCCGCGTCAAGCAAGTTCGCGTTCAGATCGAAGAAGCCACTTCTGACTACGACCGTGAAAAGCTGCAAGAGCGCGTGGCCAAGTTGGCTGGCGGCGTGGCCGTGATCAAGGTTGGCGCTGCCACCGAAGTCGAAATGAAAGAGAAGAAAGCCCGCGTTGAAGACGCACTGCACGCAACCCGCGCAGCTGTGGAAGAAGGCATTGTGGCGGGCGGCGGTGTGGCATTGTTGCGCGCCAAGCAAACTGCTGGCGTGATCAAAGGCGACAACGCTGACCAAGACCACGGCATTGCTTTGGTGTTGAAAGCCATCGAAGCGCCTCTGCGCGAGATTGTTTACAACGCCGGTGGCGAAGCCTCTGTGGTGGTGAACGCGGTGTTGGCTGGTACAGGCAACTACGGCTTCAACGCCGCCAACGACACTTACGGCGACATGATTGAAATGGGTATCCTGGACCCAACCAAGGTGACTCGCACGGCGCTGCAAAACGCAGCGTCTGTGGCTTCACTGATGTTGACCACCGAGTGCATGATCTCTGAGTCTCCAAAAGACGACGCGGGCGGCATGGGCGGCGGCGACATGGGTGGCATGGGCGGCATGGGTGGTATGGGCGGCATGGGCATGTAATTGCCCCTGGCTCCCGGCGACACTGGCTGACCTTCGGGTTGGCCAGTGTCACCCGGCCACAAAAAACCCCGCAAGGTGCAAACTTTGCGGGGTTTTTATTTACTATAATTTTGATAGCTTCTTGCGCAGATGCTATATGGGCTAGCGCCCTAAAACACCATCAACCATGCACCCGATCAGTTGATGGATGGATGGATGGATGGATGGATGGATGGATGGATGGATGGGTGGATTAGTTGATCTGTTTGCTGATCTGAAACTGCAGCGCCGCGTTGCCCAACAGGTTCAACTGCGCTGACCAGCCGGACGAAAAATCGTAGGCCAAGGCGGGAATCACCACCGGGTTGAAACCACCCACATTCAAAGGCACTTTGTCTTTGTATTGCCCTGTGTAGCCATACATCACACCCGCCGTCCATTTAACAGACAGTCGAGAGACGCCCATCACATCACGGTAGGCGCCACCCCATGGGTAAACGTAAATACTGGGCTGCCCAAACGAATTTGAAAACAGCACCACCCCGTCGAGCTTCCCGTTGGGCGTTTCGCGCTCCAAGCCAACCATGACCACATCGCTGTGCTCTTCGTCTGGAGTGAAGTGGTAGGTGTAGGGACTGAACTGGAGTCGCAGTTTGTTGCCTTGGGCCAGGCTCGACAGAACACTTTCATCGGCCAAAGCAGGGGCCGCGAGGTGGGCCACAATCAGGCCACACACGAGGGGGATCATTTTTTTCATGGAGTACAACAAGGTCAATGAGGGTAATCGGTGCGCACGCAGTGTAACGGCAGCCCCCTTGGACGGCGTCCACGCCCTGCCCCGGGGCCTGTGGTGGGTGATGTCGTTGGTGCTGGTGTTTTTGACCCTGACAACAACAGGCTGCGCGTGGCTGGATGAGCGCCAGCGTCAGATCATTTACCGGCCCACACCCGGTGTGCCCGCTGACTTTGCGGGCCTGCGTCCCGGTGATGAGCGTTACTTTTTGCCAGTCCCCCCGCTGAACTTTGTTCCTCAAGCGTCTGACTCGCCGTCGCTTGTGCCGCAACGCCTTGAAGTCTGGTGGCTGCCGCACACCGACCCGCACGCGCCCACCCTCCTCTACTTGCACGGCACGTTTCGCAATTTGTTTGAAAACATCTCCAAAATCGACGCCCTGCGCGCGGCAGGCTTTGCCATCCTGGCAGTGGATTACAGGGGCTGGGGGCTGAGTACGCCCATCACGCCCTCCGAGCGCAGCATTGTTCAAGACGCCCAGGTTGCCTGGGCCGAATTCCAACGCCGCGCGCCCAGCGCTCACCAGCGGGTGATTTACGGGCACTCCATGGGGAGTGGCGTGGCGGTGGATTTGGCGAGCCGGTTAAACAGCCAGAGCGACTACGGAGGGCTGATTTTGGAGTCGGCCTTCACCAGCTTCAAGGACGTGGCGGCCGAGGCCAGTGTGCTGGCCCGCGTGCTCGTGAGCTTGAACCACGAGCGTTTTGCATCCATTGACAAAATTGCCAAGGTGAACGCGCCGCTCTTGATGCTGCATGGCGCGTTGGACGACACCATTCCCGTGGCGCTGGGCCAGCGTCTGTTTGATGCCGCCAAGCCGCCCAAGCAATGGGTGGTGATTGAAGGCGGCCACCACAGTGACCTTCAAGACGCGGGCGCGCAGGCCTACCAAGCGGCCTTGGCCCGCTTCAAGGCCCAGTTTTTAGCGGTTCCGTGACGCCATCCAGGTGTCCAACTCGGTTTGCACTTGCGGGGCGGATTCAAATTGAATACCGTGCCAACCCCGCGCCTTCGCCACCGTGATGTTGGCGGCCAAATCGTCAATGAACACGGTGTGCTCGGGCTGCAAGGCGTAACGCGTTTCCAACAAGGCGTAGATGGCAGCGTCCGGCTTGGCAAGCTTGACGTCGCCTGAGAACACGCCGCCATCAAACATTGCAAAGAAGTCGTGGCGCTGCTCCAAGATTCGAGCATAAGGCTCTGGCATGTTGGACAGGTAATACAGGCGCAGGGCCGGGTTCTGCTGGCGCAGCGCGTGCAAGCGCGCCAGCAACGCGACCGTGTCCGTCATCGGCTGCAGGTGGTCGCCGATGCTCTGCACCAAAGACCCCACCGCCGTGGCCGGCAACTCCAGGCGCGCGCAGTGCCGCGCAATGACCTGCGCCATGGGCAAGGTGCCCCGGTCAAAACAGGCCCAGTCGGCATGGTGAAAGAAGTCGTTTGCCAACGCCTGGGCCAGCACCGGAGTGGCCGCGTGCTCAGGAAAATGCTGGCGCAACAGCTCTTGCGGACGCCACTGCACCAGCACGGCACCCAAGTCAAACACAATGTTCATCGAAGACCTCATGCCCGCAGGCGTTGCAGCAGTCCGGCAGTTGAGCCGTCCAACCCATTCACATCACCGCTGAGCAAGCGTGCCTCCACCTCTTTGGCCAGCACTTTGCCCAGCTCCACGCCCCATTGGTCAAAGCTGTTGATGCCCCACACGGCGCCGCTGACGAACACGCGGTGCTCTTGCAAGGCAATCAAAGCGCCCAGGCTGGCCGGTGTCAATTCATCGAGCAACAAGAAGGTGCTGGGGCGGTTACCCGTGAAGTGCTTGTGACCCCCGGCGTCCGCTTTGCCAACCATCAAGGCTTGCGCCTGCGCCACCACGTTGGCCAGCAGCAGGGTATGGTGGCCCGGCAGACCGTGCTTGGGCGTCTTGACCGCTACAAACTCGACCGGCACCACCTCGGTGCCCTGGTGCAGCATTTGAAAATACGCGTGCTGACCGTTGGTGCCCGGCTCGCCCCACAGCACGGGCGAGGTGTTGAAGGGCACGGCCTCGCCGCTGATATCCACGCGCTTGCCGTTGCTTTCCATCTCCAGCTGCTGCAAATACGCCGGGACGCGGCGCAAAGCGCAGTGGTACGGCGCAATGCTGCGGCTGGTGAAGCCATGAAAATTGCGGTACCACAGGTCCAGCAGGCCCAAGCGAACCGGCAGGTTGTGCGCCAGCGGCGCGGTGCGAAAGTGCTCGTCCATGGCATGCGCACCGGCCAAAAACTGCCGAAAACCGTCCGCACCAATGGCAATCGCCAGTGGCAAACCGATGGCCGACCACACCGAATAGCGCCCGCCCACCCAGTCCCAGAATCCAAAGGTGGTGCTGATGCCAAAGGCATGGGCCGCAGGCACATTGGTGGTCAGCGCGGCAAAGTGGCGCGCAATATCGGTGCCGCCTTGGGCTTCAAACCACGCCTTGGCCGACAACGCGTTGGTCATGGTCTCAATGGTGGTGAAGGTTTTGCTGGCCACCAAAAACAAGGTGTTCTCAGCCTTGACCTTTTTCAGCACGGCGGCGAGTTCATGGCCGTCCACGTTGGAGACAAAGTGAAACCGTTTGCCGGGCATCACATACTCGTCCAGCGCCAGTACCGCCATTTGCGGGCCAAGGTCTGAGCCGCCAATGCCAATGTTGACCACATCGGTGATAGCGCTGTCCGCCCGCACGCGCTCAGCGAACGCCAGCATCGGGTCCAGCGTCTCATGAACCAGCCCCAACTCCGCAGACAAACCGACGAGCGCTTCGTTTTTAGGAGCGCTTTGCGTAGATTCTGCCTGGGCTAGAGGCGGATTTCTCAATAACCAGTGCATCACAGCACGGTGCTCGGTGGTGTTGATGGCCTCACCGGCAAACAGGGCGTCGCGGTGTTGGGCCAGGCCGGTTTGCGCGGCCAAGTCCAGCAGCAAGGTTTGAGTGGCGTCGTCGATCAGATTTTTAGACAGGTCCGCAAACACATAAGGCGCACTCTGACTGAAGCGCGTGAAGCGGTCCGGGTCAGTCGCAAAGGCCGTGCGCGCATCAAACGCGTGGCCGGTGGCCTCAAAGGCAGATTCCAGCGCGCCCCAAGCGGGCGTGCGGTCACAGCGCGTGCGACTCATGCTCAGGCTGCCATTAAGAGTTGGTCCAACTTGACCGCGTCCACGCAGAAAGCGCGAATGCCTTCGGACAGTTTCTCGGTGGCCATGGCGTCTTCGTTGAGGGCAAAGCGGAAGGTGGCTTCGTTGTACGTGATGGGCTCAAGCTCCAAAGCCTGCGCAGTCTTGGGGTCCAGTGCCGCGCCCAAAGGCGCGTCGGCTGCGGCCAAGGTGGCCAACAAATCGGGGCTGATGGTCAGCAAGTCGCAACCGGCCAGTGCAGTGATCTGGCCCACGTTGCGAAAGCTCGCCCCCATGACCTCGGTGGCAATGCCAAACTTCTTGTAGTAGTTGTAAATCTGCTTCACCGATTTCACGCCGGGGTCGTTGGCGTTGGCGTTGTCGGCCTCGACCCAAGCGGCGCCGGCTGATTTTTTGTACCAGTCGTAAATGCGACCCACAAACGGGGAAATCAGTTGCACCTTGGCTTGGCCACAGGCCACGGCTTGGCAGAACGAGAACAGCAGCGTCAGGTTGGTGTGAATGCCGCGTTGCTCCAACACTTTGGCGGCTTCAATGCCTTCCCAAGTGGCAGCCACTTTGATCAGCACGCGGTTGGTGTCCACGCCTTGCGCTTTGTAGAGGGCAATCAAACGCTCACCCCGGGCAATCGTGGCGGGGGTGTCAAAACTCAAACGCGCATCCACTTCAGTGGACACCCGGCCCGGCACGATGGACAAAATCTCGCACCCAAAGCGCACCAGCAGGTGGTCCATGATCTCGTCCAGCGCCAAGCCACGGTGCTTGGCCACGGTGTCAGCCAGCAGCAACTGGTAGTCCGGCTTTTGCACGGCCTTGAGAATCAGCGACGGATTGGTCGTGGCATCTTGCGGCTTGAAGGCGTCAAGCTGTTTGAAATCCCCGGTGTCTGCGACCACGGTGGTGAATTGTTTGAGGGCGTCGAGTTGGTTCATGGGTTCTAAAAGCAGGTTAAAAAACACTTCAAAGGTAGCCTTGAATTATCAATGAAACAAAGTTACATTACAACGTCTTCTTTTTGGTAACTACAAATCATGAGCTTTGACCTCGTACTGTTTGGCGGCACCGGCGATCTGGCATGGCGCAAATTAATGCCGGCCCTGTTTCAGGCGTTTCGGCATGGCACTTTGCCCGCAGACGGCCGCATCATTGGCGTGGGCCGCGACAACTTGAGCAACGCGCAATACCGCGCCCAAATTCAAGCCCGCTTTGACCACGTCGAACTGGCCAAACGCCCCAGCGAAGAAGAGTTCACCCGCTTTGCCGCCTTGCTTGAATTTGTGCAGATGGACCTGTCCAAGCCCGAGGACTACACCCGCCTGGCAGCGGCGTTGGCGCAGCGAAACGCCGACACGGTGGTGATGTACGTGGCCACCGCCCCCACCCTGTTCACCACGGTGTGTGAGCAACTGGCCGCTGCGGGCCTGAACACGCCCCAAACCCGTGTCGTGCTGGAGAAGCCTTTGGGCCACGACTTGGCCAGCAACCGCGCCATCAATGAAACCGTGGCGAAAGTGTTTGGCGAGAAGCAGGTGTTCCGCATTGACCACTACCTGGGCAAACCCGCAGTGCAAAACCTGTTTGCGCTGCGCTTTGGCAACGCCTTGTTTGAGCCGCTGTGGCGGCGCGAACACATTGCCAACATCCAGATCACCATTGCCGAAGACTTGGGCGTGGAAAAGCGCGGTGGCTTTTATGAGACCACCGGCGCCCTGCGCGACATGGTTCAAAACCATGCCTTGCAACTGCTGTGCGCCATTGGCATGGAGCCGCCCATCAACTCGCACGCCGACGCGATTCGCGACGAAAAGCTCAAAGTACTGCGCTCTTTGAAGCCTTGGACGACAGAAACCCTGTCGCAAGACGTGATTCGCGGCCAATATTCGGCGGGCACCAGCGGCGGCGCGCCGGTCATTGCTTACCGGGAGGAAGCGGGCGTCAACCCGAAAAGCCACACCGAAACCTTTGTCGCGCTGCGCACTGAAATCTCCAACTGGCGCTGGGCGGGTGTGCCTTTTTATATTCGCACCGGCAAACGTTTGGCGGGCCGTGACGCGCGCATCGTGATCAACTTCAGGCCCACGCCGCACGCTATTTTCAATTCGCAAATGGGCGACGCCAACCGCTTGGTCATCAACCTGCAGCCCAAAGATGGACTGGAATTGCACCTGCTGGCCCAGGGCCAGGACAACCGGCGCGTGTCACAAAAGCTGTCCCCCGTGCAGCTCGATTTGGACTTTGACAAACGCTTTGGCTCCGAGCGCGTGGGCGCCTACGAGCGTTTGCTGCTGGACGTGATTGATGGCCGCTTGAACCTCTTTGTGCGCAGTGACGAGCAAGAAGAGGCGTGGCGCTGGGTGGAACCCATTTTGGACCACTGGCACAACGACTCCCAAGGCCCCCGGCTGTACAACGCGGGCACGTGGGGCCCGAGTGCATCGAGCGCCATGATTGCCCGTGATGGATTCTGCTGGAGCGAAGAAAACTAAGGCACAGCCCCTCATTGGGGCTGAGGCCTTGGGCTTTGTCGCTGGTCATTTAAAAGGAACGTTGTTCATGCTCGATCGAATCCAAGCCGCGCTGCCGTCATTGGCCCCTGCCGAGCAACGCGTGGGCCGACTCGTGTTGAGCGACCCGCGCAGCTTTGCCAAACTGCCCGTCAGCGAGTTGGCTGACCGCGCGCACGTGAGCAAACCCACGGTGGTGCGGTTTTGCCGCAGCGTGGGTTACGACGGCTTGTCCGACTTCAAACTCAAACTCGCCGGTAGCGTGAGCGAAGGCGTGCCTTTTATTCACCGCAGTGTCGATGTGGATGACAAAACGTCTGACATCATGGTGAAGGTCATCGACAACACGGTGGCCGCATTCCTGAAGTACCGCAACGATGCCAGCAGCGCCTTGATCGAGAAGGCGGTCACAGCGCTGGTTAATGCCTACACGCTGGGGCGACGCATCGAGTTTTTTGGTGTGGGCAACTCGGGGGTAGTAGCGCAAGATGCGCAGCACAAGTTTTTCCGCCTCGGCATCAACGGCGTGGCCTACAGCGACGGCCACATGCAGGTGATGAGCGCCTCTTTGCTGCAACCGGGCGACTGCGTGCTGGTGATTTCCAACTCTGGGCGCACCCGTGATTTGATGGATTCGTGCGACATTGCGCGCAAAAACGGCGCCACCACCATCGTCATCACCGCCAGTGGCTCCCCCTTGGCCGCCGCCGGTGACATTCACTTGGCCGCCGACCACCCGGAGGGCTTTGACCGCTACAGCCCCATGGTGTCGCGTTTGTTGCATCTGATGGTCATCGACATACTCGCCACCTGCGTGGCACTGCGCATTGGCGGCGACAAACTGCAACCGGGTCTGCGTGAGATGAAGCAGAACCTGCGCAGCAAGCGCTACGCTTAAACCCTGTGCGTTGGGTCTTCAACAACTGATATTCAATAGCCTTTTAGGCCTCTAGCCCCTATCTGGACTGCGCAAGCAGCTACTAATTTAATAGCAACTTAAACCTGGGTCAGCGGCATGCCCTGCTCAATCAAACTCGCGTGCAAGGCAGCGCCAAGCGGCAGCACATCGTCATTGAAGTCATACCGGCTGTTGTGCAAAAAGCAGCTGCCGATGCCATTGGCTTCACCTTGGCCCAAGCGCAAGTAGGCCCCGGGCTTGACTTGCAGCATGAAAGAAAAGTCTTCGGCTCCCATGCTGGGTTCCAAGTCGCGCACCATGTTCTCAGGCCCCACCAAGCTTTGCGCCACATCCCCCGCAAATCGGGCCTCGGCCAAGGTGTTGACGGTTGCCGGGTACAGCCGCTCGTACTTGACCGTGGCCGACGCGCCAAACCCGAGCGCTACGGCGGTGCACATCTCATGCAGACGCTGCTCCACCAAGGCCTGCACTACCGGGGTGAACGCCCGCACGGTACCCACCAAAGTGGCGCGGTCAGGCACGACGCTCATCGCACCCAAATCCCCCGCCTGCATGGCACACAAGCTGATCACTGCGCTGTCCAAAGCCTTCACGTTGCGCGACACGATGCTTTGCACCGCCGTGATGATGTGCGCTGCCACCAACACCGGGTCGATGGTTTGGTAAGGGTGGGCACCGTGGCCACCCTTGCCGATAATTTCAATCGTGATGCGGTCCGCCGCCGCCATCATGGGGCCGGGATTGAGGCCAATGGTGCCGGGACGCATCGCAGGCCAGTTGTGCATGCCATAAACAGAGTGCACAGGAAAGCGCTCAAACAAGCCTTCATCGATCATCAGCTTCGCACCGCCATAACCCTCTTCGCCCGGCTGGAAGATAAGGACCGCCGTGCCATCAAAGTTTCGGGTTTCAGCCAAATAGCGCGCCGCAGCCACCAACATGGCGGTGTGACCATCGTGACCGCAGCCGTGCATCAAGCCAGGTTTTTTGGATTTCCAGGCGAAATCATTGTGCTCGGCCAGCGGCAAGGCATCCATGTCGGCCCGCAGGCCGATCATCTTGCCAGACGTGTCAGTGCGCCCTTTGATCACCGCCACCAGCCCCGTCACACCGATGCCAGTGTGAATCTCGTCCACACCGCAGACCTTTAAGGCCTCGTGCACGCGCCCCGCCGTGTACACCTCTTCAAACCCCAGCTCAGGATGCGCATGCAAGTCGCGCCGAAATGCAGTGATCTCGGGGTGAAACGCTGCAATGTGCGCAAAGGCCCGACCATGAACGTTGAGAGTAGAGTGCAAGCGAGGGATGCTCATATCAAATATTTAAATAATTACTTACGTTCAAAGGGTCGATGCGTTAGCACGACAGGCTTAATGACAGGCTTAAAACCAGCTTAATCTGGCCCATCAAAGACGAGTGCCGTAGCTCAAGGGCCGACACCACAATTCGGGCGTATTTTTTGAGTCAAGACGCTGAGCCATGGGGGCCGTCATTTTGCAAGCGTTAAAAAGCCCCGCTGCGTTACCACAGCGGGGCTTTTTTTCTATCCAAAGCTGACTGAAGTCAGCGTCAGATTAGAAGTTGTGGCGAACGCCCAGACCGAACAAACGTGTCTTGGCGATTTCAGCACCAGCGCCGTTTTCTGTCTTTTCTTGTTTGAAGCCTGTGTACAGGATCGTGCGCTTGGACATGTTGTATGTTGCGCCGAGGCCGAAACCAGCAGACTTGGCAGCTGTGTTTCCACCGATTTCAGCTTCTTCGCGGGCATAACCAGCGGAGACGTTCAAAGCAGCGCCAACAGGAACGTTCACGCCAATGTTGAAACCTTTGTCATCGCCCGTTGCGTTGGTGCCGTTACGCTTGGTGTAGCCAGCGGAAATAGCAGCCATGCCCAAGTCATACTTGGCAGACAACTGGTGGTATTTCTGGGCAGTGTTACCAGTGACGTTCTCTTCTTGGTAGCCGTATGCAACAGCCAATGGGCCGGTAGCGTATTTAGCGTGCAAAGAAACGATGTTGCTTGCGTCAGTAGTTGCTGTTTTGTCTTCGCCAAAAGCGTAAGACACCGCACCG
>JBAQDW010000415.1:0-8658 GCA_049286445.1 Rhodoferax sp. | reverse complement strand
GATTTATTATTTAAAACGTGCCACCACAAGAATTTGAAAAACAGCCGCTAAGCTATTGATTCCATTGGGGATGTACGTTTCTTTTGACTCCAAACTGTCGAACTCGGGGGGCCGGAGCAATAAATAGCGTGCAGTGCCAACAAGACGGGCCTGTTGGGAAAAATTTAGCCCCGTTTTCTGAGCGTTTTTTTGACCCCTGTGTCGTCACCGCAGCGCGCAAGGGCGAGAGTGACCTGGGGTCAGGCGCAAGGGCCCCGACGGTGGGCTCGTTATCATCGTCCCCCCATGCTTGAACCTCACCGCACCCACTGGCCTCGAATTGTTTGTCTCTGGCTGTGTGGCGTGGTGGCGGCCATGCAGTTCGCCAAAATTTCATTGGCTTTTACGGCGGTGCAGCAGTGGTACGGCTTAAGTGCCGGGCAAATGGGCGTCATTTTGTCCACCGTGGGGCTGACGGGGCTGGTGTTTGGCGTGACCATGGGGCTGTACGCGCATGCCATCGGTTACCGGCGTTTGCTGCTGACCGGGCTGGCACTGGGGGCTGTGCTGGCGGCGCTGCAAGCGCTCATGCTGCCGCCGGTTTGGCTGTGGGTGACGCGCTTGCTGGAAGGGGTGTCTCATTTGGCGGTGGTGGTGACGGCGCCCACGCTGATTGCCGCCCAGTGCGTCGCGCGCCAACGCTCCGTGGCCATGGGGCTGTGGAGCACTTTTGTGGGGGTGGCCTTTGCCCTCACCGGCGCTTTCGGGCCTGGCGGTTTATCGGCGTTGGGGCTGGATGGCTTTCTGGGGCTGCACGCGCTGGCCATGTTGCTGATGTTGGGGTGGGCGGCAGCGGTGGTGCCGGCGGACCGGGAGGCTTTTGGCGTGCGAGCCTGGCCACGCTGGCAAGCGGTGCCGCGCCATCACTTGCAAATCTACACCCGCTGGGAAACGGCGCTGCCGGGCCTGTGCTTTTTTTGTTACACCGGCATGGCAGTGGCTTTGCTGACCTTCTTGCCATTGCAAGCCGGGGCCCGCACGCCTTGGCTGGCGGTGGTGTTGCCTTTGATGGGCATTGCGGGCACGTTTTCTGCGGGCTGGTTGGCGCACACCTGGGTGACACCGCTGTGGCTGGTGCGACTGGCTTTTGCGGGGGTGGGGCTGGCCGGTGTGGGCCTGTGGGTGTGCGCGCTGGTGGGTTGGGACAAGGCCCCGGCCGCCTTGCTGCTGATGTATTTGGCGGGGCTTTCGGGCGGTGCGGCTTTTTCACTCATTCCTTACCTCAGCCATGAATCTTTGGTGCAGTCGCGCGCCAACGGGGCGGTGGCGCAAATGGGCAATTTGGGCGCCACGTTGGGCCCGCCGCTGTTTGCCGCGTTGTTGGCGGCTTGGGGTGTGGCGGGGTTGACTGTGCCTGTGGTGGCGTTGGCGCTGCTGGGTATTGCGGTGGCCAGTTGGGGCGCGCGCCAACGGGCACGTGCGCTTCACGCCCTTCACCCGTCAAGTTAGTCGCCCCTGCAGAAGGCACACCATGGCAGAAGCGCTTAAAAATCAGTTTGGCCCCGATGTACCTCACGCGATTTGCCACATGGTGAAGGCGGTGCACCCGGCGTTTGATGGCGATGCGTTTGTGCAAGATGCTTTAGCGGGCTATGACGCGCTGGCCTTGATGCCGCGAGGGCAGCACATCGCGCATGCGTTGAAGGCGCATTTGCCCGCTGATTTCGAGCAAGCCATCGCCATCCTCGTCGCCTCGCTGGACCAGCCGCACGGGCGGGATGCCGGTTTAAGCTTGGCGTCGTTTTTGTTTTTGCCCCACACCCAGTTTGTGGCCACTTTTAAAACCGTGGACTTGGCGGCCGGTGAAACCTTGCATTTGTCCAAACGGCTGTCCTTGGCCGACAGGAGCACGCGCAAGCACTACCCCGGCACGCACCGGGTGGAACTGCTGCTCAATGGTGCGGCCCACCCGCTGGGCGCGTTTGAGTTGAGGTGAGTTCATTTCGGTAAAAAATATCAAAAATGATAGTGGCTTGCGCAGTAGCCGTAAGGGCCAGAGCCCTAAAACGCATAAAAACTTCAACCGTCCTTTGCCGTGGCCCTGAGCCGCTTCAACGTAACAAAAACCCGCCACCATGCCCCAACTTCGCCCCCTTTGTGAATGCCGCCACGTTGATTTGCCCCCGGCTTGGCCATTGGCCATGGTCTCCTCTTGTGAGGGCACGTTTTGCGCGGACGGCGTGGCGCAGCGCCTGCACGGGCGATGTCCCCATGGCGGGGGGGAGTGGGTGCGCGTTTGCCAGCCCGTGGTGTCTGAGGCAAGGCCATGAGCGGCGACACCATGCGTGCGCGCGACGTGGGCTTGGCGCTGCTGGTGATTGCCGTGTGGGGGGTGAACTTTGCCGTCATCAAAACCGGGGTGGCCGACGTGCCGCCGCTGTTGTTGGGCGCACTGCGCTTCATGTTGGCGGCGTTCCCCGCGTTGCTGTTTCTTCGTCCACCCAAGGTGCCAATTCGCCTCTATTTGGCCTATGGCTTGACGATTTCTTTCGGGCAATTTGCGTTTTTGTTCACCGCCATTCATGTGGGTATGCCGACAGGGTTGGCCTCGTTGGTGTTGCAGTCGCAGGCCTTTTTCACCATGGTGTTGGCGGCCCTTTGGCTCAAGGAGCATTGGCGTT
This sequence comes from Rhodoferax sp., assembly GCA_049286445.1. Classification (GTDB taxonomy): domain Bacteria; phylum Pseudomonadota; class Gammaproteobacteria; order Burkholderiales; family Burkholderiaceae_C; genus Rhodoferax. Next base: position 5,998 of record JBAQDW010000415.1, on the reverse strand, counting down.
TGAACCAGTTGGCGGGCTTGGGTTTGGCGGCCTTTGGTTTGGCGCTGATTGGCAGTGCGCATGGGGTGAGCATGTCATTGGGGGGTTTCTTTTTGACCATCGCGGCGGCTGTGATGTGGGCTTGCGGCAACATCGTGACCCGCGCGGTGGGGCGGTATGCGCCCATGAACCAGTTGGCCTTTGTGGTGTGGGCCAGTTTGGTGCCGCCAGTGCCGTTTTTGCTGATGTCCTATTTCACAGAGGGTCCGCAGGCGATGGGCCAGGCCCTGCAACATTTCAGCTGGCATTCTTTTGCCGCCGTGGCCTACCTGGCGTGGGCCGCCACGCTGTTGGGTTACGGGCTGTGGACGCTGCTGATGTCTCGCTACCCCGCCAACCGGGTGGCGCCCTTTAGTTTGTTGGTGCCCGTGGTGGGGCTCACCACGGGTTGGCTGGTGTTTGACGAGGCACTGCAACCGATTCACCTCGCCGGTGGCGCTTTGCTGATGGTGGGTTTGCTGGTGAACTTGTTTGGCGCCCGGCTGTTGGCTCGCTGGGCCAAAACGAAGTGAGCCTGCCCGGGGGCAAGGCGCACTCGTTCAGGGCGTTAATTGGTCAATTCAAACAGCGCCGACCCATCGCCGTTGTCTTTGACCTGTTGAATGCCGGGGTGCTGGCCCACGTACTTGCTGGCCTCGCTGGCGGACAAAAACCGGAGCTTGACACCGGGCACGGGCTGAATGCGCCAGTTGTCGTCCGCTGACGGGTTCAGGGCGGCCTGACCGGTGGCGGCGGCGAAACCGGTCAGGTACTGAACCAGCACTTCGCGGTTTTCTTCCGGGGCGTCAAAAATGACTTTGGTGGCCGTGATGCCCGGAAAGTTGCCACCGCCAAACGCGCGGTAATTGTTGGTGGCCACCACAAACTGGGCGGCGGGGTCAATCGGTTTTCCTTGAAACATCAGGTTTTTGACCCGGTTGGCGGTGGGCGCGGCCAGCACGCCGCGTTCGGTGTATTTGGCAGGTTCGGTGACGTCCAGCGCATAGCTCACGCCGTCGAGGGTGTCGAAGTTGTAAGACGGGTAGGCGACGTTGATGAGTTGCTGCTCTGGCGCGCCTTGCGGGTCGATGCGGTTGAACTGACCGGCAGACATCTCAAGCCACTCCTTCACGTCCGCGCCCGTGATCAGCATGGCTTTCAAGGTGTTGGGGTAGATGTAGAGGTCGGCCACGTTTTTGATGGCCAAGGGGCCCGCCGGGATGTCCGTGTAATAAGACCATCCTTGGCGCCCGCCCGACTTGAAGGGGGCCGCCGCCGACAGCACCGGGTATTTCTCATAGTCGGTGCCCTGCATGGCGCGTTTCACATACGCCGTTTGGGCGTTGGACACAATTTGCACCGACGGGTCGTCGCTGACCTGCGCAAAGTAGCTGTAAATGGGGGCGCTGCTCACCGCCACTTGGCTGCGCACATAGGCCAGGGTTTGCGCGTGTTCTTCACCAATGGTTGCGGCCACCAGCGGGTCGGCGGCCACCAGGGGTTTTTTCGCCTTGCGGTCAAAAATAGGGCGAATGCTGGATTGGCTGTGCACCACTTTCCATTCGCCGCTGCGGTTGTCCAGTTTGAAATCCACAATGCCGAGGTGGTCGCCCCAGCGACCCGGCATCACCGCAGCCACGCCGTTGATGGTGCCGCGCGTCACATCGGCCAAGGGAAAGTCGGCGAACGCGGCGCTGGGAAACTCGGCGTGGGAGTGGCCAAACAAAATCGCATCAATACCCGCAACGCCGGCCAAACCGGCCACGGCGTTTTCCACCCGGGCGCCTGCCGGGGTTTTCTCAAAGCCGGAGTGCGGAATCGCAATCACGAGTTGAGCGCCTTTGGCACGCATCTCGGGCACGTACTTTTGAGCCACTTCCACAATGCCCCGGGTGACCACTTTGCCTTCCAGGTGGGCCTTGTCCCATTGCATGATTTGAGGGGGCACAAAGCCAATCACGCCCACCTTGATGGCGTGGCTGTTGCCCTGCGTGTCTTTGAACTGGCGGTCCAGCAGCACATAGGGTGTGAACGCGTGTTTGGCGTTGGCGCCGTCCTTGTCGGCGTCGTCCACAAACACATTGGCGTTCACATAGGGAAAGTTGGCCCCCGCAATCGACTGGCGCAAAAAGGGCAGGCCGTAGTTGAATTCGTGGTTGCCCAGGTTGCCCGCGTCATACCCCAGTTGGTTCATGACCTTGTACGCCGGGTGCACCTGGCCTGGCTTTAGGGGGTGGACCTTGGCCATGACATCGCCCAGCGGGTTGCCTTGCAGCAAATCGCCGTTGTCAAACAGCAAGCTGTTGGTGGCCTCCGAGCGGGCCGCCTTGATCAGCGTGATGGCCCGGGCCAAGCCGTATTGGTCGGTGGTTTTGTCTTGGTAGTAGTCATAGTCGAGCAGGTTCATGTGCACGTCGGTGGTTTCGAGCAGGCGCAAGCTCACTTCGGCCGCCTGCAAGCCCGCGCTGCCAAAGGCGGCCACCAGTGCCAGCCCCATCAAAGAGTGTTTCATTTTTTAGCCCCGAGTTGAAAGAGCGCATCTTAGAGCCCGCCACACGCCGTGCGCAAGGGGCTGCGGCAGGGGCGGTGGCCTCGGGTGGCGCGCGGTCAGCTCAGGCGTTTGGCCGGCAGGGGGGAGGCGAGGGCGCGCGCTGGGCGACTGGTGCTGACCTTGGTGTGGCCAGCGGGGTGGGGGGGCAGCTTGAACACTGCCACCGTGGTGACCAAGTCCTCTGCCTGGCTCTTCAGGCTGCTTGCCGCCGCCGCCATTTCTTCAACGAGGGCGGCGTTTTGCTGCGTCACTTGGTCCATCTCCGTCACCGCTTGCCCCACTTGCGCCACCCCTTGGCTTTGCTCAGTGCTGGCAGAACTGATCTCGCCCATCAGGTCGGTTGCGCGTTGGATGGCGCTTACCACCTCACTCATGGTCACACCGGCGTGATTCACCAAGGCGGTGCCTTTTTCGACGCGGTCCACACTGTCCCCAATCAGTGTTTTGATTTCTTTGGCGGCTTCAGCCGAGCGGCCCGCCAGTGAGCGCACTTCGCTGGCCACCACGGCAAAACCACGGCCCTGCTCGCCCGCGCGGGCCGCTTCAACGGCGGCATTCAAGGCCAAAATATTGGTTTGGAAAGCAATGCCGTCAATGACGCTGATGATGTCGGCGATCTTGCGGGAGCTGTCGTTGATGCCTTTCATGGTGTCCACCACCTGGTTCACCACCTCGCCGCCTTGAATGGCCACCGTGCTGGCCGTTCGTGCCAATTGGTTGGCTTGGCGTGCGTTGTCAGCGTTTTGTTTGACGGTGGCATTGAGCTCCTCCATGGACGCCGCCGTTTCTTCCAAGGCGCTCGCTTGCCGCTCGGTGCGGGCAGACAGGTCGTGGTTGCCTTGGGCAATCTCGGAACTGGCCGTCTCTACGCTCTCAGAACCCGCGCGAATGTCTCCCACCACGCGGGCGAGGTTGTCTCGCAGCGCCGCCAAAGATTGCAACAGCAGGGCGGCTTCGTCAGTGCCTTCGGTCTTGATGTTGGCGGTGAGGTCGCCGTGGGTGATGGCGTCGGCTGACAGGACGGCTTGCGAGATGGGGCTGGTGATGGACCGTGTCACCACCACGGCCAACACAGCACCCAAAATAACCGACACCACGGCACCGAGCGCCAAAGCCAGTTGACTGCTGGTCGCTGTCGATTCGGCGTGTGCGGCGAAGGTCGACATCTGGGCGCTGGCGTTGTTGGCGACGTCGTTGACGGCCTTCAGGTAAACGTCGGCCAGGGGGCGCAGCTCTCGGTCAACGGCATCGGAGATGTTGTCACCGGCCTTTTGCCGCTTGATCAACTCGGCCCGTGCGCCCACATACACGCTGCGTGCCTTGGCCACGGTATCAAGGAGCTGTTTGGTTTGGTCGTCTGTGGTCATCGACTCCATTTTTTTCTGGTCTTCACTGATCGCCTTGGAGGTGGCGGCCATGTCTTTTTGCAGGTTGTCAATGTAGGCCGTGTCACTGGTTTTGAGCGCGGCCGACGCCCTGACCCAGTTGATATTGATTTGCGACGCCCAGCGTTGCGACAAGATGCTGCGGTCCAACTCGACCGAGGTGATTTGCTGACTGGTGTCACTGAGACTGCCAATGCGCCAGACACCCAGGGCCGATACCGCGGTGGTGATGAAAAGGACCAAGGCAAAAGCCAGCCCTAAGCGGGTGCCAATGTTGAGCTTGGAGAATAAGTTCATCTGCGTTCCTGTTTCTGGTAAGTGATCTGTTGTTGGCAATGAAATCTCAAACTGTGGCCTCTGTCAATATTTTTATAGCAGTCTTGAGTGAAGTCGAGCATTGCTTCGAACCCGCCCGCGCACTGACTCAAGGCGCATTCTGGTGTGCGTTCATTGAAAGCTCTTGTTCCAAGGGCTCACGCAAAATGATCGAAGGAGGTGTAAGTGTTGGGCAAAGACTGGCCTTGCCGGTCGAGCAGCCGCAGCCCGCGTTCGGCCTCTATTTGGCCGATGCGGGTGATCGCGGTTTGGCTCTCGCGGGCGGCGGTGGCCACCGCGTCCCGCGCGCCAGGTGGGGCGGTGAACAGCAGCTCGTAATCGTCACCCCCCGTCAATGCCCAGCAGCGCCATTGAGACAGGCTAATTTCAGAGCCTTTTAGGCCGCCAGCCCAAGCAGCGCCTGCGTGAGCAGCTATTAACTCTATAGCGATGTCGGCATCGACCGTTGCGCCCACGTCCGACTGCTTGAGCACATGGCCCAAGTCGCCCAGCAGGCCGTCGCTGACATCAATGGCACTGGTGGCCACCCCCCGCAGCGCCTGGCCCAGCGCCACGCGTGGCGTTGGTATTTCCATGCGCAAGCGCGCCGCTTCAAACACGGGGGCGGGCACCGACACCGTGCCGCGAAATACTTCCAGGGCCAGTCGCGCGTCACCCAGCGTGCCGCTCACGTACAGGTCGTCACCGGCGTTGGCCCCAGAGCGCAGCAGCGCCTGCGAGCGGCCATTCACCACCGGCACCTCGCCAAACACCGTGATGCAAATATTCAGCGGGCCTTGCGTGGTGTCGCCGCCAATTAACTCGCAGCGATGCTCGTCCGCCAGTGCCAGCAAGCCTTCTGAAAACGGCCCCAGCCACGCCTCATCCGCTCGCGGCAGGGCCAGCGCCAGCGTAAACGCCAGCGGTGTGGCCCCGCAGGCGGCCAAGTCGCTCAGGTTCACAGCCAGCGCCTTGTGGCCCAGGTGGCGCGGGTTGACCGTGCTCAAAAAATGGCGGCCTTCGACCAGCATGTCGCTGGAAATGGCCAGTTGCGTGCCGGGTCTGGGTTGCAGAATGGCGCAGTCGTCGCCAATACCCAGTGCGGCCTGACGCGCGGGGCGCTTGAAAAAGCGCTCGATCAGGTCAAATTCACCCACGGCTCAGTGCAGGGTGCGGGTGCCGTCGCCGCTGGCACTGAGTGCGTCCAGCACAAACATGGGCACGTCGGTGTCAAATTTTTCGCCGTCTTCGGCCACACAAAAAAAGCTGCCGTGCATGGTGCCCGTGGGTGTGCGCAGGTGGGTGCCGCTGGTGTATTCAAAGGCTTGGCCGGGCTTGAGCAGCGGCTGCTGGCCCACCACGCCCAAACCCCGCACCCGCTCGGTGTGGCCATTGGCGTCGTTCACGTTCCAGGTGCGCGACACCAGTTGCGCAGGCACCTGGCCGGTATTGGTGATTCGGATGGTGTAGGAGAAAACGTAGAGGCCCTGGGCAGGGTCGGACTGCTCGGCTTGGTAAGCGGGCTTCACGTCAACGCGAAATTGGTACTTGGACATGGCGCAATGCTACCTGCGAAAATACCGGCTCGACGTGCCCTTTCTGGCTAACCCCGACATTCCTTGTTGACTCCAAACCCCTATTGCCATGACCTTTCGCATTGCCCCCTCCATTTTGTCCGCCGACTTTGCCCGCCTGGGCGAAGAAGTCAAAAACGTGATCGCCGCTGGCA
>JBAQDW010000414.1:0-2537 GCA_049286445.1 Rhodoferax sp. | reverse complement strand
TGTCGGTGATTGTGTTGTCGGGCATTTCTCCTGACAAGATTCCGGCGGCCTCCGGCCTGTCGAGTTTTGTGCGCATTGTGGCCGGGTCGTTTGGCACCTCAATTTCGACCACCGTGTGGCAAGACCGTGCGGCCATTCACCATGCGCAGCTGACCGAGTCCATTTCAACCAGCCATATCGCAGCCACCCAAACGCTAGAAGGCTTGTCACGACTTGGTCTCAGCCCAGACCAAGCCTTGGCGCAGGTGAACCGGCTGATCGATCAACAGGCGTACATGCTGGCCGCCAACGATGTTTTTTTCGCTTCAGCATTGATCTTTATGGCCTTGATTCCGTTTGTCTGGCTGTCCCGCCCCAAACAAGGCGGCGCTGCTGCGGCAGATGCGGCTGCTGGCGCGCATTGAACGTCAGGCACGCCTCAAAGAAGAAAACGGTTGAGGTCGCGCGCCCCTGGGGCGCGACTGCCTCGCGGGAGGCATTTGGCTTAGGCCCGACAACGTATTTCGATCGGTCCCGTCGCGTGGGTTTTTAATTCGAAGTGAGACAGCTTGCCCTCGCGACGAGCGGGCGTGAGGTTGCGTCCCCCCATGCGCACGCGGCAGTCGTCAGCATGGGCCACCGTGAACTGGAGCGGCACATGCCCTTTGAACTGCCATTGTGCGCCGGTGCTGTTTTGCTCAAAACGCTCAATTCGCGCATTGGCCGAGTCCAACCGAGGCGCAGGCGACTCGACCGTGCTCAACGCCAGCAGCGCAGCATCAGAGGCCAAGTGAATGTAACTGTCGTTCTCTCCAAGGGTGTAGCCCGCAACGCCTTGGCTTTTCCTGATATCAGTGAACCCCAGGGTGTTCGGTAGCCGCAAGGTGCGCAGATCCTTGGCCCCCCGCACACGCCAGCCCGCCGGCGTGCGAGCCACCGCCACGTCCTGGAAATCCAGTACCTTGCGCGCGTACTCCGACACGTACACCGGCATCGTCTTTTGCGCCATCGCGTAGGTGAATATTTTGTCGAGGGAGCGCATGCCCGCGGTTTTGGTCGTCAGGTAGGTGTGAAAGTAGATGTTGATCGGCTTGAGACGGCGGGGCTTCTCGGTGAATTCAAAAGTCTCAATCACCCGATCAAACCCGTAAAACGGTCCAGTCCATTCATTGGTGTAAACATTCTCATTTTGGTTAGGGGCAAACACTTGGTAGCCTCCTGCTCGGCGCAACCCCAAGCCTTCGACACGGGTCATCGTGGGGTGAGCGAGCGTCGCGGTGGTGTCGCCTCCATTCATGTTGAGTACGCCCACTCGGTGGGTCCACTCCAGTGCTTCGCTACTGGGAACACAGTCGCCAGTCCAAAAGAAGATCTCCACTTTTTTGCCAGGTGGGGCGAGGCGTTCTTCAATGTAGCGAATGGACCCTTCAATCTCACGCTGCAGGCTGAATTCATAGCCCGCCAAATTCAGGTTCACGGCCTTGACACCATACGATTCGTCGCCCGCCTCCACTTTGGCCCAGAAAAAGGGATGGGAATAGCTGTGCGAGGCGATAGCCACATGCGGCTCACGAAAAATGTCTTTTGCAACTTGCTCGGCCAATGGAGACAGTTCTGGGTAGAGCCCCTTGGGCGAAGTCTCGGCCTCAATCACCGAGATGGTCATGGGAACCGGGTATTTTTTGACCACCCGGTCACGCACCAGCTCAGCCGCCAGCGGGTTGCCGGGCAATTCAGATCGGCTCACCCAGCCGTCACCGTCCATGTGCACCATGAACAGCCTGCGCCCCGACTCCGTGCTGACGTCAGGCACCGGCATGGCCGGCAACTTGAGCGCTTGGCTAAAAAACCAAAAGGGTCCACGATCCATCGGTCGCCTGCCCCCGCGGCCAGCATGACCATGGTGAACGGGGACATAGCGTAACCGCCCCAGGGGGTAATGGCCGCAGCGACTTGCTGGTGCTGATCCCTTTGGAGGGTGAGCAAAGGCTCTCCCTTCACCAGGGCCAAAGCAAAAAACTCATTGGCAAGAGGTTTTGGTTCCCGCTCATAGCCCATTAAAGGGCTCTTAAACGCGATCTCAATGGGCGCTGTGTTCATGGGCGGATACGACTTTGTCAAACCCAAGAGCTGACCAACGGGACCTTCCATTAAATACTCAGGGGGGTCAAGCAGCGCAACGGGCACCTGGTCTCCGACTTGACGCGTCACCCAACTCGTCAACAAAGCCTCGCTCTCAGGGGGATCGAGTTCTGTCAACCACACCACCACCCCGGCATACAAACCTGCGAGAGTGTGTTGGGGCAGGTTCATGGCGTCCACAAAAACCGGGACATACCCCAGGTACTGCAGCGGCATGGAGCCGAGGCGCACGGGTCCCATCTCACGCAGCGCCTCCTCGTCTTTGGTCACGCTGTGCACCACCAGCACCTTGCGCGGCATGACCTCAATTTCTCCCACACCCAGTGTGCCCAAATCGGGTGTGGCTACCCAGGGCACATAGCCCAGTGCCTGAATGCGTTTGGCCGTGTCACGGGCCAATTGGCGTTGGGCCACCG
>JBAQDW010000413.1:0-14124 GCA_049286445.1 Rhodoferax sp. | reverse complement strand
AGTTGCTGCTGGCGTCCACCAACTACAGCCTGGAACGCGAAGAAGAGCAGCTGCGCGCCGTGCTTGGCTGGGCTCCAGCGGCGTTGGTGGTCACGGGGCTTCGCCACACGGCCGGGGCCTTGACACTGATGCGCCAAGCGCAGGCCAGCGGCACACCGGTCATCGAAATCTGGGAAAAAGACCCTGAAGCCATGGAATTCATCCAAATTGGCTTCAACCACCGCAGCGCCGGTCACACCATGGCGCTGCACCTGCTGGACTGCGGTCTCACCGATTTGGTTTATGTGGACAGCGGCGTCAAAGAAGACTTTCGCGCCCATGAACGAGGCGAAGGTTTTGCCCAGACCGTCGAACGGGCGGGGGCCACCGTTCGCATCATTAAAGCCGATCGGGGCGAACCCATGGCTGCGGGCCGACAGGCCTTACAGGGTTTGCAATCCGGCACCCTGCCCCAAGGCATTGCCTTTGCCAACGACCATTTGGCGGCAGGGGCGTGGTTGCAAGCGCAGGACATGGGGATTCGAGTGCCGCAAGACTTGGCGCTGCTGGGGTTTGGTGATTTCCCCATTGCTGCTCAACTGGGTGGCGGTATCAGCACGCTGGCCGCGCCGCGCTACGCGATTGGTCAAAACGCGGGTTTAAAAATCCTCACCGATCTGGGCTTGAACGCCGCATCAGACGCCGCCGCAATCGCCTTGCAGCCTACGCTGGTCATGCGCAACAGCACGCTGCCGCGGTAGGCGCGAGGGAGTGGCGTGCAATGAACCACCTCGGTTAAAACCAGCCGATCATCGCCATCACCAAGGAAATGGTCAGCACACCGAGGGCGGTCGACACCGCCAAACTGGCGGTAATTAAGTCTTGGGCCACTTCGTAGCGCTGGGAAAACATGAACACGTTGGCCCCCATGGGCAAGGAGGCAGCGACGATCATCACGCTCAGCGGCAAACCGCTCATGCCCGCCGCCCAGCCTACCGCGGCCATGATAGTTGGCAAACCCAAATTCTTCACCAGACTCAAGCCCAAAGCGGCCTTGAGCTGCGCCCCTACCCGTCCATGGGTCACCGTCACACCGACCAACAGCAAAGCCAGTGGTCCAAACGCATTGCCCAGCAGTTGCACGGGTTTGTCAATCACCTCAGGCACCACCAGCCCGGTTTGCGCAAACAAAAGCCCCACGATGATGGGCAAGGGCACCGGGTGAATGATGCCGTTGCGCGCCGCCGTCAACACCGTGCGAAACATGGAACGCCCCGTACTGGCGCCGCTGGCCGCCGCCTCTCGCGCCACCGACAGCTCCAGCACCACGGTGGCCATCGTCAACAGCACCAACGCATGCACCGAGATCAAAGTGAACAAAGTGATCAACCCCGCCTGGCCGTAAGCCAGCCCAATCAGGGGGGTGCCAATCACCAGCGTGTTGCTGAAGGTGGCACCCAGGCCCAACACCGCTGCTCGCCGCGTCGCCCCTTGCCAGAAATACATGGCAAAGAACAGCAAACCCGCTGCCACAAAATACAGGGCCACCGGTTTGAAGTTCAGGTCTTGCACATGCACCGTGCTCATGGTGCGAAACAGCAAGGCGGGCGTCAACACCATGAACACCAAATTTGAGAGGTCTTTTGTGGCTTCAGCCCTTATCCACTCTGCGCGACCAGCTATAAAACCAATAGCAATGAGCAGCATCACGGGTAGCAAAGCAGAGAGGACGGGGTTGTTCACGGGCGTTCAGTCAAAAGGGGCAAAGCAAAGTGGTGCGTATTTTGACCGGCTTTAAAAAGGCCAGGAATCGCCTGTTGGCAAGCGACTGGGCCCGCACCTGGGCGCTCAACCCCGGTTTGCAATAACAACAAGTTACTTCGTGCGGAGCGGTAAATACGCTCAAATCAGCTATTCTCAAAGCCAATGACAATCACCTTCACTTCCGCTCTGGTGCCCCATGCCTGTGTACTGGAGCCCGCATGACACGGCGCAGGTTGCGTGTCATGCAGAGGCCACCGGCCCGTACTGGCACGCCGGAGAGACCGTATGGGCTGGTTTGACTTTTTAAAGTTAGGTTCAGGCCGAGTCACCAGGCGCCATGGGTCTTTGCACGGCACCGCTCACTCTCAAGAGGCACTCAAAGCCAGCCGACAACTCCTGTCCTCGACACTGAATGCGTTGAACATTGGACTTGAAATTTGGGACACCAAAGACCGGCTTGTTTTGTACAACAAAAGCGTTAACCACACGGTGGCAGACTTCCACGCACCCGACCACATTGGCCAGACCTATGAAGCGTTGATGCGCGCCAACCTGCGCCGTCACCTCATTCCTGCCGCGTTGGGGCATGAAGACCGGTGGTTACAGCAGCATTTGGCCCAACGCAACAATACGGCGCAGCCGCAGCTGCAGGAACTGGCAGGTGACATCTGGGTCAACATCCAGCACACCCGGGCCGCAGACGGCTACTTGATTTCGGCACGAATCAATGTCACGGACATGGTTCGTCGCGGGAAAAAACTTGAAGCTGCCAACCAAATGCTCACGCAGCAATCATCCACGGACGGATTGACGGGGTTGGCGAACCGGCGCAGTTTCGATGAGTTGCTGCAGTCGGAATGGCAGCGCGCAGGACGCAGCGGTTTGCCGCTGAGCCTGTTGATGGTGGACATCGACCACTTTAAAAATTTTAATGACCATTACGGCCACCTGGCAGGCGATGAATGTTTGCGCCGTGTGGCAGGCGTGTTGATGAGCGGCTTGCGCCGCTCAGGCGAGGTGGTGGCGCGCTATGGGGGTGAAGAATTTGTGCTGCTGCTACCAGGAGCAGACGCTGCCCAAGCCCGTGAAACCGCCCAAAACTGCCTCGATCACATTCGCCGAGAAGCGATTGCGCATGCCGCCTCATCCACCTCGTCGCTGGTGACGATCAGCATTGGCGTGGCAACCGTTGTTCCCCATCCCAGCCTCGATGCCACATTGCTGGTCAATACCGCGGACGCAGCCATGTACCGTGCAAAGTCAGCCGGTCGGGCGCGCTACGAATTGGCCACGCAAGAGGACTGGGAGATCGAAGACGACACCCCCCGCACCCGCCCCGCGCCTTTGAGTTAAACCGAGAATGCCCATGAGGCACACGGTCAGTGCGCCTGGTCCCAATTGGCGCCAACGCCGACCTCAGCCAACAAGGGCACTTTCAAATGCGCCACGCCCGCCATCAAACGCGGTATTTCGTGCTTGACCCACGCCACCTCCGCCTCTGGCACCTCAAACACCAGTTCATCATGCACCTGCATGATCATGCGAGTACCCCGGTTTTCGGCGTCCAACACCTGCTGCACTTTCACCATGCTGAGCTTGATCAGATCAGCGGCCGTGCCCTGCATGGGCGCGTTAATGGCCGCACGCTCGGCACCGGCACGGCGCGGGCCATTGGGTGAGTTGATCTCGGGGAGGTACAGGCGGCGCCCAAACACAGTTTCCACATAACCTTGGGCTTTGGCCAACTGACGGGTCTGGTCCATGTAATTTTTAACCCCTGGGTAGCGGTCAAAGTAGCGCTGGATGTAGTTTTTGGCAGCCGTGTTGTCAATGCTTAAAGCACGCGCCAAGCCATAGGCGCTCATGCCGTAAATCAAGCCAAAATTAATCACCTTGGCGTAGCGGCGCTGTTCTGTGGTCACCTCACTGGTGCCAATGCCAAAAATCTCGGCGGCGGTAGCGCGGTGCACGTCCATGCCATCGTGAAACGCCAGCACCAGCGCGGCATCCCCACTGATGTGGGCCATGATGCGCAGCTCGATCTGGCTGTAATCGGCGCTGGCAATCACGCAACCGGCAGGCGCCACAAAGGCTTCGCGCACGCGCCGCCCCTCGGGGGTGCGAATCGGAATGTTTTGTAAATTGGGGTCGTTGCTGGACAAGCGCCCCGTCACGGCCACCGCTTGCGCGTAGTGCGTGTGCACGCGCCCCGTGCGCGGGTGTGCCAACTGCGCCAACTTGTCGGTGTAGGTGCCCTTTAGCTTGGCCAAACCCCGGTGCTCCAAAATTTTGGCGGGCAGCGGAAAGTCTTCAGCCAGCTTTTCTAAAACCTCTTCGTCGGTGCTGGGCGCTCCCGTGGCCGTTTTTTTAACGATCGGTAAACCCAGCTTGGTGAAGAAAATCTCACCAATTTGCTTGGGACTACTCAGGTTAAAGGGCTGGCCCGCCAGTGCATGGGCCTCAGTCTCAAGTTGCACAATGCGTGCGCCCAGTTCATGGCTTTGTGCCGCCAGCGTGGGGCCATCAATCAACACACCGTTGCGCTCAATGCGGTAAAGCGCTTCACTGCTGGCAATTTCCAATTCATAAATAAAGCGCAACTTGTCGTCGGCCTCCAATTGCGGCCACAGAACCTGGTGCACATCCAAAGTTTGGTCGGCGTCTTCACACGCGTACTCAGCGGCTTTGGCTATGTCGACTTGGTCAAAGCAAAGCTGATTGACGCCTTTGCCACACAAATCCTCAAAAGTGATGCCACTGCGGCCCAGGTGCCGCTCTGCCAAGCTCGACAGCCCATGCGGCTTGTGCACCTCCAGCACATAGCTTTGCAGCATGGTGTCGTGGGCGTAACCCTGCACCTCAATGCCGTGGTTGGCAAAGACGTGGCGGTCGTACTTGATGTTTTGCCCCAGTTTCTTCTGGGCACCGTTCTCCAGCCACGGTTTGAGCTTGGCCAGCACCTCGTCACGCGGCAACTGCTCGGGCGCATCCGGGTAACGGTGCGCCACCGGAATGTAAGCCGCCTCGCCCGGTGTGACACTGAAGCTGATGCCCACAATCTCGGCCCGCATGTCATCCAAAGAAGTCGTCTCTGTGTCCACAGCCACCCATTCAGCGCTTTCCAAACGGGCAAGCCACGTCTCCAACGCGGCCCAAGTGAGGATCGTGTCATAGACCACGCGGCTCACCGGGCGCGCAGATGCAGGCAGCGCCTCATCGGGCACATCAAACAGATCTGGCTCGCGCGACAGGGCTCTGGAAGCGCCGCTTAAGGGGTTGGGCTTGGCAGGGGCGTCACCCGCCGCGCTGGCAGCCAGCGCCCGGGCCAAGCCTTTGAACCCGTATTCTTCATAAAATTGAGCCAATGCCCTCGTATCCATTGCACCTGTAGCTATTGAATCCATAGCAGGTAAACCAGGTATCCAACGGGTCAGGTCGCAATCCGTTTTCATCGAGACCAACTCGCGCGCCATGGGCAACCAGTCCAGCGCGTTGCGCAAGTTCTCCCCCACCACGCCTTTGATCTCGTGGGCATGCGCAACCACCGCGTCCAGCGAACCGTACTGCTGCAGCCACTTGGCGGCGGTCTTGGGCCCCACTTTGGGCACGCCTGGCACGTTGTCAACCGTGTCACCCACCAGCGCTTGGTAGTCGATCATGAGGCGCGCAGGCACACCGAATTCGGCCTCCACACCCGCTTCGTCGCGGCGACGGCCATTCATGGTGTCGATGATGGTGATGTGCGAGTTGACCAGCTGCGCCAAGTCTTTGTCCCCACTGCTCACAATGACTTGAATACCCTGAGCAGCGGCGGTGACCGCCAAGGTGGCAATCACATCGTCGGCCTCCACACCGGGCACATCCAAAATCTTCCAACCCATCAGCCGAACCACTTCGTGAATCGGCTCAATCTGGGCGCGCAAGTCGTCCGGCATGGGCGAACGATGCGCCTTGTACTCAGGGTAAAGCGCGTCTCTAAAGGTGGGGCCCTTGGCATCAAACACGCACGCGGCAAAGTCAGCGGGCACGTCTTTGCGCAAGCTTTGTAGCATATTGATCATGCCGCGAATGGCCCCTGTGGGCGCGCTGGTGGCGTCGCCCGGCACGGCCCGCAGGTCCGGCATGGCGTGAAAAGCGCGGTAAAGGTAGCTGGAGCCATCCACCAGCAGCAGGGTTTTGGGCTTGTTTTGAGAGTCGTTCATGGCTGCATTTTGCCTGCGCGCCGGGGCGCGGGGGTGGTTCTACAATTGCCCGATGCGCCTGCCCCTTATCCTCCCCCTACTTCTCGCCTGCATCAGCTCCAGCTGGGCCCAGGCCCCTGCCTCAGCACCTGCGACAGCACCCCGCACCGCCATTGAAAAACGCACCGAACGTATTCTTATCGAAGACGCCGGCAGCCGCATTAGCGAGTTGCGGGTGGGCGGAGAAACCAAAACCATCACGGTTCAACCCAAAGGCGGCATGCCGGCCTATGACGTGAAACCCGACAGCGGCGAACGCAGCTGGAAAATTCTGGGGTTTTAAGCCATGGCGGTTTACACGGAAGTGACTGAGAAAGAGGCCGCCGCCCTGCTCAAACAACTCAAGCTGGGTGAGTTGACTTATATGAAGGGTTGCTCGGGCGGCATCGAAAACACCAACTACTTTGTTTCCACTGCACTAGACGGGCAGACCAACGACTACGTCCTCACCCTGTTTGAGCGGCTGAGTTTTGAGCAACTGCCGTTTTACTTGCGTTTGATGAAACACCTGGCGGGGCATGGCATTCCCGTGCCCGACCCCACGGCCAACGCCAAAGGCGAGCTGGTGCTGAAGCTGAAAGACAAACCGACCTCCGTGGTGAGTAAGCTGACGGGTGCCAGTGAATTGAACCCCACCGCCGAGCATTGCGCCGCCGTGGGTGCCATGTTGGCCCAAATGCACTTGGCCGGACGAGATTTTGACTTGTCGCAGCCCAATTTGCGGGGCTTGAACTGGTGGAATGACACGGTCCCCGTCGTCCTGCCCTACCTGACCAGCGACCAGGCTCAGCTGATGCAAAGCGAGCTGGCCTACCAAAACCATGTCGCCCAATCCTCGTCCTACACGGCCCTGCCGCGCGGACCGATTCACGCCGACTTGTTTCGGGACAACGTGATGTTTGACACGCGGGACGGCAAACCCCACCTGACTGGCTTTTTCGACTTTTATTTTGCCGGCGTTGACGCTTGGCTGTTCGACATTGCGGTCACCTTGAACGACTGGTGCATTGACTTGGCCAGCGGCGCGCACGACCCAGAACGGGCACAGCGCTTTATGACCGCTTACGGCGCGGTGCGCCCTTTGACAGCAGCTGAACGTGCGCTATTGCCTGCCATGCTGCGTGCAGGTGCCCTGCGTTTCTGGCTGTCGCGTTTGTGGGACTTTCACCTGCCGCGCGAGGCCAGCATGCTCAAAGCGCATGACCCGAGCCATTTTGAGCGGGTGCTGCGCGCGCGCATCAGCCCGGTGGTGTCGATGAGCGAAATGGCGATGCCGGTATGAAACTCAAAATTGTTCCCGCCCGCACCGGCGCCTTGTGGGTGAAGCTCGGCATTCAAACCTTTTTCAAGCAACCGCTGGCCTTGGCCGGTTTGTTTTTTATGTTCATGGCGGTCATGACGATTGCCAGTCTGATTCCTTGGGTTGGGTTTGTGCTGGCCATGACCTTTTTGCCCGGCGCTACGCTGGGATTGATGGCCGCCACCAAAGAAGCCTCCCAAGGCCGCTTTCCCATGCCCACCCTTCTGCTGGCCGCCTTTCGTGCGGGCAAAAATCAGGGCCGCGCCATGCTGACGCTGGGCGCTCTGTATGCGTTGGGGTTTTTGGTGGCCATGGGCGCGTCCTGGTTGGTGGATGGCGGCGACTTCGCGCAGGTTTATCTGGGCGGCAGCATGCCGGAGCGCGAGGTGCTCATGGAGGGCAATTTTCAAACCGCAATGTGGGTCTTCATTGGCCTGCACCTGCCACTGTCGCTGTTGTTTTGGCACGCCCCGGCGCTGGTCCACTGGCATGGCTTGACGCCTGCCAAAAGTCTGTTCTTTAGCATCGTGGCTTGTTTGCGCAACTTTTGGGCGTTTGTTGTTTTTGGTGTGACTTGGATTGGTGTGTTGATGCTCTTGGTGGTGGCGGTCACCCTCATCGCCACCCTGGCAGGCAGCGCCGAGCTGGCCAGTAGCCTGATGTTGCCCGCCCTCATGGTGATGGTGTCCATGTTTTTCACCTCGCTTTACTTCAGCTTTCGCGACAGCTTTGAAGCACCCTCCGAAGAGGCAGAGGCCACCCCTGTGGAATTGCCCCGGTAAAACGCGGCGCGCCCTTGGCTTGTACCAAGCACCCGCCGTGCAAACCTCAGGTCAGCACCCGGCCCAACCTCATTCCACTTGGCGCGGAGACAGTCCCTGCGCCGCCTCGATGTCTTGCACGGCCTGCATGGTTTGCAGTACCCGGTCGGGGGTGAGGCTGATGCTGTCGATGCCGAGCTCCACCAAGTAGCGGGCCACTTCAATGTGGTCACTCGGAGCCTGGCCGCAAATGCCGGAGTGGCGCTTGTTGCGTTTGGCGCCTTCAATGGCCATTTTGAAGATTTTGCGCATGCCGGGGTCTTGCTCGTCAAACGAGTCGGCCACGATGGCGCTGTCCCGGTCCACCCCCAGCGTGAGCTGCGTCAGGTCGTTGGAGCCAATCGAGAAGCCGTCAAACAGTGCTGAAAACTCGTCAATCAGCAACACGTTGTTGGGGATCTCGCACATCACGTAAACCTCCAACCCGTTTTCGCCGCGCTTGAGGCCATGGCTTGCCATGGCGGCCAGCACTTTGCGGGCCTCTTCCAGACGGCGGCAGAACGGCACCATGAGTTTGAGGTTGGTCAGCCCCATGGTTTCCCGCACCCGAAGCATGGCGGCGCATTCCAACGCAAAGCCTTCTGCATAAGCGGGGTGGATGTAACGCGCGGCACCCCGGAAGCCAATCATGGGATTTTCTTCATGCGGCTCAAAGTCGCGCCCGCCCAGGAGTGCGGCGTACTCGTTGCTCTTGAAGTCTGACAGGCGCACGATGACCGGGCGCGGGTAAAAGGCGGCGGCAATCGTGCCCACGCCTTCGGCCAGTTTTTCCACAAAGTAACTGGCACCATCGGCATAGCCCGTTGAGAGCGCTTGCACCTTGGCCCGCTGCGCATCGTCCGTGATGCGCTCCGGGTGGAGCACAGCCATGGGGTGCACTTTAATGTGCTCGTTGATGATGAACTCCATACGCGCCAAGCCCACGCCGTCGCATGGCATTTGGCTCACCTGAAACGCCAACTCCGGGTTGCCCAAGTTCACCATGATGTGGGTTTGCGGTCGTTTAAGGCCCGTCAGGTCAGTGACCAGCTTATGGAACGCCACTGCGCCTTCGTACACCTTGCCGACCGCGCCTTCTGCGCAGGACACCGTCACTAACTCCCCGTCTTTCAAGAGCTCGCTGGCGTGCTCAGCACCCACCACCGCCGGGATGCCCAACTCTCGCGCCACAATGGCCGCATGGCAGGTGCGCCCGCCCCGGTTGGTCACGATGGCGGCGGCGGTTTTCATCACCGGCTCCCAGTCCGGCGTGGTGGTGTCGGCCACCAGCACCTCACCGGGCCGGAATGCCGCCAGCTGGGTGGCGCTGTTCACCACGCGGACCTTGCCAGTTGCAATCTTGGCACCCACCGCGCGCCCCGTGGCGCGCAGCGCGGCGCTGCCGTCCAGCACATACTCCTCCAGCATCAAGGCGTTGCGCTGAGAAATGGCGGTTTCGGGTCGGGCCTGCACAATAAAAATCTCGCCCTCGGGTCCGTTTTTGGCCCACTCAATATCCATCGCGCGGCGCTCACCGGCCAACTGGCTGTAATGGTCTTCAATTTTGATGGCGGCGTCGGCCAAGATCAGCACATCGGCATCGCTCAGGCAATAGCGCTTGCGGTCTGCCTTGGGCGTGGGCCGGTTGATGACGGGCTCGCGGGTGCGGCCCGGCGCGTAAACCATTTGCACCTGTTTGTCGCCCAGCGTTTTGCTCAACACGCTGCGAAAACCCTGTCTAAAGGTGGGCTTGTGCACGTAGAACTCATCGGGGTCCACCGTGCCTTGCACCACGTTTTCGCCCAAGCCCCACGCCCCGGTAATGAACACCACGTCCGGGTGGCCTGACTCGGTGTCAATGGTGAACACCACACCGCTGGACGCCTGGTCGCTGCGCACCATTTGCATCACCGTCACCGACAAAAAGACCTTGAAGTGGTCAAACCCGTTGTCAATGCGGTAAGAGATGGCCCGGTCGGTGAACAGCGACGCCTGACAGCGCTTGACCGCATCAAGCAACATCTCTTCACCCTGGATGTTGAGGTAGGTGTCGTGCTGGCCCGCAAAGCTCGCCGTGGGCAGATCTTCAGCGGTGGCGGAGCTGCGAACCGCCACACTCAAGTCATCTCCACTGGCCGCCTTCAGGGTGCGCCAGGCTTCCCGCACCTGCTGCTCCACCGCTTGGGGCATGGGCGCGCCGTAAACAATTTCTCGCGCGCGGGCACCCACTTTGGCCAATGCCGTCACATCGGTTTTGTCCAGGTGGTCTAACAACTGGTGTAACTCAGGCCAAGCGTTTGCGGCGTCCAGCGCGTCTTTGTTGGCAGGCGCGGTGACGGCAAACCCATCGGGCACGCGCACGCCCAAGGGGGTGAGTTGCTGGAACATCTCGCCCAGCGACGCATTTTTTCCTCCCACCAGCGGCAAATCAGTCAGCGACAGTTCGCGAAACCAGCGGATGTAATCAGTCTCAGGCATCAGAATCTCCTTTTGATAGAACTTCATCTTCCCGCTGACCAGCGCCTCTCGCGTTGACAAAGATCAATAGTGACCCTGACGCGGCGACCGCGCTGGCGCATCACGCCCCTGTTGACACCTTTGTACCTTTAAGCGAAATTGGACGCTAGCCCTTACTGTATCTTCGCATGCAGCTCTTAAAAAAATAGCAGTCTGCGTCAAATTGAAGTCGCTGTGGGGTACGGTATAGTTTCTTGGGTAGGTGTTGGGCACCGTGCTCAACCAAGAACCAAACGGAGATGTCATGGGTCTTTTTCAAGCAGTAGCGGGTTCAATCGGCGGCACACTTGCCGACCAGTGGAAGGACTTCTTCACCGTTCCGGCCGGTTTGCCTGCCACGGCGGCGCTGTTTGCCGCTGTGCCGCAGGGCAGCAATGCCGGTCGCGGTGCCAATACCAAGGGATCGTCCAACGTCATCACCAACGGGTCCAAGATTGTGGTGCCAGAAGGTTACGGCTTGCTGCTATTTCAAGACGGTGCCATCACCGGTTTTGCGGCAGAACCGGGCGCCTACGAGTGGAAATCGGACGACCTGAATTCGAAGTCAATCTTCACCGGTGGCGGCCTGATGGACGCGCTGGTCAAGCAGAGCTGGGAGCGTTTCAAGTTCGGCGGCCGGCCCGGCTCGCAGCAGGCGGCGTTCTTTGTTTCGCTCAAAGAGCTGCCCAACAACCGATTCGGTACGCAGTCTGAAATTTACTGGGACGACCACTTCTTGGGCACGCAAGTGGGGGCGATCACGCGCGGCTCTTACACGCTGAAAATCGTGGACCCAATTTTGTTCGTGAAGAACTTTGTGCCAGCCAGCTACCTACAGTCAGGGCAGGTGTTTGACTTCACCGACCTCGACAACGCCGCCGCCAGCCAGCTTTTTAGCGAGGTGGTGAGTTCACTTGCGCCTGCGTTCAGCCTCTACACCAACGACCCGAGCAAGGGCAATCGCATCACCAAGCTGCAGCAAGACTCGATTGGCTTCGCCAAAAGCCTGTCCGACGCGGTGGAGAGTGGCTACCAGTGGAAAGCTGACCGCGGCCTGGCCATCGTCAAAACAGCGATCGTCTCCATCGAGTACGACCCCAACACGCGCGAGCTGCTCAAAACCGTTCAGCGCGCCGATGCGTTGGCCGGTGCGCGCGGCAATTCCAATTTGCAAGCGAGTGTGGCCGCAGGCATGCAGTCCGCCGGCGAAAACGGGGGGTCGGCAGGCATCATGGGCTTGGGCATGGCCTCGGGCATGATCGGCGGCATGGGCAGCCTGCAGCAACCCGTGGCCCCCTTGGCACCGGCGGCACCGGCGGCACCGGCGGCAGACGACACCCTCGCCAAATTGAAGAAAGCCAAGGAAATGCTCGACTTGCAGCTGATCACGCAGGCCGATTACGACGCGGTGAAAGCCAAAGCGCTGGGACTGTAAGTTTTAGTCGAGGTGCCTGCCATGTCCAACGGTTCTACTGGGTCGCCCCCACCTGTGCCGCCCTATTTGGGTCCTGGGTCCCCGCAAAACGTGCCCCCACCGCCAGGGCGTTTTCCCATCGACCCGGCCACGCTGCCCCAACCCCTTCAGGATGAGCTGCTGGCACCCGACCCGGTCGCGATTGACACGTCTGACCAGGCGCTCAAAGACGGCCTCAACCGCTGCCCGAAATGTGGCGCCACCGATATTCAGCAAAAACCAGGCAGCGATCTGCTGATTTGCCTTTATTGCCGAAATGAATGGCATGGCCAGCGCGTTGAGGAGGAATTTGCGCTTGGTGAAGGCATTGATCAACTCAAAGGCACGGTCATCGCGTCGGGGGCCAAAACCATCGACACCGATGCGGCTGACTTGATGACCTTTCAGTGCGCTGGCTGCGGTGCAGAGGTGACCATCAACACAGAGAGCGCCATGACGGCGCGCTGCCACTGGTGTCGCCACGTCTTCGGTGTCAACGAACAGGTGGACAACGGTGCCGTGCCCGATGCCGTGCTGCCCTTTCACATCAAGAAGGGGGATGCGGTGGCGCGCATCCGGCAGTTTGTGGGCAACCGGCGCATGTTCGCGCTGAAGGCGTTCAAGGAACAGTTCACGCCTGAAAACGTCATCGGCGTTTATTTGCCCTACATGATCATTGACGGCAATTCGAGTGTGAGCGTGGTCGGCAAAGCTGAAATCGAGACGCGCGAATACACCAGAGGCAGCGGAAATGAGAAGAAAACTTACTACGATGCCGACGTCTACCAAGTGGAGCGCCATGTGGACTTCACCGTGGACGACTTGACACTGGAGTCATCGGCTGAGCGCGGCAACTTGGACAGCCGCGCCAACACCAACAACATCATCAACACGATTTTGCCGTTTGACACCAAGAACGCGGTGAAGTGGAACGCGTCTTACCTGACGGGCTTCACGTCGCAAAAACGCGACCGCGACGTGGAACACCTGCGCCCCCGGCTAGAAGAGCAACTGCTTTCCATCGCCCGCGCCCAGGTCGAAGCGTCGATGGGCCCCTACGACCGGGGCGTGCGTTGGGAGCAGGAGCGCCTGACCGTTCACGGCACGCGCTGGGTGTCCATGGTTTTGCCGGTGTGGCTCTACTCTTACCATCAGCAAGGCAGCAACGGCGGCATGCTGCATTACATTGCGGTCAATGGGCGCACAGGCGAGACGATGGGCAGCGTGCCGGTACAGCACTGGAAGCTGCTACTGGCCGCGTTCACCGTGGGCAGCTTTCTTGAAGGTATTGCACTTTGGTTTTTGGGGAATACAACATGAGTGAAGACAGCGAGCTATGGCTGCTGGCCATGGGGCCAGCCGGTGCGGCATTGTTGTATTGGGCCTTGTACCGGTATTACCGCAACACCGACAAATCTCACGCTTTTGAACATGAAAGCGCAGTCAATGCCAAACCGGTGACGGGCTCGGACCACAAAGTGGGCGAGGTAAAAGGCACAGAGGAGTCGCGCATTGCTGGCGACAACGTGCGCGACCACCGCAAACGCGTCAGGCGACTCTAAAGCAACGCGGTCGCCCGCCAATCCAAACATGCCAACGCCCTACCAATAGGATCTGTTGTTGCTTCGCCTTGCCGTGCGTCTGCACTGTCTGCGGCTTCGCGCCTAAGCGTTTATCGATCTGAAAATGGAATCACACGCCTGGGTTCACCGAGGGCCAAAAAAAAGGGCAGTTGCTGAACGCGACTGCCCTTTGTGATGCAACAGCCGTCTCGTTACGGCTCTGTTTTTAGCGCTTGGTCGGACGCCCCGTTTTAATAGTCGGCACCACCTTCAAAGCCGCCACGTAGGCCGCATCGGCCATGGACGCCAAGGCTTTGATGCCGGCGCGAATCAACTCGCTTTTCTTCACCGCATTGCCCAACTCACCGGCACGATGCTTAAGGCTGGCAATGATGTCGTACTCGGGCTTGGGAATGGTGAAGCTGTCGCGCACCATTTTGGTTTTTTTGGCTTTCCCTGCCTTGTCCAACGCCGGCTTGGCGCTGACCTGGGCTGCCTTTTTGGCCACCGGTTTAGCCGCCACCTTGGC